>JAYVSS010000172.1:0-15686 GCA_043775075.1 Acidimicrobiia bacterium
TTTTGAATCGACGCTCAATTATCCCAGATTCGGGCTCACCGATGACCGGCGACCGCTAACTTGGGTCAACGTTTTCCAGCCAGCCCTACGGATACTTACTTCAAAGTGACCCACCGCAACCATGGCGATGGCGGGTCTCGCCGGATGTCGACTCCCCCGCCAATGAACCGACAAACGTATTCGCACATCACCGTTTCGAGATCAGGCCCGGTCGCTCACGGTGACATCAAGTTCTCTGACCGTGACTTGGCTCAGCTCAGTCCTCGAGCTTGAGGGCGCTAATGAAGGCCTCCTGCGGTACCTCAACGCGTCCGATTGACTTCATCTTCTTTTTACCCTCCTTCTGCTTTTCCAGTAATTTTCGTTTGCGACTGATGTCGCCGCCATAACACTTTGCCAGTACATCTTTGCGGCGTGCTTTGACTGTTTCGCGGGCCACAATTCGACCACCGATCGCCGCCTGAATCGGCACGTCAAACATTTGTCGGGGAATAAGTTCGCGAAGTTTGGCGCACATCTTGCGGCCGAACTCCTCGGCCTTGGCCCGATGGATGATCGAGGAAAATGCATCTACCGGAGCACCGTTGAGCAAGATGTCGAGCTTGACCAGATTCGATTCTCGGTAGGAGTCGGGCTCGTAATCAAGGGACGCATACCCTTTGGTCCGGCTCTTGAGCGAGTCGAAGAAGTCAACCACTACTTCAGCCAAGGGGATGCGGTAGACCATCTCCACCCGCTCCGCCGAGATGTAGTCCATCTTCACCATTTCGCCACGGCGGTGCTGACAGAGCTCCATGATCGTCCCCGTGTAATCCGTCGGCGTGAGGATCGAAGCCTTAAAGAATGGCTCCTCGATCTTCTCAATCATATTGACCGGCGGCATGGCTGACGGGGAGTCAACCTGAATCACTTCGCCGCTCGTGGTCGTCACCTGGTAGGCCACCGACGGAGCGGTGGCGATCAGGGCCAAATTGAACTCCCGCTCCAGGCGCTCACGAACAATTTCCATATGCAGGAGGCCGAGGTAGCCGCAACGAAATCCGAAGCCAAGCGCTCCCGAAGATTCAGGTTCATAGGATATCGACGCATCGTTGAGTTTCAACTTTTCTAACGATTCACGCAGCAGCGGAAAGTCGTCACCATCAATGGGAAACAAGCCACAAAACACCATTGGTTTAGGTTGCTTGTATCCGTCAAGGGCCACTTCAGCTTGTTTTCCGTAGTGAGTCACCGTCTCACCCGAGCGCGCCTCCGCCACGTCCTTAATACCGACAATCAAATAGCCGACTTCCCCCGGGCCGAGTTCGGCGATCGGCGTGTTTACCGGGAGGCGGACACCGATTTCCTCGGCGTCATGGCGACCCCGGGCGTGCATATAGAAAAGCTGATCGCCGGTGCGAATACGTCCGTTCTTCACCCGAATGGCGCTCACCACTCCGCGGTACGCGTCGTAATACGAGTCGAAGATCAGACTCTGCAGCGGCGCATCGGGATCACCTTGCGGGGCCGGAATCCGCTCGCAGACCGCGTCGAGAAGGGCCGGAACGCCAACCCCGGTCTTCGCACTGATCCGCAAAATGGACTCGGCGGGGATTCCGAGGACCTTTTCGATTTCGGCGGCATAACGGTCGGGGTCGGCGGCGGGCAGGTCGATCTTGTTCAGACAGGCAACAATTTCGAGATCGCTTTCCAGGGCGAGATAGCAGTTCGCCAGCGTCTGGGCTTCAATGCCCTGGGCGGCGTCGACTACTAACACCACGCCCTCACACGCCGCCAACGAGCGCGAGACCTCGTAGCCGAAGTCCACGTGACCGGGCGTGTCGATCAAATGGATGGTGTGAGCAATGTTGTTGTACGTCCAACCAACGCGCACGTTTTGCGCCTTGATGGTGATTCCCCGTTCGCGCTCGATGTCCATCGAGTCGAGGTACTGGGCCCGCATATCCCGTTTTTCCACCGCCCCGGTGAGTTCCAGGATGCGGTCAGAGAGGGTCGACTTCCCGTGGTCGATGTGGGCGATGACCGAAAGATTGCGGATCGTGGAGCGGTCCATGGAAAAAGAGTCCTCGAAAAAGGGTGGAGAAGGATCCTATCGGCGCTCTGTTCGGAGGCGACGCTCCCCGGGCGAAGCCAACACTGGCGATGCTTCGTTTCCGCCACCGAGTCCCGCCGAGTCCCACCGAGTGCATCGCGCCAACGCCGCGGGCTGCTAGCCTCTCCGGGCCGTTCAACGACCGTCCGCGGTCACGACTCTCTGGGACACTCGATTAGCCATGGCGAATATTAAGAGCCAAAAGAAGCGCATCCTCACCAACGCCAAGCGTCAGGATCGCAATAAGGCCGTCCGCAGCGAAGTCAAAACGCGTGTGAAAACCGCCCTGCGCACCGCCACCGATGCTACCGACTCCGAAGCCAGCGCTGAGGCCCTCCGTCTCGCCATTAAGCGCTTGGACAAGGCCGCCACCAAGGGCGTCATTCACAAAAACCAAGCCGCCAACCGCAAGTCGAAGCTCATGCATCGCATCGCTTCGATTGCCGCCAAGTAACTCGCTGCCATTCGTTGCAGACCCCGCCGCTCCGGCGGGGTCTTTTCGCGTCGGGAGACTTGAGCAACCAAGCTTGACCCGATCGTTGCTACCTTCGGCTTCCGCCAAGCCGGCTCAGTCGAGCAACTGCCAGCTCTAGGACTACGTCTCCCGGGAGGTCGCGCCGACCGCGCAGGTCGAGATCGGCTTCGGCCAGGATGTGAACGGCGCGAGCGATGCCTGCGGTCCCCAGCTTGCGAGCCTGGGACAACGCCTTCTTTGCCGGAAACGTGCTTCCATTAATGCCGAGATGTGCCGCTGCCTCGGTTTCGTCGCGAGCGCCCGATCCGTCTAGCCGCAACATTTTCCCCACGTGGGCGTGCAGGCTCGACATGATTTGCAGAGGATGGCGCTCCCCGGCACCAACCATGCGATGGAGCTGACCTAACGCCGCTGCGGCGTCGCCGCGATCGATGGCGTCGGTGAGGTCCCACGGTGCGCTGCTCCCGGCCGAGCCGAGAAACGGCTCGAGGTCATCGGCGCTCACCCGAGCGCCAGGACCATGCACTGCGGCAAGAACTTCGAGAATGCCGGAGAGGCGTCCCAAGTCATCGCCGAGATGCTCCGAGAGCCGTTGCTGTGCTCGTTGGTCCAGGCGAACCGGCCCATCTTCCACCCGGGCCGCGAACCACTGCTGACGGCCTTTGCCCGAGGGCACGCCGGTTTCGATCACTGCGCCTGTCTTCTTGACCGCGTCGAGTAGTTTCCGTGACGTCTGTCCTCCCCCCGCAACAAGGATCAGCGTGGTGGACTCCAACGGCCCAACGAGGTAATCGAGAAGCGGTTCCAGCTCAGCGCTGGCAAATCGACCGACGTTGCGAGCGATCACCACCCGCCGGGCCGAAAACATTGGGGGTGTTTGCGCGGCATCGACCACCGCGGCGATTTCGTAGTCTTCGCTCGAAAAATCGGCAAGCGCGAAGGCTGGTTCCTCCCCCCCAAGCGCCTGCCCAACGTGTTCGCGCACAGCGTCCGCGAGCAGCACCGCGTCGTCACCTTTACAAAGCAGCACTGAAGCTGGTGGGGCCACCGTCATGGACCTTAACACTACCGATGCATCGAGCATTCGCCGCTCGCCTGAAGTTCATCCGCTCCTTGTCCGCCCCCAAGCCTTCTACCGCCCCACCGCCGACACTGAGATCTCCAGCCGACGACCGTGCACGGCGCCAACTTCGACCCTCGTTCGACCCGACCGAAGGACCAGTCCTTCCCGAGCCTGCTTCCAACGAACGGCCGGTGGAGACCCGATTCCGGGAGCCGAGACGACCATGCCCACGTCGACTCGATGGGCGAGCGCCCGGAGTAGTTCGGCCTGCGGTCGCCCTCCCGACACGACCACAACTAAGCCGGCGGCACCGACACGCCGGCGTCGAAGTTCAAGGAGGGTCTGCGCGGCCGAAGCTCCGTGATGAATAACTACGACATCGACTCTGACGCTCGGACCAACGCGGTCGGCTCCGAACCATTCGACCGACCGTCCGAAGTTGCCTGTGGTCGCCACTGGATCAGAGCGGATAATTCCGACCCCTATCGCCATTGTGGGGAGACCAAGGGCAAAGACGAACATACAAGGCGAGAGCTGGCGAATGCCGTGGGGAGGTTCCGGCGAAACGAGCGTCGACCACAACAGTGCGGCGAACGTCCCAGCGATCAAGACCAAAACATCGTGCCGTCGGACTGAGCCGAGCGGCATACCGGCTGACCACCGCGCCAGGAGGGCTATGGCATCGAGCAACAGCCGGGTGGGTAGGTGAACCAATCCGCTGACCTGTGCGCCGAGCATGCCCGCCGGAAGGCCGGCGACGACGCCCCAGCCCATAATCGGCGCGGCTAGGGGAAGAACCGCCAAATTGGCGATCACGCTGACCACAGGCACCCCGTCGAAGACCAAAAGTAGAAGGGGTGCGGTACCGATCTGAGCGGCAAGAGTGACCGACAGGGGCGTAGCGAGGAAACCGAAGCGGTCAAGGCGTCGGCGAAACGGCGCGGCGAAACAGGCAATGCCTCCGACGGCTCCGACCGACAGTCCGAAACCGACCGATCGAATCAACAGTGGATCGACAAGGAGAAGGAGACTGACCGACAAGCACACCACGCGGAACAACCGCTGAGGTCGTCCAATCGCCTTCGACACCACCAAGATCGTGGCCATGACCGACGCTCGGAGTACCGACGGCTCAAAACGGGCGACAAAGACGAAACCAACGATGACCACGAGACGCAGTACCAGCGCCGCCCAACGCCAACGAGCGCCCACGCGCCGGATCATTGGTTGCACACCGGCCAGGAGAAATGCCAGATTTTGCCCTGACACCACGACCAGATGGGACAGACCGGACGCCCGAAAGTCGTCTGTCAGCTCGACTCTGGCGGACCGAACATCACCTAGAACAAAGCCGGCGAAGAGAGTCCGTTCGGTGTCATCGAAACCCCGGGCACTGCGCAACAAAGCGCGTCGAACAGCGCCCGCCCACCGGTAGAGCGTGGCCCCGCGATGACGCCCATGGAGCGTCCGCAGGCGAAAACGCCCAGCGAGGTGACGCGAGTCCAGGTAGGCCGAGCGGGCCGGGAACCTGGCGGTGGAACCCGACACCACGATCACGTCGCCGAGTTCCCAATCTCGCCCACCCAGCTTCGCCGGAACGGTCGTCTTCCATCGATGGCCGGAGAACGAGAGCTCGACGCTGTCGCCCCCGATTGTCGGACGGGGATCACTTCGGACAATCGCCGTGACGCCATCAATTGGACCGGTTGGAGCACTGAGCCCGGAGTGAGCCCGATCGGCCAGTATCGCGGCAACCATAAACAGCATCGTCAGCACGAAGGGACCGAAGACTCTGTGACCCCTGCTGGCTGAACCCCGGGCACCGGACGGGCGGGCGGAACCGACTACACCGATCAATCCAACCGCACCGAGCAGGAGACCAAGCGCGGCCGTCGTGGGGACGAGGACCCCGCCGACGATGACCAGAAGCGCACCGAACGTGGCGCCGTCGGTGATCGGCGCGGTTTCGCTGTTTCGCCCGTCGTTCAGCGTGGTCCACTTCTTCGGTCTCAGACCTTGACCTTGGTCCGCAACGTGCTGAACTTCGCGTCGCCGATCCCCGGAACATCGAGGAGTTGGTTGACCGATCGGAATCGGCCGAGACGGGTGCGCTTCTCGATAATCCTCGACGCAATCGCCGGGCCGACTCCGGGCAACGTATCGAGTTGCTCAGCTGAGGCGGCGTTCAAGTCGACAATCGCACCGGAATCGGCCTCCGTATTCGCCGCATTACCGGACGCCCCGGATACGCCGCCTGGCATCACGCCAACGTTGGCCGCGGCCCCCGAACCCCCGACCACCACAGTTGGCGAAACCTGCCCTTTGTGCGGAACAAAAACTCGCTCGCCGTCGCCTACCCGGGCCGCCCGGTTCAACACGTCCTGATCGGCGTCGGCGGCCAAACCTCCTGCGGCGATGATCACATCGTCGACCCGGCTGGGGTCGGGGAGCCGGTAGACGCCGGGTGCCAGTACCGCCCCGGCGGCATGGATCACTATAGTGGCGCTGGTTGCGGTCAGCGGTGCCGGCCCGGCACCGGCCTGCACCGTGGCTGAAACCGGAGGCGCACTGACGGCCAACCCGGACGCGCCATTTGGCGCAGGCATTCCAACTGCGACGGGCAGGGCTGAGGCCATCGTCAGCGGCAGAGAAGCTCCTGACGTGGCCGTCATCGTCATGTTCGCCGACTTGGCTGGTCGACGACCGTTTCCCAGCGATGCTGCCCCGACGGCACCCACTCCGAGCACGGCACACAGTCCGAGCACCACGGCTGCTCGGCGGGGTGGAATCGCCACCCGCAGCCGGGCCAAACTTTTGCGACCTACCCGGCGGACGCGGTCCTCCCAAGAGGGACGTGATTGTGGCCGAGCCAGGCGGGGCGATGGTACGTCGGTAACACTCGGGCCTCCCCCTGCGCCGAGGCCCGCCGCCGCCCGCAGCGGGCCAAAATCAATCGTTGCTTCACCATGCGTGACTGCTGACATCGCCACTCCTCAAGCCCGACGGCCCAATCGGTCCAACGCCCGATCTGAGTGCAACGGGCACGGACGAACTGCATCACCGGGGAAGCGATGGTGCTCAACTTACTGACGGGGTGGGACAAAAACGTTCCGACCACGCGCCAATCCGCCGCGGACGGCCGCTCGGCGATAGCACCGCCTACCTCACCGCTGTGATGTCGCCCGTCAACGAAAATCGAAAATCAAAGGCGATGTCAGAACAACCGGGCGGCGAGCTTGCGGCGGTAGTCGCCCACCGCCGGGTGCTCGCCCAGCGTGGCGAGGAGATCGACGTACTTTTGCCGAGCCTCATCGTCGCCCTTGACCTGGTCCAGCAACGCATCAAGTTCCATGAGGACGTCGGCGCCAGCCCCAGAGTCGGCGATCCCGAGCCGTGCCCGTGCAGCGATTTCGGTGGTCTCGGTCGATTCGGGAATCCGAGCAAGAAGGCTTAGCGCTTCGTCGAACGAACTGCGTTCGACGAGAAGGCGGGCCAAACCAATAATCCCGCGAGCATTTCCCGGTTCGACTGACAAGGCCTCACGAAACTTCGCCTCGTCGTTCGTCAACAACGCGTCGTCGATGAGTGCGTCCGTGGCCGACTGGGCGGGAGCCAGCCGGGTCACCCAGAGCTTGATTTGGGCTTCGGGAATGGCCCCGACGAAGGAGTCCACGACCTTTCCCTGTGACACCGCAAACACCGCAGGGATCGACTGCACCTGAAACGTGGTCGATACGCGAGGGTTGTCGTCGACGTTGACTTTAGTGAGAATCACCGCTCCTGCGGTGGCGTCGATGACCCGTTCGATGAGTGGTCCGAGCGTTCGACAAGGACCGCACCACGGCGCCCACAGGTCAACGACAACGGGCACCTGCATCGAACGTTCGATGACGGCTGTTTGGAAAGTTGCGTCGGTAACATCGACGTACATGGGGGTGGCTCCTCGAACACGAAACGGCGGGTACCCACGGTACGCCGAGAAGAGTGGGCCCGAACGCCGCAATGCTGGCCGATCTCGCTTACTTTGGTGGGGCTCATGACCGCATCGCCTCCCTCAAATACCGCCCTGGCTCCTGGCCTCGACGCACCCACCGAAGATCGGGCGAAGCAAGACCGCGGCACCGATCCCGCCGGGATCAGTAGCGCCAAGGTCACTCAGTGGTTCCTTGACCACATTGATGCAGTTACCGGACCGTTGACCTTTGCGCCCGTCGCCGGCGGTCGATCAAACCTCACCTACATCGTCACCGATGCCGTCGGCCGCCGGTTCGTGTTGCGACGACCGCCGCTTGGCCATCTCCTGCCGTCTGCGCATGACATGGCCAGGGAATTTCGCATCATCTCGGCGTTGGAACCCACCACCGTGCCCGTCGCTACGCCACTCGGATTCTGCGACGATCCGCTCGTCAGCGATCGTCCATTTTATGTCATGGCCTTTGTCGACGGTCTCGTACTCCGGAACGCCGACGACGCTCGCCTTTTGACCGACGACGCCAAGGTCCGGGCGAGTGAGTCAATCGTTGACGTTCTGGCCGATCTCCACAGTCTCGATGTAGACGCCATCGGTCTGGGTTCGCTGGGTCGACGCGGTGGCTACGTCGAGCGTCAACTCCGCCGCTGGCATTCACAGTTCGAACAATCGACGACGTACGCGATCCCCGCAATTGGGCGTGTTCACGATGCACTGCTTTCGAAACTCCCCGAGCAACGCGTCACAAGCGTGGTCCACGGGGACTATCGCCTCGACAACACCATGGTCAACAACGACGGCCGGGTGATCGCCGTTCTCGATTGGGAGTTGTGCACCCTCGGCGATCCCCTTGCCGATATTGGGCTACTGCTGGTGTTTTGGCCCGAGCCCGACGATCCCCATCCGCCGCTCGGGGCGGCCGCTAGTTCGGCCCACGGATTCTTGGGCCGACAGGCGTTGCGCACCCGCTACGCCCAGCGAACCGGGCGCGATTTGCGCGATCTCGATGCCTACGTGGCCTTCGGCTATTGGAAGCTCGCCTGCATCCTCGACGGTGTTTACGCCCGATACAAAGCGGGGGCGATGGGCGATGATGGCTACGACTGGAAGGCGTTGGAGATGCAGGTACCCCTGCTGGCGCAAACCGCAGCAGACACCCTGGAGGGATTGGTATGAACGAACTGGTGATTTGGGAAAATCCGATTCCCACTGGCCTCAAGGATCCCGTGTTGGTGGTGGCTTTGGAGGGATGGATCGAGGCGGGGTATGCCGCCGCCACGGCGATGGGCACTTTGAAACAGCAAATTCGCACCAACCGCCTGCTTCGCTTCGAGACCGACGAACTGCTTGACCAACGTGCTCGCCGGCCAACGATGCGGCTCGTGAATGGCGTGAACACCGAACTGACCTGGCCCCGTCTGCAGCTTCGCCATGGTCGAGACTCGGCCGGGCAGGATCTCCTCGTTTTGACCGGACCCGAGCCGGACATGAGGTGGAATGCATTCATCCGCGCACTTATGGAAATCGTCGAGCAACTCGATGTTCGCCTGTGCGTTGGATTCGGGGCATTCCCGGCCGCTGCGCCGCACACTCGCCCCGTGTCCATCAGCTCCACCGCGACGACCCAGGCGCTCGCCGACGAAGTGGGGTACCTCGAAGCCACGATGGATATTCCGGGTGGCGTCCAAGCCGCCATCGAACGTGCGTTTGCTGAAGCCGGTCGACCGGCCGTCGGTCTGTGGGCTCGCGTGCCGCACTACGCCGGCGCGATGCCGTTTCCTGCTGCCGCCGCCGCACTACTGGACACTTTGGCCCGGATAACCGGACTGGTCATCGACACGGTGGAGATTCGCAACGCTGGCACCCAGGCCAACGCCCAGATTGACCAACTCGTGCGGAACAACCCTGAGCATATGGACATGGTCCGTCGGTTAGAGGAGCAGATCGGTGCGGAGGGCTTGATGAGGCCGGGTCGATTCGGTATGGCTGGCGGCGATCTCGGAGATCTCCCCAGTGGAGACGAACTTGCCGCGGAGCTCGAGAAGTTCCTGCGCGAGCAGTAAGCATTTCCGTTACCGTCCGAGGGCGGCACTACGGTCGAACTCATGACCGTCGTGCCGCCCTCGTTCCCTGCGTTCCTCGCCACCAAGGGAACGGACGACGAAGGGAAACCGATCGTCGTTCGGGGCCTCGGAGAGCTGGCCTGTTCCGACCTCCCCGAGGGCGAGATCACGGTCAATGTTCTGTGGTCGAGCGTCAACTACAAGGATGCGCTGGCCACATTGGCCGACGGGTCGGTGGCGCGAATCAGTCCCCTCGTCCCCGGAGTCGATGTCGGCGGAGTCGTCGTCGCCGTAGACGGCTCAACGGCGTTTGCCGTCGGTGATGAAGTCATCGCTCATGGGTACGACATCGGCGTCGCCCGTCACGGAGCGTACGCCCACTTCTGTCGACTCCCGGCCGCTCAGGTTCTTGCCCGCCCGATGGGCCTAACACTCAAGGAGGCGATGACGATTGGGACAGCCGGATTCACCGCCGCCCAGTCGGTCCATGCTCTCGAGCAATTTGGCCTCAAAGCCGACGCCGGACCGGTCGTGGTGACCGGCGCCAGCGGAGGCGTCGGGTCTACCGCAGTGGCGATGTTGGCCCAACGCGGCTTCGAGGTCGTGGCCTCAACCGGGAAGTCGAACGAGCACGAATACCTCAAGGCCCTCGGCGCCACGGCGGTCATCGATCGCCACGAATTGGCCAACGACTCCGGTCGCCCGATGGAAAGAGAACGCTGGGCGGGCGCCATTGATTGCGTGGGAGGAACGACGCTGGCCACCGTGATTCGCCAACTCCGTCACGGCGGCGCCGTGGCCGCGTCGGGCATGACCGGCGGCGGCACCGTTCCCACCACGGTGTTCCCCTTCATTCTTCGGGGCGTTGCCCTGCTTGGCATCGACTCCGTCAACGTCGACATGATTACCCGCGCCGAAATTTGGCGGCGATGTGGCACGGACCTCAAACCGCACGGACTGGCCGAGTCGATCGCCGTGGAAACCGACCTGGCCGGACTGGAGGCGGCGTTGACCGACATCCGGGCCGGACACGTCCGCGGACGCACGCTGGTACGCATCGCGCCTTGATCGGCGCGTAAGCGAACAACGATCCGAGTTCGTCCAACGACGGGACTCTTGCTACCGTCGCCGACATGAAAATTGATGGTGGCGCAAGCGGAAACTGGACCGAAACGACCGAGGGAGCCCGGCGCTCCGAGGCTGCCGGATACGACGGCGTGTGGATCCCGGAAACGAACCACGATCCGTTCCTGTTGTGTCAGATGGCAATCCAGGGAACAACCGATGTCATGGTCGGCACATCGATCGCCGTGGCTTTTGCTCGCAATCCAATGACCACGGCCGTGGTGGCCAACGATCTCCACGCGCTCTCGGGCGGACGCTTCGTGCTCGGATTGGGAAGCCAAATTAAGCCCCATATTGAGAAGCGTTTCTCCATGCCTTGGTCGAGCCCTGCCCCTCGCATGCGCGAGTTCATTTTGGCCATGCGCCACATTTGGTCATGCTGGAACGAGGGAACCAAGCTTGAGTTCCGAGGAGATTTTTACACCCACACGTTGATGAACCCTTTCTTCAACCCCGGGCCCAACCCCCACGGGGTTCCGAAGGTCTTCCTCGCCGGCGTGGGTGAGCTGATGACCGAGGCGGCAGGCGAGACGTGCGACGGATTCCTCGCCCACGGTTTCACCACGGATCGGTACCTGCGCGAGGTCACCCTTCCCGCTCTTGAGCGGGGACTCGATAAGGCCGGGCGCCACCGCCAAGACATCGAGATCAGCCTTCCATTGTTCATTGCTACCGGTCGCGACGATGCCGAAATGGCCGTCGCCAAGACCTGCGTCAAAGCCCAGATTGCGTTCTACGGATCCACGCCGGCCTATCGCGGTGTGCTCGAATTGCACGGCTGGGGAGAATTGCAAACCGAGCTTAATACCCTATCCAAGCAGGGTAAATGGATCGAAATGGGCCAGTTATTGGACGACGAAGTACTCGCTGCATTTTCCGTTGTCGCCGAACCCGCGCAGGTCGGCTCCGCTATCAGAGCTCGCTGCGGCAGCGACGTTGACCGGATCAGTTTTTATGCGCCGTACCAAGCCGCGGCGGGCGTGTGGGACGAAGTGCTCGCCGACCTCAAAACTTCCTAACACTTCACGCACTGTGACCAGCGGAAACGCTCTGCGTTGCGCCCCATGTCTGATTTTGGGGCAAACTGGGTATGAATGACGTTTCAACTACCCGCGCTTCGTCGCGCCCGGCCTCTTCTCGGAGCCGTCGGACTCGCTGTCGTTGTTGCCTTCGCTCCCGTCCCGTCGCGTGCCCAGGAGACGGTCGCCCCGTGGCTGCGTTCGCTGAACATCTGGAGGGCCAACGTGGGCCTTCCAGCCATCGTTGAGAACCCGGTATGGGTTGAGGGACTACGCGAACACAGCAACTACCTCGTTGAGCTGGGGGCGGTTAGCCATCAGCAGGATCCGAATCGCCCGGGCGCCACCGCCGAAGGGGCGAAAGCTGGCGGCTCGTCTGTGGTGATCGCGTGGAGTTACTCGGCCGTACCGACGGAAAGCAGCGTGATCGCCGAATGGGTTCGCGCCCCGTTTCACGCTGTGCACCTGTTCGAACCGCGCTTTCAGCGGTCGGCGTACGGCGAAGCCCGCCAATCTGGCCGCCTTCCCGTAGACGGGGCCGCCGCCCTCGATGTTCTTCGTGGCGTCGGCCCCAAGGTCCGCATTGATCGCCCAATCACGTTCCCCGGCGACGGAACCTCAGTCCCGTTGACCGATTTCACTGCCGAAGTCCCTGATCCCCTCACGTCTTGTCCGGGCTACGCTGCGCCCACCGGACTTCCACTGCTCGCCCTGTTCCCCGAACCGGTAACGTCGTCGTCGGCCGAGTTGCGTGTCGATGGGGTCGTGGTGCCGTCGTGCCTTATCGACCAGCGCTACGTCAACCCCGACGCACAAGCGCAGGACCTTGTCCGTGGCCTGCTGCGCCAGAAGAACGCCGTCGTAATCGTTCCGCGGTTTCCGTTGTTGCCTGGATCCACGTACGAGGCCTCGGTTGCATCGTCGGCCGGGATTCTTCGCTGGGGCTTTCGTGTTGACCCGGCAGCCGGCCCGAGTGCGGGCCGACCCATCACCATCACGTCGGCCCGCAAAACTACGATGACGGCGAAAGCGGCGAAGTCCTCGCAGTAGCTCCGGCGACCGGCGTGACGGTGAGCGCCACCGCCTATACCGCTACGGGCGTCAGCGTTCCGTTGAGATAGCGGGCCTTGCACTCCGAGCGTTGAAGTTTTCCCGACGATGTCTTCGGCATGGTGCCGGCTCCGATCAACGCAATATCGTTGGCTGGCAAACCAATCGCTTCGCGCACCCGCGACGACACCGATGCGCGGAGTTCCTCGAGCGCGGCATCGTCGCCGGCCTTCGTCTCGGCTACCACCACAATTCCTTCCTTCCCGAATCGCCCCTCAACGCCAAAGGCAATCACGTTGCCCGGTCGGACACCGGGTACATCGTTCACTGCTCGCTCAATGTCTTCCGGCCAGACGTTCCGGCCACCAACGATGATCACGTCTTTCTTTCGACCGCAGACAACCAGCTCGCCGTCCACCATGTAGGCCAGATCGCCGGTCCGCATCCAGCCGTCTTCGCCAAACGACGCCGCCGTCGCCTCGGGCCGCTTGTAGTAGCCGGTCGTCACGCTCGTGCCTCGAAGCTCCAGTTCCCCCACCTCACGTTCCACCAACGTCCGACCATCCACGGCGTCGACGATGCGCAGCTCGAGCCCTTCAATCGCCCCGCCGAGCTTGACGAACGATCGTGCCCGGGGATCGCCGGCCGTCGCTGGTGCGGCGAAATTCTCTGTTTCGAGGGCCGCCAGGTCAACAGTGTCCAGCGCCATGCCTCGCATCAGCGGACCCATCGCTGCGGCGACGGCGGTCTCGGCCATTCCGAAGGCCGGAAACACACAGCCCGCCGGCATCCCATGACGGGCACCGGCAGCAACGAAATTGGCGACCGACGCTGGATCGACCGGCTCGGCCCCATTGAGGGCGAAGCGCAGCGTGGACAGATCCAGATCCTCGCCCCGCCCCATCGCCCGCGCTGCCAAGACATACGAGAAGTTCGGACCGGCAGTGATCGACCCACGATGGGCGCTTATGCGCTGCATCCAGCGGCTTGGAGCGGCGAGAAAATCCTGAGGTCCGCACGTGACAAGCGCCGTACCCGTGGTCATCGGTACGAGGAGGAGCCCAATCAATCCGAGGTCGTGATAAAGCGGCAGCCACGAGACGGCGACGTCGGTCACGCGCTGCAGTTGACAGGCCTGGGCGATGGCGTCGAGATTCGAGCACACCACATCGTGGGGCAGCATGACGCCTTTGGGCGCCGATGTTGAACCGCTGGTGAATTGCAGGATGGCGAGGCTTGAAGGGTCGACGTGGGGAACCTCGAAGGCCGCGGCGTCAGTGCGTTCGGCGAAGAGTTCGTCATCGAGCGCCAACATTGGCGGATCGCCCGCTTCTGAGGGGAAGAACGGTGCGAAGTCGGGGTCCACCAAGACGACCGATGTGTCGGCATTGAGGATGCGGGCCCGCGTTTGCTCGGTGAACTCATCGAGCGAACCAAGGCGCATCGGAAGCGGAAGGACAATCGTGCACCCGCCCATCAACCAGATCGCCCGCAATGCAGTTATTAGACGCCGAGACGTGGGACCCAACACCGAAACGTGCGTCCCCACGCCGTACCCACGCTCACGCAGATTGGCTGCAACCACCAGAGCGTCGGCATGAACCTGAGCCCATGAGACGGTCTCGCTGGCGTCACCCTGATACACGGTGAGAGTACCGAGGTGGGCGGATTCGACGAAGCGCTCGGTCAGCGTTCGGAGGTGACGATGTGGTGTTCCAATTTGCACCTCTATCGGACCGCGGGGCGGCCGATTTCGTTACAACTGACCCGCATCGACTGCTGCATGCTGTGGACCAGTGAGAGCGCTTCGACCTACTTCTCGGTGATCGTCACCTTGGTGATCGTGACCGGCTTGGTGGGGGGACCGTCGCTGGCCCCGGCTAGCGCGTCAACTTTCTTGATCACGTCTTCGCCCTTTCCGACCTCAAGCTGACCGAAGTAGGCATACTGCGGCGGCAGCGCAACACCCTGCGGGCCGGTAATCACGAAGAACTGGCTGCCGTTGGTATTCGGACCGGAGTTGGCCATCACCAACGAACCAACCTTGTAGTCGCCTGCCTTCGGCAACTCATCAGCGAATGAATACCCCGGACCGCCGCTCCCGTCGCCTTTCGGGTCGCCACCCTGGAACACGAAATCCTTCACCACACGGTGAAAATTCAGGCCGTCGAAGTACTTTTGGCGGGCCAGGTACACGAACGAGTTCACCGTGCGGGGGGCACGAGAAGCGAGCAGGTCGAAGGTCATCGTGCCCTCCGAGGTGACCATTTCGGCCGCGTAGGTTTTCTTGACGTCGATGCACAGCGGCGGTTCCATCTTGAACACCCGCTTTTGCCGAGCCGAGCCGTCAGTAGCCGGGCAGTCCTTCGGGTCCTTGGGGGCCGCCAACGGCACAGTAACGACGGGTGCTGTAGTCACTGGCGCCTCGGTCGGCGCCGTGGCGTAGCCGATTGAGGTGTCGTCGATGATGGTCGCCGGGGTGGCGACGGTCTTCTGGGCGCAGGAGGTGACAACGATGGCGGTGAAGACCAGGGCAGGAGCAAGCAGGATCGAACGTTTCACGGGCACAAACGTAGTGCTCACCAACGCCATCCAAATGGATCAGATTGGTCTTAGGGCCCGTGACGAGATTGCTGGCGGGACGCCAGGGCATGCTTGCTGGACTGATGACGTAACTTTCGCGCCAGTTATCTTGTCTCGGGTCCTTTGGATAGATCCGCTGCTACCCGACGACGACAAAGTTGACGAGCTTGCCTGGCACGGCGATGACCTTGCGGACGTCCTTCCCATCGAGGAGCACAGCGATCTTCTCCGCCTGCCGAGCCGCTG
>JAYVSS010000173.1:0-14205 GCA_043775075.1 Acidimicrobiia bacterium
TGCCCTGTCAACGTGGCTATTCCCCCGACGAAGGGCCGTTTGATGAGCATCGCAGTGGTCCGTCAGACCGGTCCCCTGCCCAGCCAGCCGCTTATTGCCAGCGCGGTTCTTCGAGAGCTGACCAACGACGGCGGCGCCGAGCTCACCCAACTCGTCGAGATCGATCCGGCGCTCACGGCGGCGATCATGCATGCCGCCAATGCTCCCCACCTTCGCCAGATGCGGCGGGTGTCTACAGTTCGCCAGGCCATGGTCATCCTCGGCTCGTCAGCGGTTGAGTCGATCGCCGCCTGCCGTACTGCGGCCCTGGTTCTCGGACCCGGCGACGTTGGCTGCCCTGAGGGATTTTGGGTTCGATCGGTGGCGACGGCGGCAGCGAGTGCCGTGGTTGCTGACGCGCTCGGCGTGAACGCCGACGAAGCCTTCACCGCCGGCCTCCTCCACGATCTCGGTGACCTCATTCTGTTTCGTTCGGACCCGAAAATGCACGGCGACGTAGCCGCTCGCTTGGTGACGGGCAATCGTTCGCTTCTCGAACAAGAGCAGGTTCTCTTCGGTCGAAATCACACCGACGTTGGTGCCGACCAGTTGGAACGCTGGTTCTTTCCGGATCGCCTCGTCCGCGCCGTCCGCTGGCATCACGCCAGCCCCGAGGCACTTACCGATGGCTTGGCCCGCGCCGTGTGGGGCGGTCAGAGGCTCGGAACGGTGGTTGTCGGCGCCGAGACTCCGGGACCGCGGCCCGAATTCTCTTCGCCGGCTGCAGCGCTCAAGGCGCTCGGCCTGGCGAGCGAGAGCCCTGAACGGATCCTCGGCGATATTGACCGGCGGGTTAACCGCATCGTGAAACTCGCGGGGCAGACGCCGTGAGCCTGACTAAATACTCACCGCGTCCGTCGGTCGCCCCCAATCGGGGCGCGGTGTCGATGCCGTTGCGCCTGGGCAGCGCTTCGCGTGCGCTTGCCGATCTCGATCGCAGCCAAGCCGGAGCGCTGACATCGCTCCAGGACCCGGCCTCGGATCACGGTGCCATGCTGACCGCGTTGCTCGTTTCGAATACCCTTTTAGAGCTCTCCAAACTCGGCGCCGCTCGCCTCAGCCTGTCCGCATTTGCCGACGCCGCGGTGTCCACGTTTGCCCAGTGTGCGCCGATCGACGGCTCAGTCCTCGTCTTCGAGGTGCCCGACCTTGCGCCGGTGTGCTCCTCAACAGGCAACTGGCCGGGGCCCGACCACGACGAGGTGTTCGAGCGTGCCGAATTAGCCGGTTCGCAGGACTTTCTCACCGCCCCGATCTTCGGATCGGATCCTGGCATCCCCATTGGTTTTCTCGGGATCGCCGGTTCGCCGACCTCGCTCGTCGAGGCTGGGTTTCTCCCGCTTGCGGCCGACCAGCTGTCTTCGATGCTCGGAGTATTGGCCGACGCCGAACGACTCCGACGCGCTGCTGCCACCACGGAGACGCTTGCCCTTATTGGATCTATTTCGGACAATTACGAAGAGGATGACCTCAACGAAATCGCCCTTAAACTTGCGTCACTCCCGGGCGCTAAGGCGGCCAGCCTCTTGGTGGAATTCCCTCGCTTTGGTGGCCCCATGTTGATCGAATCTAGTCCGACTACCACGATGCCAATCGATGAGTTCACCTCGCAGCGTATTGGTCCAGTCGACCGGGACGGCTCGCTCAGCCTCACTGTGTATTGGGGCCCATCGGGGGCCCCTTCGGACTCGAAGTTCGAATCGATCGCCGACCGGCTGTGGACAGCGCTCGGCCGGGTGGAACAAACCGCTCGGCTGCTGGCCGAGGTAGAGACCGACGAACTCACCGGGGTGGGAAATCGTCGCCGGGCGTCGCGAGCATTAACTCAGGCGACCGCCCGGGCGAAGCGAACGGGCGAGGCCTATGCCGTTTTCATGATGGATCTGGACAAATTCAAATCGGTCAACGACACCTACGGGCACGAGATCGGCGATCAGGTCCTGAAGTCATTCGCTGCGGCCATTGAAGATGTCATCCGCGGCTATGACGTGGCGGCCCGTTGGGGGGGCGAAGAGTTTCTGATCGTGTGTCCGTCAACCAATGCCTACGGGGCCGAAGCGCTCGCTCGGCGTCTGCTGGAAAAGACCCCGGAGCGTTGCGCCAACGTGCTGCCAGAAGACCACCGTCAGACGGTTTCAATCGGCATCGCCGTGTGTGAAAATGCCGCTACCGATTCACTCGAGCTTGTTCGCAAAGCGGACGCTGCGATGTATCAAGCCAAAACCACCGGCCGCAATCGGTACGTCGTGGCGAGTTCGGCTCCCCTCATCCGGTAGACGGTCAACCGATCGCCACGAGGACCTGCTACTACGAGTCTATGGTGAAAGGTTTCGTCAGGACCCACCAGATAATTGGCGCCAAAGCTGCGTCATCGGTTGTGCAAGTTGATGCTGCTTGCATCTTGCCCCGCTTGGCGAAGTACTCGACGTATCAAGAGGCGCATCACTCGATCGTTGTCGACGATGAGGAATTTCACGACGTGCTTTGGTGGGAATGGCCCGGACCGCTTAGGCGGTGGCGGTACCTCGGGAAGTGCCGACCTCGTCGGTCCATTGCGACGAACGGACGAGGCGGCTGCGAAAGTCCGACGTGGCGGCCACCGCGGCGCAGTAGGCACTACGACGGCGCTGGGCCACGCCGGTTTCAACCGGAGCGCCTTCGAGCGCCTCGCCGGTGGCGGAACGGATTGCTTCGGCCATGAGCGAAAGGGCTTCGGAGCGCATATGGGAGATCCGGGACTCCGTGACCCCGAGTTCCTGAGCCAGTTCGGCCATAGGACGCTCTTCGATGAAGTAGCCGACGATGACGTGGCGAAGGCGCTCGGGAAGATTGGCGACGGCATCTCGCACATAAGCCTGTGACTCACGGCGCTCAAGTTGCTCGGCCGGGTCCAGGTGGTCCTGATGCATGGCGAGAACGTCGAGCGGATTGCGGTTGGTGTCGGTGGGTGCGCCGTCCAGGCTGAGCACAGTGGCCCGGTGGACATCGGCTTTCAGGCGATGAAGTTGGCCCTTGCTGGCGCCGGCCGACCGTTCGACCTCTTCGGGGGTCGGCGCCCGGCCAAGTTTGCCAGCGAGAGCCTCCGACGCCGCTTCGAGATGACGGGCCTGCTGGCGGACACCGCGAGACGCCCAGTCCTTCGAGCGCAGCTCATCGAGCAGTGCACCCTGAATGCGGACCCGAGCGAAGGTGGCGAACTTCGCTTCACGGGTGGAATCGAACGCCCGCACCGCTTGCAACAACCCAAGCATTGCCGCCGAGTTCAAGTCATTGCGTTGAATATAATTCGGGACACGCCGGAGGAGGTCATTGACCATAAATCCAACGAGTGGAAGATGTTCGTGCAATAGGGCATCCTGCTCTGCTGTTAGGGCAGGAGTGGCAGTCCTTGGTGTGGTCATGCCAAGTGCTTCGGTGCGCAATCGGTCGTACAAAAGATGATGGGCGCACTCTTGAGTATCTATTGAGAGCGTCTTGATTCTCTTTGAATCTCGTCAATTAATTCTTGATAGTTCCTTGATTTTCTTGAGAAATCGAAATCGGCCCCCTCGCCCTAGGCTCTTGGCATCATGGCCGCGCCGATTTCGCATCACCTTCTTTCGCTCACCACCACCTTCGCTGAGGACGGTTCCACCCTTATTGGCGGTCGGGACCTCGTTGGTCTGGCCGAGGAGTTCGGGACCCCGCTTTTCGTCTACGACGAGTACCACCTCCGCCGCCGGTGTCAAGATGCCGTGTGGGCGTTCGGCCACGGCGTGGCCTACGCATCGAAGGCTTTCCTCTGCGCGGCGATGGCCAAGCTCGCCCACGACGAGGGGATGCACCTCGACGTAGCGTCGGCCGGCGAAGCGTTTGTCGCCCTGCGCGCCGGAGTACCGGCGAATCGGTTAGTCATGCACGGCAACAACAAGTCCACGGCGGAGCTCACCTACGCGTTGGAGCGGGGGATCGGCCGGATCGTTGTGGACTCGTTCGACGAACTCGATCGCCTGGCCCGGCTCGCCGGATTTGGCCATCCCCGTCCCAAGGTGTTGCTTCGCCTCACCCCCGGCGTTGAAGCGCACACCCACGAATTCATCGCCACCGGCCATGAAGACGTGAAGTTCGGATTTTCTATCAAGTCGGGGGCGGCGGCCGAGGCGGTGGCGCGATGCCGGGCTGAGGGCAGCGGCGTGGAGCTGGTGGGCGTGCATGCTCACGTCGGGTCGCAGGTGTTTGCCGTCGATTCGTTCGTCAAGGTGGTGGAGGCCATTGCCCCGTTCTTCAACCCGCTGGGACTGCCCGAGCTCGTCGTCGGTGGCGGCCTCGGCGTACCGTATCTGCAGGACGACGACGCTCCGACAATTGGCGAGTGGGGCGAGGCCATCAAACGGGCGGCGCATGAAGCGGGAGTGCCGAGCAGCGTTCGGGTCAGTGGAGAACCCGGTCGGGCCATCGTGGCGGCGGCCGCGGTCACGTTGTACCGGGTGGGCACCATCAAAGACCTGCCTGACATTCGAACGTATGTTGCGGTAGACGGCGGAATGAGCGACAATCCGCGCCCCGCGCTCTACGGGGCCGGGTATGAGGCGTTTCTGCCCCGCAATGGCCTCGCCGAACGAAGCAAGGCGATCCGTTTGGTGGGAAAGCACTGCGAAACCGGAGACATCCTCATTCCCGAGGCCTGGGTTCCCGACGATCTCACCGTAGGTGACATTCTGTGCACCCCCGTCACCGGGGCATACGGTCACTCCATGGCCTCGAACTACAACAAGGTGCCCCGCCCGGCGGTGGTGTTCGTGCACGATGGCTTGGCTCGAGTTGTGGTCCGTCGAGAAACATATGAGGACTTACTAAGGTTCGATTCGCTGTAGAGCCCGAGTGGGCCGTTTGGCCCAGAATTACCTGGTCAAACTCCGTAATCGGAGAGGTTTGGGTGGGCCATTCAACTCAAACCCATCAGGACTCCTCAGGTCCTCTCTAGCTCAATGTCGAAGGAGTTGGCGCAGTATCCACCCCTCCAACATAAGGACCCCTCCATGTCCCGCAAGCTTTCCCGCAATACTCGTCGCGCCGTCGTTGCGGCACTTCTTGGCCTCACGGTCGGTGGCGGAATCCTCGCCTCCGCCGCCAGCCTCGCCGTCACCGGCAACACCCTCGGCGCCGGCACCACGCTCATCGCCAGCTGCGACACCGACGGCGTCGCGCTGAAGTACGGACACACGTACGTTGCTGCAGCTGTCAACCCCATCCCCCAGGGTCCGGGCGCGTACCGTACGAGCTCCGTCACCGTTAGCGGCATCGCTCCGGCCTGTGTCGGCAAGGCCATTTCAATCACGCTGAAGGACTCGCTTGGGGCCCCGCTCGGTAACGGCACCGTCGCGGCGATCCCGGTCGGCGTGCCGATCACTGCCGACTCGACGGTCACGGTCAACTTCGCTGGTCCGGCATTCATTGACGCCACCGCCGTCGTCGGCGCTGCTGTCGTCATCGCTGACTGACGCTGAGGGCATATGCCCACCCGCCGCTTTCGGCGCTCGAGTAGTCGGGCGCTGATCGCCCTGACGCTCAGCGTCGGGGCGGTCGGCCTCGCCTTATCGAGCGCATCGAGCCTGACCCTCACCGGGAACAAGCTCGGCGCCGGCACCACGCTCATTGCCAGTTGCGACACCGACGGGGTGACCGTGGCGTACACCAACGCCTATAACGCGCCAACCGGCCGTTACCGAACGTCGGCTGCGACCATTAAGGGCATCAACAACGCCTGCAATGGGAAGCGGCTCCAGATCACGGTCAAACGGTCAACCGGGGCGTCGCTCGGTGCCCGCACGATCGCTGTACTCACCCTTCCGGTGGGTACTACTTCAGCCACCGTGACCTACGTGCCGATGCTTGATGCAGCCCTCATTACCGGCGCTGCAATTGTGATCGCTGGGTAGCAGTAAGAGAACGAGGGTTCCCCTCCGAAGGTTCCCGCTATGAAGTGTGTGACAGCAACCGAACATCCTGTGATTGCGAGGCCTCCGCCAAACCGGAGGCCTCGCCGCCGCGTCCTCTGGGCGCTAGGGGCAATGGCCGTCTTGGCGAGCGCGGGAACGGCATTTGCCGCCAACATCGACGTGTCGAGCGAGGATGTCACCGTGAATATGGTGACCGCCAATAGCGGGGCACCGACTGTGTATGCGTGGGACGATTTCGAGCGAACGGTGAATCCTCTCCAGGGGTCGAATTCGCCGAGTGCCAACCTGTGGAAACCCGAAGTCGGCAGCTGGCTCACCAACGGGACCACGGCGCAAGCCAGTTCCAGCAACGCCGATGCCAACACCTTGATCGACGCACCCGGCGTGGACGCATCCTTGGTGGTCACCATCACTCCCGTTGGTGGGAATCCGACCCCTGGCGTGACGTTCAACGACGACGGCACGGACAACATGCTGCTGCTCTACACCAAGGCCGCGGGCGGCACGCTGACCCTGTACACATACTTTGGGCCGACGCGGGTGTTCCTCGCCGGAGCGACGGGGATTGGCCCACGGGCAACACCGTTCGAACTTAGAGTTACGTCCGTGGGGCCCGTGATCACGGTGTTCGTGAACGGAACGCAGGTCATGACGGAGACGTTGGCGGGCGCCAACCTCTGCAAGTTCAAAGACATCGGCTGCGCGCCCAACGGCGGGCCCAATGTGGGCTTTGGTCTCTGGGCCGATACCGACACGGTGTCGACGTTCAACGACTTTCGTATCGAGAGCGCATGATCGTGGAGCGAACACGTATCGACCGGCCGCGCCCAACCATTGCCGTCGGCCCGTCCCGGCCGCGTCGTACCCTGAGCCGACGATTCATCGAACTCTTCCCCGTGTTTGGCCCGTGGCTCGTGCTCGCCACCGTCATCGCCTTTTTATGGCCGGTGCAATTCGGTGGCGTCACGAGCTTCTCGATCGTGTCCGGCAGGTCGATGGAACGGACATACCACACCGGTGATCTCGTCATCACGAAGGTTCGAGCGGCGTACAAGGTCGGCGAGATCGTCGTCTACAAAATCCCTGGAACCGACACGGGTCACGGTCGTGAGGTGGTGCACCGCCTCCACACCCGCCTGCCCGACGGAACGCTGTTGGCCCAGGGTGACAACAACAAGACGGTGGACCCGTGGACCATTACCGACGCCGACATCGTCGGAGCGAAGTGGCTGATGATTCCGAAGGCGGGAGTGTTCCTGGGCTTTCTTCGTTCGCCGGCCGCTGCAGCCATCCTCATCGGCGCGTTGGTCATGTGGGTGGCGTGGCCGCGCCGCGACGATGATGACGAGCCCGATGCCCCGGTCGACACGGTGAGGCCCACCGCGGTCGTCAACGCCAGCGTCCCCGCCGTCGTCCCTGCGGCCGTAGCAGTCCCGGTCGTTACGGTGGCCAAGCGGCAGGCCCGGGTCAACGTGGTCGATATGGTTGATGTGGTCGATGTGGCGGCGTGGCACTGGCTCGACGACGACGGTGTCCCCGACGTGTCTGGGTCACCCCCATCAGCGTCGCTGCCCTCGGCCCGGCGAACGACCGAATTTCATCGCGTGGGAGCCAGGCACAAGACCGACGACTGGCTGGCTGACGCTCGTATCGAAGCAGAGTTCCCACAATTTCGCGATGTTCGACCTCAGGTGCCGAGCCCGCCCAACGTGAGCAACGTGAGCAACGTGAGCGAGCAATCCGCTGCGCTGTTGCGCCCGGCACCGGAGCCGGCCAACCGGTAAGCGATCGTTGGCTCCGCCATCGTTGATGCCGACTGCTCGCCAGCAGAGCCAAAAGGGGCCGTCAGGTCATGCACCGGCGCCAGTAGGCTCGCCCGTTCGTGAAACCGAAGTCGTCTGACCCTGCGAAACACAGCCTCGACGGCGGGGTGATCCGCCTCGGTTTGCTCGGCGCAGGCACGGTTGGCTCGGCGCTCGTTGTCCTGCTCCGTGAGCGAGCTGAAGCGATCACCGCTCGCACCGGCATCACGCTCTTGGTGACCCGCATCGCCGTGTCCAGTTTGACCAAGGATCGACCGGGGATCGATGCGGCGCTCCTCACCGACGACGCGTCGATGGTGGTCAAAGCCGACGACGTGGATGTCGTCGTCGAATTGATGGGCGGGATCGACGGAACCCGCGAACTGGTGCTCGCCGCTATCGCTAATGGCAAGCCGGTCGTCACGGGGAACAAGGCTCTTCTGGCGGCGGCGTCGCCCGAATTGTTCAGCGCCGCCGATGCTGCTGGCGTGGACCTGCTCTTCGAAGCCGCGGTGGCCGGCGGTATCCCGTTGATACGGCCGCTGCGCGAATCGCTGATCGGCGAGGACGTGACACGCGTGATCGGCATCGTCAACGGCACGACGAACTACATCCTCTCCCGTATGACCGAAGCCGGGGCATCGTATGCCGATGCCCTGGCCGAAGCTCAAGCGTTGGGATTCGCCGAGGCCGATCCCACAGCCGACGTGGAGGGCCACGACGCTGCGGCGAAGGCGTCGATCATTGCCACCATCGCGTTCGGACGGTCGGTGCGGGGCAGCGATGTGGTGGCGGAGGGAATTTCCCGGGTGACCGCCGACGACATCGCCAACGCGGCGAAGTTGCACCACGTGATCAAGCTCCTCGCGGTAGCGAGCGAGGTGGGCGGGGCGCTCAGCGTGCGGGTGTTTCCGGCCATGGTTCCGCTCGACCATCCGCTGGCCAGCGTGCGGGGTTCGTTCAATGCCGTGTTCGTCGAAGGACGCAGCGTGGGCCAACTCATGTTCTACGGACGAGGTGCCGGTGGCGGGCCAACGGCGAGCGCCGTCCTCGGCGACGTGGTCGACGCTGCAGTTAATCTGAGGAAGGGGACGCATGCCACCCTGGGTTCATTTGCTCCTGCCGTTTTCGCTCCCAGGGAAGATCTTCTGTCTGCTTACTATCTGCAGATTGAAGTCCTTGATGAGCCTGGTGTGCTCGCTGCGGTGGCCAACGAATTCGGTAAACATTCCGTGTCGATCCGCTCGATGGAGCAAGAGGGCCTCGGCGATGCCGCCCGCATCATCTTCATCACCCACATGGCCCGTGAGGTCTCGGTCGAGGCGTGTCTCGATGGACTCCGAGCGCTGAGTGCCGTTCGCCGAGTAGTAAGTGTACTTCGAGTGATTGGATCAGAGTCGTGATGCGCTACGTGTCGACTCGCGGAGGCATGGACCGGCGATCGTTCGTGGACGTCCTGTTGGAGGGGCTCGCTCCCGATGGTGGGCTCGTCGTCCCCGAGGCCTACCCCGTGCTGTCGTCAATGGAATGGGAGAAGATGCGACGCTTCTCCTACCCCGACTTGGCCTTTGCCATTCTTCGTATGTTCGCGGATGATATTCCTGAGGACGATTTACGTACGTTGGTAGACCGTACGTACACAGAGGATGTGTTCGGTTCTCGCGAGATCACGCCGGTGGTGCCGTTGTTCGACGGTCTCTCGTTACTGCAAACCAGCAACGGCCCGAGCCTGGCGTTCAAGGACATGGCGCTGCAGCTGCTCGGCAACATGTTCGAATACGTCTTGGAGCGAGACGGCTCGTCGCTTAACGTGCTCGGCGCCACCAGTGGCGACACCGGGGGAGCCGCCGAGTACGCCCTCAAGGGCAAGCGAGGCGTCCGGGTCTTCATGCTTTCGCCGCTCGGTCGAACGAGTCGTTTCCAGGCCGCTCAGATGTTCTCCTTGCTCGACGACAACATTCACAACATGGCGATCCGTGGGGTGTTCGACGACTGCCAGGACATCGTGAAGGCCGTAGGAGAAGATGCCGAGTTCAAGGCTCGCTACCGGATCGGTACGGTCAACTCGATTAACTGGGCTCGCGTCGTGGCGCAGGTTGTGTACTACGCCAAGGGGTATTTCGCCGCGTCGAGCGGTCCCGTCGATCAGGTGTCGTTCGCCGTACCGTCGGGCAACTTCGGCAACATCTTCGCCGGCCATGTGGCCCGGCGGATGGGCCTCCCGATTCGCCAACTCATCCTCGGTACCAACGAAAACGATGTGCTCGCCGAGTTCTTTCGCACCGGCGTCTATCGACCGAGGTCTTCGGGGGAGGTCCATGCCACGTCGAGCCCGTCGATGGATATCTCCAAGGCATCGAACTTTGAGCGGTATGTCTACGACGTCACCGGTCGAGACGGCGAGCGCACCCGACAGCTCTACGAAGCTCTGAAAACCACCGGATCGTTTGATCTGAGCGGGGCCGAAGATCGTCGGGCTACCGGGGACTACGCCATCTCCGCCGGGACGAGCACCCACGCCAACCGTTTGGACACCATTCGGTCGGTCTATTCGAAGACCGGTGTGGTGATCGATCCCCACACTGCCGACGGCGTCAAAGTCGCCCTCGAATTCCGTGCGGACCGTACGACGCCGGTCCTGTGCCTGGAAACCGCCCTCCCGGTGAAGTTCGGCGAGACCATCGTGGAGGCGCTCGGCTTCGAAGCACCCCGACCACCGGCGACCGTCGGCCTTGAGCAAAAACCCCAACGAGTCGTCGAACTGGGAAACTCCATCGCCGAGGTCCAGGCCTACATCTCCAAAATCTGCGATCACTGACCGGCGGTGCCGGCCCGGCGTTTTGGGTCGCCCGGGGTGTTTGGGTGGCCCAGCGTTTTTTGGGTCGCCCGGCGGTCACATCTGACCGCCCAGCCACCCAAGAACGCACCGACACCCAGAAAAGTGACGGGTGATTCGTCCTGGGCGCGAACACCCGCTATCGTGATGGTTGTTGAGCGGCAACACGCCCTCAACGATCTCCCCAAGACTGCTCCGCTGTATGGCGTCGAGTCCGGTCAGGCCCGCAGAACACCGTCGGCGCAGACCAACCCGGAAACCACAGCAGCCTGCGGCGATCTCACCCCGTCCGTATCCCACGGACTCATCCGCGCCGAGTCGGCGCGTGGAGGCAACAGAACAGATGGAAGGCACCCTGGAACGGTCAGTCCTCGAGCGCAAAGAGCGCGACGAGCTGTCCACCATCGCCACCGCCCTCGGCATGAAGCCGAGCGGGCGAGCGAAAAAAGAGACCTTGATTGACCAAATTTTGAAGACGGCAGGCGTTGTCGAGGCACCCGCTGCCGATGCGAAGCCGAAGCGCGGCCGCAAACCCGCTGGCTCGGCCGACGTGATGGGGGTCGAGTTCGCTCCCCCCGAAGTCGCGGCCGCTGTCAGGCCCGAGCTCCCGGCGTCGCCGGAGTCCGCACCCCGCGCCACGGCGACGACGCGCCCCGACGGTCCGCGTCGCGGTCCGAAACCGGGCCGTGGTGCTCGCCTATCGTCAACGTTGTTTGACCCGTTCGCCGAAGCGGACACGCCTAAGGGTGCCGCCGCACCCTATGCCGACGACGATGAAGCGGCGTGGGCATTTGCTGCTGCCAAGCCGGCCGACGGTGGTCCCGGCGGTTCTGGTGGCTCTGCTGGCTCTGCTGGCGCCGCCGTCGTCGTGGCCACGCCAAGCGACCTGCTCGACGAAGTCCCGGCCGACGGTGGTCGCCCCGGACGCGATCGCTTCCGCGATCGACCCGATCGCGGTCCCCGTCCGGATCGTGCCGAGCGGCCCGAGTTCGCCGATCGACCGGACCGGGCCGACCGGCCAGATCGAGGGCCCCGTAACGACGGTCCCCGACCCGACCGCGGTGACCGACCCGACCGTCCCGAGTTTGACCGTCCCCGGAACGACGGCCCGCGCAGCGATCGAGGCCCGCGTCCCGACCGTCCGGACCGGGGACCTCGGCCGGAGCGCCAGGACCGTGGCCCGCAGCAGCAGTCCACGTTTAACGCTGGTTCGGAATTTGAGACCGACCGCAACGGTCGCAAGCGCCGCCGTCGTGGCCGCGACCGAGATCGTCAGGTCACTCCCCAGGGAGATGCCTTTGCCGACCGGGCCAGCGAGTCCTACGCCGGCGAGCTCATCCCGATCACCGGTTTGCTCGATCTGGCCGACCAGGGATACGGCTACATCCGGGCCAACGGCTACCTCCCGAGCCCCGAAGACGTGTACGTCCCCGTGAACCGGGTACGTGCGGCGGGTCTGCGTAAGGGCGACCTGGTGATTGGCTCGCACCGTCCGGCGCTGCCGCAGGAAAAGTTTCCTGCCATCGTCGATATCGACACGGTCAACGGACATCATCCCGACGTGGCCAAGCTTCGTCCGAAGTTTGAAGATCTCACACCGCTGTTCCCGGACGTCAAACTGCGCCTCGAGCAGCCCGGCCAGCCCGGCAACATGGTGGCTCGCATTATCGACCTCGTGTCGCCCATCGGCAAGGGCCAGCGAGGTCTGATCGTGTCGCCGCCGAAGGCCGGCAAGACCACGATCATGAAGCAGATCGCGTCGTCGATCGAGATGAACAATCCCGATGTGCACCTTATGGTCCTGCTCATCGACGAACGTCCGGAGGAAGTCACGGACATGCGTCGTCACGTTCAGGGCGAAGTGATCGCTTCCACATTTGATAAGCCCGCAGAGGAACACACGATCGTGGCCGAGCTTGCTCTCGATCGGGCGAAGCGGTTGGTCGAAGAAGGCAAAGACGTCGTCATCATTCTCGACGGCATTACCCGCCTGGCCCGGGCGTACAACCTCGCCGCCCCAGCCACCGGACGCATCATGTCCGGGGGTATCGATACCGGTGCGCTCTATCCACCGAAGAAGTTTTTTGGTGCCGCGCGCAATATCGACGAAGGTGGCTCGCTGACGATCCTGGCCACGGCACTCGTCGAAACCGGCTCCACCATGGACACCGTCATCTTTGAGGAGTTCAAGGGCACGGGAAACATGGAACTCCGCCTGGACCGTCGTCTGGCCGAAAAGCGTATCTATCCGGCGATCAACGTGAATGAGTCGTCCACCCGTCACGAGGAGCTGCTCTTCCAGAAGCTCGAGTTGGACGTGGTGTGGAAGCTTCGCCGTGTGCTCAATGGCTTGGCGGAGGGCGGCTCAGGGGCAGCGGGCTTGGAGTTGTTGATGGACCGGATAAAGACCACCAAGACCAACTCGGAGTTCCTCATGGAAATAGCCAAGGCGCCGCAGCACGGAAACTAAGCAAACGTAGTAATGGCGCTTTCGCCACAGCAGCGCGCCCAGCTTCTCCAAGCGAAGCTACGCGCGCTCATCATTGAGCAATGGAACGTTGATCCATCAACGCTCGTTGCTGTGCCCTTCCCCGCCGCCGCCGGTTTTGTCGCCCAGACGACCGGCGTTGGCTGGGTGTTGGTTCCACCGAAGACGGTCAACGTCGATCCCCTTGATAGCCGCGCGCCGGGGCAGCAGCTTCTCGACGGTTGGCTCGGTGGCGCCGTCGTCTGGAGGGAACGTCAGGGTCTCCACACGCTCAATGTCCTGTGTGATCTGGCGTCGCCCGCCGATGCTCGTCGCAATGCATTGCTGGCGTCGCCGCTGACGCTGTTCGTGGTTGTCGATCGGTCGGTTGCCCCGATGGAAGCGTCGCCGTTTCTGCCTCTACCCGCGCCCGACGCCGTCACCATGTTGCTGGCGGCCACGATTGTCGCCGGCGGCGCTGATGCGGTGGTCGAACATGGGGTGTTACGGGCCGAAGTGCTGGGTCTCGAAGTCGCTCGGGCCGTTTCTGCCTCCGAGTCCGAAGATGGTGTGCCTCGTCTTGAAGTGGGTGTTGGCCGTCACGACCGACTGGCGCAATCAATGATGTACGGCGCGACCGCCGACGCAACTGTGGGGCTGCGTGAGGCGGTGGCTGCGGTCCGAACCCACCGTGCTGCGCGTCGAGGCGCACACCCGGCCAACCAGCTCTCTCGTGAACGATGGATGCGTGATCTCCTCTGTGCCCGGCCGGGTCTCGTTGATTGCCGCACCCTTCGACCGGTCTCGTCGACGGAAGAGCCCGCCCTCAAAGTCTCCTCTCCCGCATGCGCGGTCGGTGAAACTATCGACGGTGTCTCCATCATCATTGGCTGCAGCGTCGGCGTCGATCTCCATGCTCCGTTTGTTGTCGCCGATACCGCCGAGCATCTGGGTAGATCGTATGTACACCGACGATTGATGGTCCCGGACGGAGACGATCTCCCGGCCATTCGTCTCGTTGCCCGATCGTTGCGTGAACCAGTCCAACTTGTGACCATCACCAAGGACTGGCCCGACCTCACCCTGGCCTAGCTGTCTCGCTTCGTCTAGCTGTCTCGCTTC
>JAYVSS010000174.1:0-1708 GCA_043775075.1 Acidimicrobiia bacterium
CACACCGACATCCACGCGGCGCGTGGGGAATGGCCGGTCAAGCCTTCGCCGCCGTTTATCCCCGGGCACGAAAGTGTCGGTCTTGTGGAGGCGCTCGGGCC
The DNA here is from genome assembly GCA_043775075.1 of Acidimicrobiia bacterium. GTDB lineage: Bacteria > Actinomycetota > Acidimicrobiia > Acidimicrobiales > JANYDT01 > JANLQX01. Next base: position 102 of record JAYVSS010000174.1, read on the forward strand.
GGGCGTCTCGACGGTTTCGGTGGGGGATCGCGTGGCCGTGCCGTGGCTCGGTTCCGCCTGCGGAACGTGTGAGTTCTGCGTGGGCGGCTGGGAGACACTTTGTCTCGCGCAATCGAACACCGGCTATTCAGTGGATGGCGGTTTCGCCGAATACGTCATCGCCAACGCGGCCTACGTCGGTCACGTGCCGGCCGGGGTTGATCCATTCGACGCCGCCCCGCTCACCTGCGCCGGTGTGACCACGTACAAGGCGGTGAAGTGTTCCGGTGTCCGCCAAAGCGATCTGTGCGCAGTGTTCGGCATCGGCGGCCTCGGTCACCTGGCGATGCAATACGCCGTCATTGCCGGGGCACGCGTCGCCGCCGTTGACATCTTCGACGCCAAGCTCGATCTGGCCAAGGAACTCGGCGCAACGTATGTGTTCAACGCCGCTGCGGTTGATCCGGCCGTTGAATTACAAAAGCTCGGGGGTGCCGACGCAGCCATTGTTTTGGCCGCCACTCCGCATTCGATAGAACAGGCCTTTCGTTCACTCAAGCGCGGCGGACGATTGGTTCTCGTCAGCCTTCCCAAAGACAACACTTTTGAGCTGCCGATCTTTGAAACGGTACTCAACGGCATCACCGTGATTGGGTCGATCGTTGGCACCCGCAAGGACCTCGCCGAGGTCTTCGAATTGCATGCCCAGGGGCGCACGCGTGTGGTTCGAGAGGTGCATCAACTCGACGAAGTGAACTCGTGTATCGACGCCGTCCTCAGCGGAGAAGTCGACGCCCGCGTCGTCTTCGATCTCCGATGACCGGAACATTGGTAGCCGACGCAGATTCCGTCGTTGACGCAGCGGCGGACTCGTCGGTCGTCGATTCGATTCGTCGACTTTTCAACCCTGAATCCATCGCCGTAGTCGGCGCGTCCGATCAGCAGGGAACCCCCGGTCACCAGATCATCGCCAACCTGGTGGCGTCAGGGTTTCCCGGACCGATCATGCCAATAAGTCTGCATACAACAGAAATATGTGGGCTTATGGCTGTGCCATCAATCCTTGAGGCGCCTTATCCAGTGGATCTCGCCGTGATTGTCATTCCGGGCCCTGCGGTCGAGGACGTCGTGGCTCAATGTGGCGCCGTCGGCGTTCGCTCGCTGGTCATCATTTCCGCCGGTTTCGCCGAGCTCGGCGAGGACGGCCGGGCCCTTCAGCGTCGTGTTCAGGCCATCGCCCACGCCAGCGGTATGCGGATCGTCGGACCCAATTGCCTCGGCATCGCCAACACCGCCGACGACGTTTCGATGGATGCGACGTTCATGTCCACGTCGCTCCCCCGGGGTTCCGTAAGCGTGATGACCCAGTCTGGCGCCATTGGCATCGCCCTGGTTGAAGGGCTCGCGCAGCGCGGGCTTGGCGTGGCGTGTTTCGCCTCGGTTGGGAACAAGGCCGACGTGAGCGGCAACGACCTTCTGGAGTATTGGGGCCAAGACCCGAACACCCGCCAAATCGTCCTCTACCTCGAATCGTTCGGAAATCCGAAACGCTTTGCCCAGATCGCCCCGCTGGTGGCCGTTGACAAGCCGATCCTGGCCATCAAGGCTGGGCGTAGCTCGGTCGCCGC
>JAYVSS010000175.1:0-15497 GCA_043775075.1 Acidimicrobiia bacterium
TCGCCAGGCGAATATCCCAATTGGCGTAATCAACACCACCGGTCGCCATATTCGGGTCAACGTCGCCGTCCGAAGTTCATCTGTACGTTTACGCGATTCGGGGGTCGTGGTTGATGCCATCGGTACCACTGAAATCCGCCAACCCATCGACGTGCCCGGGCGGGTTGGCCAAACCACCGTGGCCATCGAAACACGAGGACCGGGCACGTTCTCGTTCATCGCTCGGCTGACCACGGACACCGACCTTCCCCTCGCCACCCAGCGTTACCGGCTTCGCTCGACCGCCATCAGCGGGCTGGGCGGGGCTCTCACTGTCGGTTCGCTCCTCGTGCTGTTGGCATGGTGGATCAGATGGGGACGCAAGGCCCGGCGCGGCGCGGGGTCCGTGCTCGGCAAGACTCGCCGCCGATCATGAGCATCGCAAAGTCAACGGCCCTCATGGCCGGAGGGACGTTGGCGTCTCGCATCACCGGATTGGCCCGAACGATCGTGTTTTTTTGGTTCGGAACGACCGCACTAGCCGAGACGTACACCAAGGCCAATAACACCCCGAACATGCTCTTCGAGCTGGTCATAGGCGGGGTCCTTTCCGCCACCCTCGTCCCGCTCTTCGTCGACCTCGCCCGCCGCCCCGCCACCGGCATCGACGCTCCGCCCACCATCGCCGCAACTCTGCCAACCACCCCCGCCACCGGCATCGACGCGATTATCTCGCTCGTCACCGTCATCCTCGTCGGGGCCGTCGTCGTCCTTTTCCTCGCCGCCCCGCTGCTCATGTGGATCGTGTTCCATCGCCCCGACGAAGGGGTGCAGCGCCAACTCGGCACCGACCTATTACGACTCTTCGCGCCCCAGGTCGCGGTATACGGGTTCGTCACCGTGGCCACCGCCATGCTCAATGCCCGTCGACGGTTCCTCGCCCCGATGCTTGCTCCGGTGCTCAATAACCTCGTGGTCATCATCGTGCTGATCTGGGCCCGGCGCCTCGTGGTCAACCTCGTTCCCGACAAAACCGCGCGCACCACCGACACCCTGGCCACCCTCCGGGCGGTGGCCACTGATGTCCCGAGCCGGCTGCTCTTCGGTCTCGGCACCACCGCTGGCGTCGTGGCGATGGGGGTGGCGTTGTTCGTTCCGTGGATTCGCAGTGGAGCCCGGGTGCGATGGCACTGGGAGCCCGGCCATCCGGCCGTACAGCGCATGCTCCGGCTATCCGGATGGACGCTCGGCTACGTCGCCGCCAATCTGATCACCCTGCAATTTGTCAGCGGAGCACTGCCCGGCCGGGGCGACTTCACCGCCTACACCACGGCGTACACCACGTTCTTCTTGCTTCCCCACGGCGTGTTCGCCGTGTCTGTGATGACGGCCCTTCAGCCGGAGTTGGCCGAGGCCTATCTCAATCGCCAACGGGGGATCTTTCGACGCCACCTGACCGGCGGGATTCGTTCCATCCTGGCCATCACCGTGCCTGCCGCCGCTGGCTACATTGCCCTGGCGCCATCGATCATGCGTATCTTCGTTGTGGGTGACCTGACGCCGGAGAAATCGCGTCTCATCGCCGACGTCTTGCGGTGCTTCATCGTCGGCCTGCCGGCGTTCAGCGTGTACCTCCTCCTCATGAACGCGTGCAAGGCGATGCTCGATACCCGCTCCACGTTCATCATCAATTGCGTGGAAAACGCCATCAATATCGTCCTCGCCGGACTCCTCGTCCGCCTTGGTTTCGGGGCCCAGGGACTGGCGGCGGCCTTCGCGCTGGCGTACATCGTGGCGGTCGTGCTCGCCGGGCATCACGTGGCCCGACGGACCGGCGGGCTCGACGGCCGCGACCTGACCGCCGTGAGCCAACGCATTACCGCCGCCAGCGTGGCGATGGGCATCCTCGTGTGGGCCGCCGCCCGCGGTCTCCACGCCGCCCTTGGCGGTCGGTTTGCCCTCCTCGAGGTCGGGATCGCGGCAACCCTCGGTGTTAGCGTCTACGTCGTTCTCGGGCGCCTCCTCGGCATCAGAGAAATTGAATCGGTGATCCACAGCGTCCGTCGCCGTCTTCGATGAGCGTTCGACCATGCAGACGCCTTTCGCCCCACCCCATGAGTTTTGCCCCACCCGATGAGTTGAGGATGCCCTGATGGACCAAGAGCAACGTTTTCCCGCCGTGCGCATTGTCACTGACTCGTCCTCCGATCTCACCGACGAGCAGGCTGCTAACTACGCCATCTCCGTCGTGCCGTTAACGGTGCGGTTCGGTGATCAGGAATTCGTTGATCGACGAGACCTCACTCCCCAATCGTTCTGGGCCAAAGTGGCGGCGTCGGCAACGCTTCCAGAAACTGCGGCCCCCTCGCCCGGCGCATTCGAGGCGGCGTTTCGTCAAGCCGCCGCCGACGGCTGCTCCGGCGTCGTGTGTATCAACCTCTCATCCAAGCTTTCGGCGACGTACGGGGTCGCCGTCCTGGCCGCCAAGGCCGTGGCCGACGTGATCGACGTCCGAGTCATCGACTCCCTATCGATCACCTCGGGCCTGGGATCGATGGCGGTGGCCGCCGCCGCCCGAGCAGCCGAAGGTGCCACCATCGACGAGGTCGAATCCATCGTTCGGGCGCGCATCGGTAAGACGAAAGTCGTGGCCGCCATCGATACTCTCGACAACCTTAAAAAGGGCGGGCGAATTGGCGGGGCCCAGGCCTTTCTCGGTTCTCTCTTCTCCATCAAACCCCTCATCGACGTCAGCTCCGGCGCCGTGGTCGAAGCCGGGAAGCAGCGCACTCGGGCAAAAGCGCTCGCCGCATTGGCCGATATTGCTAAGGCCGACCTGGCGGCGCACGGAACCATCAGCGACCTGTCCCTTCGTCACGGCGACGCCACCGACGTTGACGCCATGCTCGATTTGCTCAGTACCCACTTCCCACGCGAATCCATCTCCCTTGGTCAAATCGGGGCGATTATCGGCACCCATAGCGGGCCCCGCGTGATGGGACTGACATACCTGGTTGGCTGAGTATGAGCCGCGTGATGAACCGCCCCGCCAGCGATCTAATGAAGCACGTGACGCGTTCGGCAATGGGCCCAATGGGCCGAACGGGCACGAGGACCATTACGGGCACCAGGACCATTACGGGCACCTCGAGCACAGCGCCGGTGCACCATCTGGGATGACAGCGAAGGTGACGGCCTTCGCCCGAACGTTGCCGGTCGACCCGACCTAAACGCCGCCACCGGGGCCGCTCCCGGCGCTTCGAGTACGACGGCGGCCATCGGCGACGTGCTCGGCGGCCGGTACCGCCTGACGCGGCCCATCGCCCGCGGCGGGATGGCCGAAGTCTGGGAAGGAGTCGATGCCACCCTCGACCGCAGCGTGGCGTTGAAGCTGTTGCATTCGCACCTCGCCGACGATGCCGGATTCGTCTCCCGCTTCCATCGTGAGGCGCGCGCCGTGGCCCGGCTCTCGCATCCCAACGTCGTCGCCGTCTTTGATACCGGCATCGACGCCATCCCCGTCGGTCGACCCGGGTCCGGCCTGCCCCGGGCATTCATCGTGATGGAACTTCTTCGAGGCGAATCCATCCGGGTCGTCTCCCAGCGCGGTGTCCCAATGAGTCAAGCCGTATGGATCGTCAGCGAGGCCGCCAAGGGCCTCGGCTACGCCCATCGTCAGGGCCTTGTTCACCGCGACGTCAAGCCGGCAAACATCCTGCTCACCGACCGCGGGATGGTAAAAGTCGTGGACTTTGGGATCGCCAAGGTCATCGAGGGCACCGATCGGACCGGTGAGGATCTGACCCAGGCCGGGGCCATACTCGGGACGGCCAAATACCTCTCTCCGGAGCAGGTTGAGGGCCACGAGATCGACGCTCGTTCTGATGTCTACGCCCTTGGTGTGGTGCTCTATGAACTGGTGTGCGGCCGGCCGCCGTTCGTCGGTCGCAACGACATGGCCACGGCGATGCAGCACGTAAAAGACGCTCCCCCGGCGCCACGCTCACTCCGAGCCGGTATCCCGCGCGGTCTCGAAGTCTTGATCCTCGCCGCCCTTTCGAAAGATCCCATTGGCCGGCCGGCGGACGGGACGGTCTTTGCCCAGGCGTTGGTCGGCCTCGATCTGGCGGCCGACGATGCCGTTGCGCTCGTCGCTCGGTCCGCCGATGACGCCACTCCACCCGCGGGCGTACGCTCTCGTCCAACTCGCCGGGCTGGGCTCCCTGATGGGCCCACAGCTGGGCGCACAGATGGGCATGGCGCTTCCGACGACGATACCCGAATGGCCACCGCCACCCGCCGTTACGCCGAGGCCACGGCGGATCGCCGGACGAACACCTCGCCCGGTACCCGTAACACGACGCCAGCCCCAACCGACGGCACGCGGGGCGCCAGCCTGGTGCTGCGCCTGCTCGTGGCCATCATCGCCATCGTGGGTGGGGTGATCGGAGGGGTCGTAGCTGCCGATCAACGTCGTCCGCCAATTCCATCAGCGCTCACCCTGGCCGGGATCAGGGTGTTCGATCCACCCCCGGGTAACGGTTTCGAAAACGACGACCTGGCCCCCCTGGCCATTGACGGCAAGCCGGCCACGGCATGGGAGAGCGACGGCTATGACAGCCGCAACCTCGATGGACGCGACGGGATCGGACTCATCCTCGACCTCGGCAATGACGAACTGGTCCGATCGCTCGCCGGCAGCTCGTACGACAAAGGGTGGAGTGCCGACGTCTACATTTCTCCGAGGTCGCCGGCCACCCTGGCCGAATGGGGCGTGCCCATCGGATCGATTTCCAACGCCGAAATGGGGAACTTCTCGCGGCCGCTAACGCCGTCGAGCGGTCGATACGTCCTGTTTTGGATCAGGGATCTCGGCCCTAGGCGGGGGGCCAAATTCAAGGCGGCCATCAGCGAGCTCCGGGTTTATGGCTGAACGCCGATACCGAGACGAGCCCGATGTCGTCCTCATTGCCGCCGCCCAGCGCGGCGAACGCAATGCTCTCGACGCACTCCTGCGCCGCCATCACGATCGCATCGCCGGCGTGTGCCGCCGAGTTACCGGAAACGCCGCCGACGCGGCGGACGCCACGCAGGAAGCCTTGATGGCCATCGCTCGTGGGATAGGACGATTCGACGGCACCAGTTCGTTTTCCACCTGGGCATACCGCGTGGCGACTAACGCCTCGCTCGACGAACTCCGACGACGCCATCGTCGACCGATGCCGACCGACGACGACGGATTGCATCTCGCCGCCAGTACCCGCCCCCTGACCAGTGCCGGATCCCCCACGGTCGGGCCGAGCGACGTCGAAGCCCGCGTCGATATCGACCGAGCCCTCGCCACCCTCCCCCCGGATTGGCGGGCGGCGCTAGTCCTGCGGGACCTGTGCGGGCTCGATTACGCCGAGATCGCCGAAGTCCTCAAAATCCCCGGAGGCACGGTTCGTTCACGCATCGCCCGCGCTCGTGCTGCGCTGGCGCCTGTCCTCGGACAATCCGTCGACGACCCGCTGACGGAGGCCAGTGCCGCCGGTCACGGGGCATTCGGGAACCGCGAGCGCCCGGAGAGTCGTCCAAAAGGAATACATGTCGACTGACTTTCCACCGCCCGGCGACCACCCCACCGACGTGATGTTGCTGCTCCTCGGCGACATGACGGACGAGTCCATGGTGCGCGACCTCGTGGCCGACCTCGAACACGATCGGCGACCGGACGACAAATTTTCCCCGTCCCTCGTCACCAATGCCTGGGTCCACCTGCAGCAATGCTCGGTATGCAACGCCCGCCGGGGCACGCTCATGGGCCGCGTCTCCGATGCCCTCGTGTCGGTGTCGGCCGGCGACTCGTGGGTTGCATCGGGACTTGCTGGACGGGTTCGCCATGCTGCCGTGGCGCTGGTGGCATCGCCCGGTCAAGAGCCCGTGATATCCACGGGGGTCGGTTCCCGGAGCCCCGAACGAGGACGTCTGTTGCGGTCTGGAGCGTCGTTGGGCACAGCTGGAACGGGCATTCTGGCGCGCCGGTGGACGCTAGCGGCAGCTGTCGCCGCTCTCGTGATCGGCGGCGGACTGGTGGTCGGATTCCGACCGAGCGCGACACAAAAGGGAGCAATCCGATCGCCGATCACAACCACCGTCGCCTCTCTTAACCGCAGTGCTGCCAACGCGGCGGCCGAATCGGTCCCGGCGGGGGAAACAAAGAGCGGCACCACCAGCGTGTTCGCCGATAACGCGCTCCCCGCCACGGGGGTCACGGGCACCGCAGAATCGAAGGCTGCGGTCGGCCGCGCAGTGGCGGGAACCAATGACGGTGCCAAGGCGGACGAGGAAAGTGCCATCGTCGCCGGCGCGCATACCGTGCCCGCCGTGGTTGCTCCCGCGGTCCCGCCTTCGGAGGTGGACCTCGGAGCGTTCCTCACGGCCAACGACGCTCTTGATCGGTTCGCCACGATGGTCGTGACCCCTTCCGCCGCCAGTGCGGTGGGCCCCGCCACCAACGTCGCTGGTCAAGGAAAATCCAGTCCTGCCACCGCTTCGCCAGCCTCGGCAGCCACATCGGCCGGGGAGCTCGGTACGGCGAACAGCTGTCCAGCGGTTGTCGGTGATCGACGGGCGACGGCCACGATCGCCGGGCGGCCGGTGGTGATCGTGCGAACGGCTGAAGCCACGGCGGCGGCGGCGGGGAACGACATCGTCGTCGACGCAATAACCTGCGCTGTCATCGGGCAACGGTCGTCGGCCTCCACTGCATTCGCGCCACCCGCCACCAACTCGGCGACCTCGCTCCCTCGCTGAGCGGGCCGCTCCCCCTCCCGTGGACGGAGACCTGACTTCGCGGGCGCCGATGGCCCAGTACGCTCCCCGGTGTGAGCGAAGAGCGCCAGGCAACCGGAGATTGGGCAACACAACTCGTCGACGAACTCGAAGGGATTGTCCAATCCATTTCGTCAAGAACCACTCAGCCACTTCGGGCGGTGGCCCGCGGGCTGGTCTATGGGCTGCTTATGGCTGGCCTGGGCGTCGCTGTCCTGCTCCTCGTCACCATCGGGGCCGTACGCGGACTCACCAACCTGGTGGGCGGTCGGGCATGGTTGGCCGACGCCATCCTCGGGGGAATCTTCTCGTTGCTCGGCCTGTTGGTATGGCGTAAGCGATACGTCTCGAAATAGAAGAATCGTCGGACGATCGGATTTCCGACGCTTTGGCCTCGATCGCCGCTCGCACCAACTCCAGGAGAAGTCCGCCGTGTCAACAACTGTTCGCAATGTCATCATCATCGGCTCAGGTCCCGCAGGCCTGACCGCAGCGATCTACACCGCCCGCGCGAGTCTTGCCCCTCTCGTCATTGAGGGGGAAATTTCCTCCACCGGAGATCAACCGGGCGGACAACTCATGCTCACCACCGAGGTGGAAAACTTCCCGGGATTTGAGCACGGTATCCAAGGTCCTGAACTCATGACCACCATGCGGGCGCAGGCCGCCCGTTTTGGTGCGGAGTTCCTCACGGCGAAGGTCACCTCGATCAGTTTTGACGAACGTCCGTTCGTCGTTTCCGTGGGGGAGGAAACTTTTCACGCCAACAGCGTTATCGTCTCGACCGGAGCCCGGGCGCTCATGCTCGGCCTGGAGTCTGAGCCACGGCTCCTCGGACACGGTCTTTCCACCTGCGCCACCTGCGATGGGTTTTTCTTCCGTGGACAGGAGATCGCCGTGGTGGGGGGCGGGGACTCCGCCATGGAGGAGGCGATGTTCCTCACGAAGTTCGCCTCGAAGGTCACCGTGGTCCATCGCCGCGACACCCTCCGTGCCTCGAAGATTATGGCTGAGCGGGCCATGGCCAACCCCAAGATCGAATTCGCTTGGAACAGCCACGTGGTCGATCTCGTCGGCGAACACAAACTGGAAGGCGCCGTCCTGGAAAATCTCCAGACGGGCGAGCGCACCACCTTGGCGGTAACCGGTTTGTTCGTCGCCATCGGGCACATTCCCAACACCGACCTGTTCAAGGGTCAGCTCACCATGGACGACGCTGGCTACCTGATCACCGAGGGCAAGTCATCGCGCACCAACGTGGACGGCGTATTTGGTTGTGGCGACGTACAAGATCACACCTATCGCCAAGCAATTACTGCCGCTGGATCGGGCTGTACTGCGGCGATAGATACCGAGCGATACCTCGAGAGCCTGCACCTCTCGTAGTGCGTCAGAGGTCTGTACAGAGGCCCTTTCTCGGAAATAGCGGTCGCTCGCCCATCGCATCCCTTCGATTCATTGCACCACCTAAGTAAAAAGAAACGAGTACCCGAAATGGCCTCAGGCATTGTCACGTTGTCCGACAGCACCTTTGACGAGATAGTCGGTTCGGCCACAACGCCGATCCTCGTCGACTTCTGGGCCGAATGGTGCGGCCCATGCAAAATGATCGCCCCGGTACTGGAAGAAATTGCCACAGAGCAAGCCGGTCGGGTCACCATTGCCAAACTGAACATCGATGAGCACCCGGACGCTGCTCAGCGGTTCGGCGTCATGAGCATCCCCACCCTCCTGCTCTTCAAAGACGGCGAACTGGCGCACCGCATGGTGGGGGCGAAGGGCAAGATGCAGATGATGGCCGATCTCGATCCTCATCTCTAACGAACCTAACGACCCGACTATCCCGCATTTGCGGCGAGTCGCGCCGAACTGATCCCGGACCTCGTCCGGGATCGGTCGCGTCCGGACCACTCACCCATTGCGCAACACACGTGAGCCTTAACTCGCGTCGGCCGACGATGCCAGATGTGTTGACGTGGCAATCAAGCGCGAGATCCGCTCGAGATCGGCCACATCGGCGAAGTCAATCAACATCCGGCCTTTGCGGCCATCAGGAAGGTCGATTGCCACCCTGGTAGCTAACACCTCAGCGAGCATCGACTCCAACTCCAGCAGGCTGGCCGGCCGAACTGCGGATGACTTCCCCGATGAAGAAGCTGAGGCTGAAGGACCCGTATCCGAAGCCCGAGGAGCCGGGGGAACCGACCGTTTGCCTTCACGCAGTCGAACCGCCTCCTCGATCGCTCGAACGCTCAGGCCTTCGGCGACAATGCGACGCGCCTGCGTCTCCTGGAAGGCTTTATCCGTCGTGCCAAGCAGCGCCCGAGCATGACCGGCGGAAATCTGCGACTCCATAATGAGTCGTTGAATGGCCGGGGTGAGCTGCAGGAGCCGAAGGGTGTTCGACACCGCGGCGCGACTGCGGCCAACGCGTTTGGCGACCTCGTCGTGCGTGAACGAGAAGTCGTCAATGAGTTGTTGATACGCCGCTGCCTCTTCAATCGCATTGAGGTCAACCCGATGGAGATTCTCCACGAGCGCCTGCTCTAGCGCTTGGGTGTCTTCGGTCGCCCGGACGATGGCTGGGATAGTGAGTAGCCCCGCGCGCTGGGCTGCCCTCCATCGTCGTTCACCGGCGATAAGTTCAAATTGATTCTCGCCGGTTGGACGAACGAGGACCGGCTGGAGCACGCCGATCTCGGCGATCGAAGCTGTGAGGCTGGCGAGGTCATCATCGGCAAACGACTGGCGCGGTTGAAACGCATTTGGTCGAATCGCCACGACCGGGATCTCTACGAACAGGACCCCGTCCGGCTGTGCGTGGCTGTCGCCCGCGGCCCTCATGTCGTTGGCGGAAGATCCGCCGGGTCCCTGGGGAATCAGGGCTCCGAGCCCTCTACCTAGTCCGCTTTGGCGCACCACCACTGATCTCCTTTGCTAAGCCCCGGTAGGCAATGGCCCCTCGGGAGGCAGGGTCAAACGTCGTAATTGGTTGTCCAAACGAAGGCGCTTCGGAGAGTCGGACGCTCCGCGGCACGACGTTCCGACACACCCGTTCACCGAAGTGGGCCTTTACCTCTTTGATCACCTGGTCGGCCAGTTTGGTCCTGGCGTCGTACATGGTGAGAATGATGGCGCTGATCTCAAGCTTGGGATTGAGGTTTGATTGCACCAGGTTGACGTTGCGAATAAGCTGACCCAGCCCTTCGAGGGCAAAGTACTCGCACTGAATCGGAACGATCACCTCCGTCGCCGCAGCAAGGGCGTTTACCGTTAGGAGGCCCAGACTGGGCGGACAGTCAATGAAGACAAAGTCGAAGTCCTCCACCACACGATCGATCGCTCGCTTGAGGCGAAGCTCCCGACTGAAGGCCGGGACGAGTTCGATTTCTGCGCCCGCCAAGTCAATGGTGGTGGGTACGACGAACAGATTCTTCGTGGCCGTCGCCTCAACAGCATCCTCCATCGGAGTATCACGGAGAAGCACATCGTACACCGATGAGTTCAGCGTCCGGGCGTTGACTCCGAGCGCTGTCGTGGCGTTTCCCTGCGGATCAAGGTCGATGACTAGCACCCGGTACTCCATATCGGCCAGCGACGCAGCCAAATTCACTGCGGTCGTAGTCTTCCCAACGCCACCCTTCTGATTGGCGAGTGCGGCAATGCGGGGGAATGGTCGAAAAAAGATCGGCTGATTGGGGGCCGAATCGGCAGACATCTGGACCTCATGGTCGACAAGAAGGGGGACCGCATCACTCGATCCTTAGCGTTTCACGTGAAACACCGCAGCCATCGTGCCGCTTATCGAGGCTGGGGTCAAGGACCCTCGAGAAATCCTCGCCGCGTAGAACTGAGCGCTTCGCTATCGTCGCCCCCTCAGCTAGACATCAACCGACACATAAGGCTCGGATAAGGGTCGTCGAATGTTTCACGTGGAACTACTCGGTCAGTTTGCTGTCCGGCACCCTATCCGGCGACGAGCAACTCAATGGCTTAAAAAAGGGGCAGCTTGGCGGGAACGCCTATTTGTCGTGGATACCTTGCCGGCGTAAGACGCTCCTGCCTGGCGACAAAGAATCTGAAGTCACCTCGGTCCACTCGTTGCTGACGAAGACCCAAGCGACTCAGTCCGCTCTCCGGCCAACGTTCTTCGACCCCTGGTGGTTCAGAGACGACCAAAACGCCACCAAGTCGAAGAAAGCCTGAGCCACACTCAGCCGTCACCGCCGGGCCGGCAAACCCGCGGGCCACGACGGTATCGAACGAGGATCGAAGCTCCCGGTCGTGGCCGATCTCCTCGGCTCGCCCGACGCGCACCGAGGCCCTGGTGGCGAATGCCAGAACATCGAGAATCTCGACCAGCGTCTTCATCCGCCGCTGGTTACTATCAACAAACGTCCATTGAGAGTTGGCCCACCACTCCATTAGCACGAGTCCCGGAATGCCGCCACCGGAACCCAGGTCGAGGGCACAAAATTCACTGTCGGGACCGCCAATCCCCGCTGACGCGAGGACATCGGCAAATCCTCGAGCGTGATCGACATGTCTTTGCAGGGGGCCGGGGCCCAGATAGCCGAATGCCCTCGCCTGAGCGAGGGCATTGGCGACACCGGCGGATACCCCGGTCAACTGTTCTCCGTCGGGGCTGACGGAGATCTCGTGCTCCATCACGCCGGAGCGAGCACGACTCGTCGATACGGGTCTTCACCTTCAGATTGGCTGACAATACCGGCAAGTGTTCCCGCCGTGTCATGGACGACCTTACGGTCCATGGCGCTCATCGGCTCCAATACCCGCCGTTCGCCGAGTTCTGCCACTTCCGCCGCAACCTTGCGGGTGAACGCTTCGAGTGCCACCCGCCGGCGTTCCCGGTATCCTGCTACGTCGAGCAGCACGCGCACGGAGGACTCTCCCACCCGGTGATAGATCACCGTGCGAAGAAGCTCCTGGACAGCCTGCAGGGTCTGCGCTTTCGGTCCGATGAGGACGCCAAGTCCGGCGGGGTCACCCTCGACCCGGAATTCGGTGTAAGGACCTTGCTCGCCCGTCGTCACCGTGGCTGACACACCAAAGGCGACAAGCAAGCCCTCAAGGAACGCCCTTCCGGCATCGATCACCGACTGGTCCGCCGGTTCGCCCCCTTCGCCCCGCTCGGCGCGGGGCGCGGGTTTGCGCCGGGGAGGGCGCGACGTGGATGACGGCGCCGAACGTTCCAATGGTTCACCTTCGGCCGAACGAGCGGTGCGGGGGCGTCCCCGACCTCGTTCTTCGTTCTTTGTGCGAGGAGTTAACGGCCGCACCCGAGCGCGGATCCGAGATTCCCCCCGTACCCGTCCGAACAGCCCAGCTTTCGCCGACTCCAGGACCTCGATCTCTGCTTCATCTTCGGCCACTCCAAGTTGCTCGAGGGCAAGCACTGTTGCCTCCTCGACCGTTTTGCCAGTGATTTCAACCCACTCCATATCAACGTCCCTTCCTCTGGTTGTTCGGCGCCTTGGAGGCACCCTTAGAATTTGCTTTCGCCGATTTCGACGGTGATGCTACGGACTTCGCACCCGAAGAGAGCGCTTTGTTCGGAACCTTTACCGCCGGTGCCGCCTTGTCGGCGGCACTTCCCTTCACCACTGCGGCAGCCTTCGTTGCCCCAGTGCCCTTTCCTTCTTTCGCCGTCAGTACGGGCGCAATCCCTGCCGACCCAACTTTCGACAGCTTGCCCACCGTTCCGTTCGCCTTCGCTTCTGCCGCGGCCAGCGACGCTGGTGAGGGATTGGTCTTGTGGAGGACTTCTTGCTGCACCAGCGTCCAGAGGTTGGACGCCAGCCAATACAGCACGAGGCCAGCCTGGGCCTGAAAGCAAAACAGGGCGAAGCCGACAGGCAGGATCTTCATGATTTGTTGCATCTGCGCTGCTTGTGCGGTGGTTGCCGGGTTCAGTTTGTTCGCCCGGATCTGTTGGGCGAACCCTGTGGCGGCGATCGCCAAAACCATCAGCAAGTACGGCAGGCGACCGCCGAAGCCGCCGGTGACACTCGACGCCGTTTCCGCCAAGTTCAGCCCGAAAGACTTGAGCTTGCCGCCACCGCCAATGATCGCCCGGTACATCTCAGAATTCTTCGCCAGGTGACGCGGAGAAGAAACCTGCACCTGCATCCACGACAGGCTGCCGGTGGTCGTCAGACCCCGAATCACCTGGTAGAGGCCGAAAAAGACGGGGATCTGAAGGAGTAGTGGGAGACAACCTGCGGCCGGATTGATTTTTTCACGCTTGTAGAGCGCCATCATTTCGGCGTTGAGCTGCTGTTTGTCCTGCCCGAATTCGGCCTGGAGTTTCTTCACCTCGGGTTGCACGCGGGCCATGCCCTGCATCGAACGCGTTTGTTTGAGTGTCAGTGGAAATAACACGAGTCGAACCATGACCGTCAACAAAATGATGGCCAATCCGTACGAATTCGTAAACTTGTAAAATATGGAAAGAACACTTCCCAGTGCGTCGATCACGACACCCTCCTTGGGTGTTTGCTAGAAGCTTCAGGTTGTTGGCCCGGTACAGGGGCACTCGGGGTGGGTACCGAAAGGACGGCGGATCCGCCAATGCCACATCGATCAGGTACTGGATCAAATCCCGAGCCGCCGCCCGGTCGGCACCGTCCGATGCGACGGGCTGCGAGCCAAGTGCCCTGGGCGGCTCCGTGGGCGATTAGAGCTTCCTCGGCATAGGCCGAACAGGTAGGGAAAAAGCGACACGGCGAGGGCCGGCCGGCAAAGAGCCGTCGATAGCCTCGTACTCCCAGCAGGAGCAGCCGAGCGGGGGGAGAGAGAGTCGTCATGATCTCGACGGGCAATCGGAAGCGTCCGGCGAACCAATGACCGCCAACGGGGCAGCAGCTTCGGTCGCCACCGCCGCACCTTGCAATCGCCGACTCAGGTCAGCCACCGCCGCGAACAGCACCGGCCATGAGCAATGTTCGGTCGGACCAGCTACCCGGAGGAGGAGATCGCCGGGGGGAAAATTGCCCGCCAACAAGGTCACTGCGTGTCGCAGGCGTCGGCGAACCTGGTTGCGAGCCACAGCGTTGCCCGAAGCAGTCGAAATCGCATAGGCGACGCACAGTCCCTCGGTACCAGTGCCGGTCGCGACCCATGCGGCCCGGAGCGGGCCGCTGCGAGCGCGCTGGGACGGCCGCTGCAAACGGCGGAACCGGGCGGGACCCGATACTCGGCCTATCGGGAGACCCGGCGCCGACGAAGGGGGGAAAGTGAACAATCCGGAGTGGCCAGACATTGTCCGGCGTCCAAAATGAACCGGACGAACTCAGGCCGACAACTTGGCGCGGCCCTTGGCCCGCCGAGCTTTCAGGATGGCGCGACCGCCAGCGGTGGCCATCCGAGCACGAAAGCCATGCTTCTTCGAGCGACGACGAATATTTGGTTGAAATGTGCGCTTCACGGCGAAACCTTCCGTTCGCCGCCCAAATGACGGCACGAGAACCTGACAAGGATAGGGCCTCCGCTACCCCATCCTTGACCGCACCTGATTCGGCCCGTTGCGGCCCACCGGTGCTGAATCACCATCTGAACCACCAGCTGAAGGGCCCACAGCTGGGACCCGGTTGCGTTGAAATGAAGGCAACGACCCGGTGATGGCCCGCCGAGCGTGGCCGAACGAGCTGGTGCTAGTTTCACTGACCCCTCGGTTTGGCCGGAGCAGTGATGTGTGCCGGTGATGCATTCGGTTGGGGTGGGGTCATACGTACACCTAGTTGCCACGCCTGTGGATAACGTTGTGGAAGTAACCGAGGACGAGCGCATCCATATGGCCGACGCCGCAGAACATCCATGGGAAGTCGTGAGTGATCGACTTCGCCATGCCCTTGGTGAGGCGGCGTGGGGTGCCTATTTCGCCGATGCTCGTGCGCTCGTGTTCGATGACCACCGTCTCGTTCTCGCCGTCGCCCATACCTTCGTCAAAGAACGCATCGAACAGCGCTATCTGGCGGCGCTTGACAACGCCGTGCGCGCCGTCACGGAAACAACCACTGTCGTGGCCATCGAAGTGTTGCCCCGCTCAGAAATGCCAGCGGATTCACGCCCAACCGACGATCTCTTCGGCGAACGTCGTGACCTACACGACTTGCCGAGCACGGGGACCGGAGCCGCTCGGCCAGACCGGCCCGCCGAAACTCCGAAGGCTCCAGCGATGCCTGCTGCCAGCAGCGGGGCTGCCCGAGCGCCGGCTTCGAGCGGGGGGCGAAATGACGAGCCGCTCCTGAACCCGCGCTACACGTTCGCCGATTTTGTCCAGGGCACGAACAACCGATTCGCCTGCAATGCTGCGATGGCGGTGGCGGAAAAGCCCGCTCGGTCCTACAACCCGCTTTTTATCTACGGCGATTCTGGCCTCGGCAAAACGCACCTGCTCCAAGCCATTGGCCATTACGTACGGGAGATGTATCCGACAAGTCGGGTCCGCTATGTCTCGACCGAGACGTTTGTCACGGAATTTGTCGACGCCATCCGCACCAACACCACAAACTCATTTAAGCGTCGGTATCGCGACGACTGCGATGTGTTGCTCGTCGACGATATTCAGTTCATGGAGGGCAAAGAAGGCACCCAGGAGGAGTTTTTCCACACGTTCAACTTCTTGCACCAGAGTGGCCGCCAGATCGTCATCTCATCGGATCGGCCCCCCAAGGCCATCGCGA
>JAYVSS010000176.1:0-2178 GCA_043775075.1 Acidimicrobiia bacterium
GCGCTGGCTGAGTGGTTCAGGTCGCCGATCTACTCATCAGCCGAACGGGCGTGCTTAGCGTTCACCGACCAGTTCGTCATCAACGTTGCCGACCTCGACGATTTCACGGCGGCCAATGTCCGAGAACAGCTTGGTGATCAAGGCTTCATCGACTTTGTAAGCGCACTTCTCATTGTCGAACAACGCCAGCGACTTCGCCTGACGTGGACAACGTTGTTGGACGAACAGTGAAGCGTGCTCGGCGTGTTGCTTCTGGAGTCGGTGCGTCGCCGGAGCTGCGACGACCGCTTGGTGATCTGGCCGCCGCCATCGTCCGAATGAAGGCGATGGATCCGGTGACTACCGAGCTCGTGCGGATGCAGTGTGCGAAGCATCACGATTGCGGCACCTGACTGTCGGTGCGCCTGGCAGTTGCCAGGGACCAGGGTTTGGAAGAGGACACCATCGCCAACGTTGGCGTGGGCCAACGAGCAGTGTTGTCTGAACGCGAGCAGGTTGCCCTTGGACTCGCCGACGCGCTCATGACGATGCCCGGCCGAATCGCACCGGACCTGGCGGCGTCGATCAAGCGCTTGTTCAACGCAGCTGAGATCGTTGAACTTTCGCTCGACGTGATGAAGTGGAATGCCCAGAAGGTGCCGGTGGCGCTGGGGATCGATGACTGGGTGAATGAGGGCGAGCTGACAGACCTGGTATTCGACGAACAGGGAAGGTGGGTGCGCTAAGTGGCCAATGACGAACTGGTAGGGGCGGTGATTGTTGTCAGCGGGTCGGCCGTGGGTATCGGTCGGGCCATCTGCACGGCGTTCATTTCACTAGGCGCGCATATCATTGGTCTCGACATTGATCAGCCAGGCAACGAAGAGACCGCTTCGCTCGTGGCGGACGCCGGGGGGGCCATGAAGGCGATCACCTGCGACGTGGGAAATGCCGACGCCGTGTACGCCGCCGTCGGTTCACTCGATCGGGTCGATGTGGTTGTCAACAACGCCGCCGTCTGGAACGACACCACACTGACCGGCGGCGACTACGACACCCAGACTGCAGCGTTCAAGCGGGCCATGGATGCGTGCGCTTTCGGAACGTTCAACGTCACTGCCGCGTGCGTGCCCCAACTTCGAGCTTCCACGTTGCCGTTCGGAGCGAACGTGGTCACGATGATCACCGAACACATCCGCTTGCATCGGCTCATCACCGGACTGCCTGCCACGGGATACGACGCCGCCAAGTTTGCCCAGTGGCGCTTCACCGAAAGTTGGGCCAAAGAACTCGCTCCGCTCGGAATCCGGGTGAACGGCCTAGCGTTCGGAGCGACCGACACGCCGATGCTTCGCGCCGTCTCCGTTCGGGTGGCAGAGAATGGTATGCGCGCAGAAGACATGGCGGAGGCGGTACTCAACATCGTTCGCCAGGGCCGCCGCGGACCGACTGGCATCACCTACGACATTGGCTTCAGCGGCACACCACGCACCGAGAGCCTCGAACAGATCGCGGCAATCAGAACTACAAAGTAAATCGATCCATCGAGGCCCGTACCACGCGGGCCCGTTCCACCGGGTCGGTGTAGTTCGTACGCAGGAACTCCGAACGCAACTCAAGCGAAATCGGCACCTCGGGAACGATCACAAGAAGTTCATCAATCGGTAGGCCGCCTTCACCCGGGAGGAGTCGGCCGTGGAGAGCTTCGTGCAACAACGACGGGATACCGGGATCAGCGGGATGCAACGGCGCGTCGCACACCTGGAGATACGGCAGCAGATGCCGGTCGAAGGAGGCAAGGTCACTCGGCTGGTGCCCGGCGCGCGAGAGATGAAGGTTGTCGACGAGGACGCCGAGCTTCGGATGGTGAGCATCGGCGACGATGGCCGCGGCCTGAGTGAGCGTTCGCACCCCGAGGATGGGAAGGAACTCGAGGACGAGGCGTATGTCGGTTCCATCGAGCCTTTCGGCCAGCACGCTGAGGCGGGCGGCAACCCGTCCGTTGTCCGAGTCACGACTCGCCACTAAAATGTTACGTGCACCTATGATCATGGCGGCGTCAACGATGGCCTCCCCGTTATCGCTCGATGAGCTCCCTTCCGGCACCAGCATGATCGGCTCGATATCGAGCGCAATCATGCCGAGGGCATCGCATCGCTTTCGCACGTCCCAGGCAATGGACTCGGTAAAAGTGGCAGC
>JAYVSS010000177.1:0-32167 GCA_043775075.1 Acidimicrobiia bacterium
TGACGCAGATGCATTCGAATCTCAGCGTCGACCCGCGTCGAGATCGGCTGATCGAAGCGGTCTACGACTCGTTCGAGCGCAGCTGAACGAGCAGGCGAAGTCGGTTGCCGACGGGTCGCCGTCCCATCGCCAGGGCAAGGCCGAGGAGGCACCACAGGACGGGTGCCGTGCGCATGACCTGCGGCCAGGTAAGAAGGCCGACGGCGAATGCGGTGATGGCGCCACAGAGGGCCGGATCACGTCGGCTACGCCACAGCGCCAGGGCCATGGTCAGCGCGGCGAGGGCGGCCGCGGGCAGCCCGTACGACACGGCATAGTCGAGCAGTTCGTTGTGGGCTTTGGTGGTGATGTTGTCGTAGCGATTGGCGGTGCCGTTCGGGCTGGTCGACAGCAGCACGAGGTGCTGGTCGTTTGACTCCGCCGCGCGATGGGCGTTCCGAGCGGGCAGGCCAGCCCACCCGAGGACGGTGGCGGGAGGCACCGCCTGCATCGCTCGCAGCACGCCACCGGCGCCGTATCCGATCAGCGGTTGATGCCGAATGCCCCAGACGGACGCGGCGTAAAGAGGTTTGCGTCCCGAATCGGCGGCGGAGAAGGCGTGTGCCCGATCAGCCGACGCTCCCTCGGTGCCGAGGGCCGAGGCGGATGTGAGCGACCCGAGGAGCAGGCCAGCCACCGCCGCTGTGCTGGCAACCACCGCCCGACACCGATGGTTCCGTTGGCTGACAACGAAGACGAGAAGGCCGGCGAGGGCGGCTACCGACGCCCCCCGGGTCCACGCCAACCCAACCGCCACGGCCATAAGGAATCCGGTCGCCGCCCAGAAACGAGACCGGGAGCGGACCGTTGTCATCGACTGTTCAAGGGCGAACGGGAGAAGCCCGGCGACGAGGCACGCGGCGTAGCCACGGTTGCCGATGGTCGCTCCGGGCATGTCGGCCAGGGTGATGCTGGCACCCGGGTCGGTGAGATTCCCGATCACGCCGACGCGTTGCAGGATCACGATGGCCGCCACGGCAGTGCCGGACACGGCGAGCGCCCGTCCCAGCGACATCCGTTGTCCCGACGCCAACAGCGCAGCGCCGCCGAGCGCAGCGATGAGCAATCCGAGATGGGGGAGGGCGCCGTCGAGGCGTTCGGCTCGACCGAAGACCGAGACTCCGGGACGTTGGTGGAACATGGAAACGGCAAACATCCAGGCCACCAAACCCGCCGGCACGGCGAGGGCGCGCAGCGACACCGTCGAACGCCGAGCCAGCCACAGAGCGCCCGGCACGATGACCAACGCCAGCCAACACAACTTCGGAACGAGGAAAACGGTTTCGCCGCCGAGTGATCCGTTCGGAAGGAAAACGAGCGGAATGGCCGCAACGGCCGCCACCAAAAGGCCACCGCGTCCTGCTCCCGCGGGTTTTGGCTCCGAGGCCGAGCTTGGCGGCGGCGTAGGTTCCGCCACGTCGCCGGGTCCGGTCCGGTCGACGAGTACCGACGCGCTCATGCCCCGATGACATCGGCACGATGGTCGCCTAGCTTGACGACTCGCCGCCCCGCCCCCGGTCAGCCGGGCCGACTCATGTCAGTGACCTCGCGTGAGTTAGCTCACCTGCGTGGGTCGGGTTGGGTCAGGCGAGGTGTTCGGCGAAGAACGCCAGGGTCCGCTCCTGGGCCAGGTCCGACGACGGCTGGTCGTAATCGGCCCGGTGGTCGCAGTGAAATCCGTGATTGGCGTCATAGCGGTACACCTTGACCGCCGGCCAGGCGGCCTCAACGCCCTCGACCACTTCGGCGGGGATCCACACGTCGCGATCGCCGAAGTGACAGATCATCGGTACCTTCGGCGTCATGCCGCTATTGACCAGGTCACCGACACCTCCGCCGTAGTAGCTCACCGCGGCGTCAACGTTGAGATTGCATGCCGCCATGGCCGAAACCGTGCCTCCAAAACAATACCCCACGATGCCCACCTTCGTCACCCCGCGGGCGCGCAGCTCGGCAATGGCGGCAATCACGTCTGCGGCAATACCTTCAGGCTTCAACGCCATAGCGCACTCACGGCCCTCGGCCATGGTCTCGGGTGAGTACCCGATGTCCACGCCCCGCTTGACCCGGTCGAACATGTGGGGAGCAATGGCCAGGTATCCGGCAGCGGCGAAACGATCGGCGTCCTCGCGGATATGGGTGTTCACGCCGAAGATTTCCTGGATGACCACGATGCCGGCCGTCGGCGTGGTGGCGGTTTCAGCGATGTAGGCGGCGAGCGTGTGTCCGTCGGCGGCAGTGAGATCAATGGTGGTCATGGCATCCACTGTACGGACCGTCGCAGTGAACACGGAGCGGACGGCGAACCCGGCCGTGAAACGATGACGACGGTTAGCGGCGGAGCGCTTCGGCGATGGCCAGCACCCGGGGATCGTCGAGGATGGATTCGAGTGGCTTGGGGAGAGCGATGCGCCAGTTCGGCCACTCGTCGATCGTGCCCGGCATGTTCGGCCGTTCCTCGACCCCGAGGGCATCGTCGAGCGTGGCATTCAACACGGCGCACGGAGCGAGCGCCAGATTGCGGTACGCGCCGATGACCACTTCGTCCACGGTGACGGCCGGGTCGTCGGGATCAACGCCGGCCCGCTCGGCCAGCGCGCCGCGGATCGCCGTCATGCCGGCCACGTTCGGAGCCAGATCGAGGTCTATTTGGGCCTGGGTGTCAGAACCCGTCCAGAGCCCGGGAATCGTCGGGAGATCATGAGTGCTGATGGCGGCAAGAACGTCGGAGCGAAGATGTGTGGCCGGGATCGACTCGAACTGGAGGAGCTGATAACCGTAGATCTTCGCTCGTGACAATTCTTCGCGCACATACGATTCGACGGTGCCGAGGTCCTCGCCCACCACGTAGGCGCTGCTTCGGTGGGATTCGAGGGCAACGATTCCTATGAGGTCGCGAAATGGTAGGTAGACGTAGCATCCCTGTTTCGGCGACGAACCCTCAGGAATCCAATACAGGCGAAACAAGCCCATCACGTGGTCCATACGCAACGCACCGGCTCCGTTGAAGGCGGCTCGAACGGTCTGCACGAACGGCTCGTATGCGTGCTCACGAAGTTTCCACGGATTGAACGGCGGGAGGCCCCAGTTTTGTCCGAGTTGATTGAACGCGTCTGGGGGCGCACCAACACTCATATCGAGACAAAACGCCCCCGGGGTAACCCACGCGTCGGCCCCCGCTCGGTCGACGCCAATCGCCAGGTCAGTCATCACATCGAAGCGCCCGACGCCGACCGAAGCCGCCGCCGCGAGCTGTCGGTCCAGCAACCACTGCACCCACAGATGGAATTGCACACGGTCGTTGTTCTTGGCGAACGCCGCAACATCAGCAGAGCCCGAGTCCCGCAGCGATTCGGGCCACGTCCGCCAATCGCCTCCGTGCAATTCGACGAGGGCGAAGAAGGTGGCGATGGGGCGCAATGCCGCCGACCGGGCCCACAGAAACGCATCAAAAGATGCTCGATCGGCGTCCGAGGCGTCGGCAAAAGCCGTCCACAACGCCGCCAGCGCCACGATCTTGGCGGCGTACACCCTGTCTCGATTGATACGTCGGTCGTTGTTCAGCGCTTTGGCCATGGCGGCGGTGGCCCGGAGTTCGGGGCCGGCGTGATCCCACCCGGGCACCTCTTCGATACAAATGTGCAGCGGACTCTTGGCCACCCGGCTGGTGGGGAAGTACGGACTGGGCTGCGGACTCTCGACGGGGGACGGTGCATGCAGCGGGTTGATCAGCACCATCGACGATCCGCGCGCCGCACTCCATTCGTTGAGTCGACGAAGATCTCGAAAATCACCAAACCCCCAACTGTCTCGGGACCGGGTGGCGTAGAGCTGAACAGCCCACCCCCAAGCCTTCAATGATGGGTCGACGTGGCACACTCCGGGGGTGGCGATGAGGCGCGTTTCGTCGCCGGTTTCTTCGTTGCGGGCAACGTGGTAGCCCGGTCCGATGTCGTTGAATGAGAGGGTTGCACCCGGTGCGAGATGGGTCGCTGGGCCGATCTCCGGTACGACGTCTATTGCTCGGTCGGCCCGGAACGAGTCGCCGGGATACATCACCCGCACGGCGGTGGTCGGCGGCGGTTCCCCCGAACCTTCAGCCGGCGCCCCCATTGCTCGGTGGATTGCCGCCCGCACTTCGGCATCAGCGTGGTGGGTGACACCATCGCTGTCGTTGTAGCTGTGGGAGACGCCCCAGGAGTCCGCAGTCATGTGCTCGACCGTATCGAACCCGCTGAGTGGCTCGAACCCGATGCCGCCGGGTTGTCGCCGGGTTGTCGCCGGGTTGCCGCCGGGTTGCCGCCAGGGCGCTGCCGTGTCGACCAGAATCGTGTGCGTGCTTACGCTTACCGCCGGTCCCTGTTTGGCTGCGATTGACCTCGACGCCGGAGGCCGTCTGGCCAGCCTGAGGGTGCACGGGCTTGAACTTTTGGAGCCCCGGTCGGCGACCAACCACCCGTTCGGTTGGGGGTCGTACGTGATGGTCCCATGGGCCGGACGGATTCGCCGAGGTCGTTTCTCCTTTGACCGCGTCGACTACGAACTACCCATCACGCTCGGGGACCATGCCATCCACGGCACGTCGTACGACCGTCCGTGGGAGATTCTGGCCGGGTCCACCGATTGGGCGTTGCTCGGTACCCGCATCGGCAACGAATCCACCCCGGAATGGCCGTTCCCCGCCACCGTGACTCACCTGCTCAGCCTCTCCACTTCGGGACTGACGCAGGTCCTCGGAGTCACACCGACGGAGCAGGCGATGCCCGTAACGTTCGGCTGGCACCCGTGGTTTCGTCGCACCCTGGAGCACGGGGGTCCCCTTGAACTCGACGTGGATGTCAGCGGTGCCCAACGGTTTGCTCAGGATGGCGAGGGCATGCCCAACGGCGCGCTGGTGGCCCCCGGACCACTCCCGTGGGACGACTGTTTTATTGATGTCGGTCGAACCGTCCTGCGCTGGCCGGGGGCGATTGAAGTGGAGGTTTTTCACGACGCTCCGTGCTTCGTCTTGTACACCCCGCCGCACGCGATCTGTGTAGAGCCGCAATCGGGTCCGCCCGATGCGTTCGCCCTTGATCCGCGAGGTTCCCGATTGAAGGCTGGCGATCTTGCCGAACTCACGGTCAGCTGGCGCTGGCGTATGGGTTCGCGGTCGTGGCTCGGCTGATTCGGATGCGTTGGTTGGTGGAGCGTCGACTGCGGGGCCTGACGGATAGCGTCCGCCGAGCGCGTGAAGAGTTGTCCGTCCTCGACGAACAAATCGAGCAGGTGAGTGAAGAGGCTGAGGATGCCCGCATCCGGGCGATGGTGGCGGAGACCCCGATCGCCGCCCACGACAACTTTCACGCGCAACGAAGCGCCGATACGTTGATCAAGGCCCGGGCGTCGGTGGCCGCCAAGATCGAGGCGATGCGCATCGAGCAGGATCGCCTTCTCGATCAGCTGAAGTCGTCGCTATGAGGTCGTCCCCGTGAAGTCACCGCCCCGATGACTGCGGAGCACAGGTTGGAACGACTGCGCATTGTCGTAGCCGAGGACGAGGCGATTATTCGGCTTGACCTCGTGGAGATGCTGGCCGAGGAGGGCTACGACGTCGTCGGCGAAGCAAGTCGCGGAGACGAGGCGATCGAGGTAGTGCGGGCGACCAAGCCCGACCTGGCGTTGTTCGATGTGAAAATGCCAGGGCTTGACGGCATCACCGCCGCCAAACGGCTGGCCGAGCAGGGCGAGTGCGGCGTCGTCATTCTGACGGCTTTTTCCCAGCGGGAACTGATTGCCGAGGCCCGAGACGCCGGGGTGCTCGGATACCTGCTCAAGCCGTTTCAGAAGGCCGAGTTGGTCGCGGCGATTGAGGTGTGCGCCCAACGTCAACGTGAGCGCCAGGCCCTTGCGGCGGAGGTTCGTTCGCTCGAGGAACGGCTCGCCGCCCGCGTCGTGATCGATCGTGCCAAGGCGCGCTTGATGGAGAGGGGAGCGTCCGAGGCGGAGGCATTCGCCCAGATCCAGCGAAGGGCGATGGATAAACGGACCACCATGGCTTCCGTCGCCGCCGAGATGTTGGCTGGTAGCTAACCCGTCCCGTCTCTGGCCGGGCGGCCGTAGGCTGCGGTCATGGGTGAGGTCATGGGTGAGGGTGCGTCGTCTCCAGTGGAAACGGGGCCGGGTTCCCCGCGCCGCAAGGTCATGCTGCTGGACGGTAACTCGTTGGCGTACCGAGCATTCTTCGCCCTCCCGGCAGACATGGCCACCGCATCTGGCCAGGTAACCAATGCGGTGTTCGGGTTCACGTCAATGCTGCAGTACATGTTGAACGAGCACCGACCGAACGCCGTCGTCGTCACGTTCGATCGCCCGGAACCAACATTTCGACACACCTCAATACCGGACTACAAGGCGGGCCGGGCCGACACTCCGGACATCCTTCGTCAGCAGCTGGGCCTTGTTCGCCAAGTCGTCGAAGTGCTCGGCCTACCGATGATCGAGATCGTCGGATTTGAGGCCGACGATGTGCTCGGCACCTTGGCCACGCAGGGCCGTGATCGCGGCGACGACGTGATCGTGGTGACGGGCGATCGCGACAGCTATCAACTCGTCGAGGACGCAATTGGTCAGAACGGCGGGTCAATCCGTGTCCTCTACAACAAGCGCGGCGTCAGTGACTATGCGCTGTACGACGAAGCGGGGATTATCGCTCGTACCGGGGTACACCCGACGAAATATGCGCAATATGCCGCCCTGCGCGGTGACTCGTCGGACAACCTTCCGGGCGTTCCCGGCGTGGGCGAGAAAACGGCAGCGAAACTCATCAACGACTACGGCGATATCGACGCCATCTTTGCCAACCTGGACAAACTGACGCCGAAGCTGCGGGACAACATGGCCGCCCACGAGCAGGTGGTGCGGCGCAACGCCACAGCCACCCCTCTTGTGCTCGATGTGCCGGGCGTGAGCATCGAGGTGGCCGATACCCCCGTGCCGGACTTGGCGGCCGCTCGGGCATTGTTCAAAACTCTCGAGTTCCGGGCGCTGAGTGAGCGAATTCTTGACGCATTCGCCTTGTCGTTTGGAGGCGCCACCGGCGGTGGCGTGGGCGTACCCGAGGCGGTCTTCGCTCATCTCGAGTGCCGAGTCACGGAGTTGACAATCGGCGACGCTGTCATCATCCCGAGCGTTGGCCATCTCGGCATCGATGGTCACTGGACGGGCCTACCCGGTCGCTCGGCGTTGCTCGGAGTGGCGTGGTCGATCGGCGACGACGCCACGTACGCGTCGGCCGAGGTTCTTACCGATCCAGCCGGTGGGGGATTCAAAGCACTAGAAGGCGCGCTTGGTAGCGAAACGTTGTGGGTCCACGGCCATCGTCTGAAGGAACTCATCCGGTCCCTCCATGATCTAGGTATGGAGGTGGACTCACTACGCGCGCTTGGTATCGACACCGCTGTGGCCGGTTACCTTCTCGATCCGGCCGAGAACGTTTACGACCTAGATGAGCTGGCCCGCCAGTATGCGTCGATCGATCTTCGACCGGCCGATGCCGCCCCCGTGGGTCAGCTCGATTTTGGCTCCGAGGCGCCAGCCGAGTCCGCGGCATTCGGCATCGGCCGACGCGCCGTTGCCGTGGGCCGACTGATCGAGCCGATGCTCGCGGCACTCACCGCTCGGGGTCTATCAAAGCTCTACGACGAAATAGAACGTCCACTTATTGGTGTGCTCGCCCGAATGGAGATTGCCGGCGTGCGGGTGGACACGACCTACCTCAAGGAACTTTCGCAATCGCTCACGGTTCAGGCGCACGAGCTCGAAGAGAAGGTGCAGGAGCTGGCCGGTCGGCGCTTCACCGTCAACTCGGTCCCGCAGTTGCGTACCGTGCTGTTCGACGAACTTGGGCTGAAGACGGACAAGAAAACCAAGACGGGGTACTCGACCGATGCCCAGGCACTGGAGAAAGTGCGTGATCAGCATCCGATTGTCGATGCGTTGCTCCGGTACCGCGAGGTTGAGAAGCTCCGATCTACGTACGGCGAAAATCTTTTGGCCGAAGTGGCCAGCGACGGCCGCATTCACGCCACATTCAACCAGACCGTCGCCCGCACCGGGCGCCTGTCCAGCGATCGCCCCAACCTCCACAACATCCCGATCCGTTCGGAGGAGGGACGCCAGTTCCGCCGAGCGTTCATCCCCGCTGATGGGTGCGAGTTTCTGGTGGCCGACTACAACCAAATCGAACTGCGCGTTATTGCCCACCTGGCGCAGGATCCCGGCCTGATCACGGCGTTTCAAACCGGAGCCGACGTGCACACCGAGACCGCCAAACGGGTCTTCAGTGTGGAGGCCTCCGAAGTGTCGATGGCGATGCGGTCAAAGGCGAAGATGGTGTCGTATGGGCTGGCGTACGGGATGGAGTCCTACGGTCTGGCCCAACGGTTGGGCGTGCCGGTGAAGGAAGCGACGGACATTCTCAACGCCTACTTCGAGGCGTTTCCCAATGTGCGGGCATACATGGACGCTTCAGTAGCTGATGCGCGCAACAAGGGCTACACCGAAACACTGTTCGGCCGTCGTCGCCAGATTCCTGAGCTGCAGAACCCCAACTTCCGGATTCGTCAGATGGGCGAGCGTCAGGCGATGAACGCCGGGATCCAGGGACTGGCGGCGGACATTTTCAAGGTCGCTCTCGTTCGGCTCGACGTGGCGCTACGCGAGGCGAAGCGAGACAGTCGCGTCGTTCTCCAGGTCCACGATGAAGTCATTCTCGAAGTACCCCAACACGAGCGCGAAGTGATCCGTACACTTACTATCGAGACGATGCGCGAAGCTGCCGAACTCTCGGTGCCCCTTGAAGTGAATATTTCCTGGGGGAAGACCTGGGCGGACGCAAAGGGCTAAATCTTCTCGGCCACCAGGAGGAACTGCTTGCCGAGGAATCGCCAAGCGAAGGGGAGGTGGCAATACAACTTGATCAGCGCCGGCGGTACCTGTCGATGACTCTCCATCGAATAGGGCAGCAGGCGGGGAACGCACTCGATGACCTTGAAGCCCCGCAGTTCGAGCGCCTCTTTCAGCGAGCGCTCGGTCAACGGCAAGCGATGGTCGAGGAAGTCCCAGTATTCCTTGAAGGTAAAACGCATGTTCGGTCCGATGGCGACGAGACGTCCACCGGGACGCAGTGCCGCTGCGGCCTGGCCTAAAATTCCCAGCAGTGCGTCGGCACTCGGAAGGTGTTCAAAGAAGTTGCTGGTGAACACCGCGTCGAGCGAGCCAACCGGTACCGGCCACGGCGTGGTGGCGTCGATCGGGAACAGGGTGACATCGGGACTGAGGTGAAGCTTGGCGTCCGGATTAAAGTCAATGGCGAACTTTTCCGGCGCAACAATGTTGTTAATGAAGTCGCCGTATCCGGCCGCCAGGTCGAGGACCCGGCGTGGATTGCCTAAGCGCTCCCGGAACAACGACGCAACGAGCACCTGCCAGACCCGTCTGCGGTAGTCGATCACGCCGTTGAAGCGAGCCCGGTAGACCTCGGCGAGGGTGTCCGGGGTGAGCATGCCGTCGGTAGAGACCGCGGCGGCAAAAACTGCGTCGGCCGGGATAGAAATTGAACCCATGACCACCGCTTCGCCATCGTCGGAACCCGCCGCTGCCGGAGCGGCGCCCGTCGGCCATTGGTTCGAAGGGATGGCCGATGTCATGCGAACATCGTATTTGCGGTATTCCTTTACCAAGGGGACCGCCCAGGAAGTGGCGTTCCTTCTTGACGCGCTGCAACTGAGTTCGGGTGATCGATTGCTCGACGTCGGGTGCGGTCCGGGCCGTCATTCGCTGGCGTTCGCCCGCGCCGGGGTCCGGGCCGAGGGGATTGATATTTCCCAGACTTTCGTCGATCTCACCACGGCCGCGGCGACGACGGAGGCGCTTCCGGCGGTGTTCGCCCGGATCGACGCCCGCTACCTTGACCGGCCGGGGACCTACGACGCAGTGATTTCGCTCTGCCAGGGCGGATTTGGACTTCTCGGACGGGAGGAGGACGGCGCCGCGGATGCCGATGTTTTCGCCCGGATGGCGGCGGCGTTGAAACCGGGCGGCCGTTTTGCGCTCACCGCTTTCAGCGCGTATTTCCAGTTGCGCCACCTTGAAGATTCGGACTCCTTCGATGCCGCCACCGGGGTGAACCACGAGCGCACCGAGGTCCGCAATGAGGCGGGGCAACCGAGCCCGGCCGACCTGTGGACTACCTGTTTCACGCCCCGTGAACTCGTTCTCCTCGCCGAGCGGGCGGGCTTGGCGGTCGATGCGATCTGGTCGGTAACTCCCGGTCGTTACGAAGCCGCCAGACCAATCGTCGATCTTCCGGAGTTTCTCCTTTTGGCCCATCGACCCTTGCCGACGACCCCAATGCATGGTTCGCTTGATCCGTGCAACGGCGCCACCGATGAATAATTCGTCAAGATCTGCGCCTCTCGTGCATCTCTCGGACGAAGTGCGCGCCGGATTCGGTACACACATGGTGGTGGCCGGCCATCGGCTGGCCAGCGATACGGAGACTGCACGCTTGTTCACCGACGACACCATTGCTGGCCTCCTCGATGGCTACCCGTCCGAGTGGCTGTTTGCGCTCACGATGGGGGCCGATGTCGAGCGGCCCCAGGACAACGAGCGGGTGCAACACACCGACGCCACCGGGCCCGAGCTGTTGGAGTCAGTACGTCGGGGCCGGCTGTGGCTCAACATCACCAACATCGACCGGGTGGATGATCGTTTCCGCTCACTCGTCGAGCGGCTGTATGCCGACGTCGCGCAGGCGATGCCGGGCTTCACCGTGGACGAGTCGCATGCCACCCTCCTCGTCAGCTCGCCCCAAGCCATGGTGTATTTCCACGTCGATGGCCCGCCGTCGTTCCTCTGGCATGTGCGGGGTAGAAAACGTGTCTGGGTTTATCCCCATCTCGACGAATCCGTGCTGGAGCGATCCCTCTTGGAAGACGTGTACGCCGGGACGCGCCAGGAGTACGTCCCGTATCGGCGAGAGTTCGACGCCAAGGCAGTGATTCGCGATCTAGACCCGGGCGATGTTGCCATGTGGCCCCACAACGCCCCGCACCGCGTGGCCAACCTCGACACGATCAACGTGTCGCTGGTGACTGACCATTGGACTGCGGAGGCGCGGCGTCGCGCGCGCTTGTACAAGGCAAACCGGTTTCTGCGGGTGCGGACGCCGATCTCCCATGGACGTCTGCATACCGACGAAACAGGAGTTGGGGCGTTGGCCAAGGTCGTAGCTCATCAAGTGGGTCGCAGGCTGGGCCTCGATGATCCGCCGAGTAAAGCTCACCGCGCTCCGCGGCGTCGTATCGATCCGACCAGCGCTGACGGCCTGGCCGACCTGTGACCTCAGTCCGCTGGCTGCGGGGCTTGGACGAAATCGATCGGTATCGCTCGGTACTCGTTGGGTTGGCTGATCAAACCGGCCGTCAGCTTCCCTTCGCTCACCCAGATTTCTTGCGCTCATACGTTTCGCACTTTGAATACTCGACCGACCCGCCACTTCCCGAGGTGTTGTTGGCCGAGGAGGCCGGTGAGCCCATTGGTTTCTTGGCGACTCGAGTCAGCCGAGCCACGCTCTGGTCCAGACTGCGAACGGCAGAACGATCGCTGCTCGTGACCCATGACCACGACCGCTTCAACCTAGTGGCGTCGCCCCAAAACGAGCGGACTGCGGCCCGGGGAATCGTCGCTGAGCTCCTTTCCCACCCTGGTGCCTCGGCCCTCGACATCGCCGGTCTCGTGGTCGGCTCACCGCTGCACGCTGAGCTCCATTCCCAAGCCCGACGAGCCCCGACCTGGTCGGTCTTCGACATCGCTCTTCCACCGTTTTCCGCGGTCCCCGTCACCTTCGGGTCACTTGCCGACTACTTCGGAGCGCTGTCAAAAACGATGCGGTCCAACGTGAGCCGTCAGGGCCGTCGCCTGTTCGCCGCCGGTGCGGTACAGCTTCTGACGGCATGCGGGGTTGACGAGGTATCACCGTTGTTTCCCGCCTTCCTCGACGTTGAGCGGCGGAGCTGGAAGTATCCGGCTCAGGCCGGGGTGCTGCGTTCTCCCCAGCGAACCGCATTCTTTCGCGACGTGGCGGAGGGACGAACCAGCTACGAGCCGATCCTTGTTGGCGTCGTGCTCGACGGCGTACTGATCGCCGCGCTACTTCTTGGTCGCTACGGCGATGAGATGTGGGCACTGGAAATGTCGTTCGATGATCAGTACGGCTCGCTCGGGGCGGGACAGCTCCTCCTGCTTCTCGCTATGCGCGAGGCCATTCACCACGGGGTCGTAGGGGTGGGATTTCTCCAGCATTTCGCCTATTTCAAACGACGCTGGCTGGCGACGGAAGTGCCGGTCGTTTCCACACGGGTGGTTCGGGTTGGCTCACCTCGGCACGTGCGACACGCTGGTGGCAACCTCCTACGTCGAGCGGCGACGAAGGTGGGCCGGTCGCCCGGAGACGCAGATTCAGATGATGACCTGGTGGT
Organism: Acidimicrobiia bacterium; assembly: GCA_043775075.1. Taxonomy (GTDB): domain Bacteria; phylum Actinomycetota; class Acidimicrobiia; order Acidimicrobiales; family JANYDT01; genus JANLQX01. The sequence continues at coordinate 12,564 of JAYVSS010000177.1, forward strand.
CTTCGCTCCGTCGACATCTTCGGCCCGGCGTCTGACATCGCCGATTCCGCGTGATGACGCCGCATCTCGTTCGCTTCTCCGGAACGGCTCTCGGCCAGCGCTGTTCATGAATGCCACACAGGCGGCCGCGATCTTGCCGTTCTCGGTGAAGTGACGGACGCGATGGCCACGAAGCTCTACGCCCACGGCTGGTAACGTAGAAACCCTTCTCACGAATAACCGTGGGAAGGGTCACGCCGGAGATTCATCAGGGCGCGGCTGCCCCGAGCGAAGACAAGGCAACACCTATGACTGACATGGCGACCGCAATGGAGACCGAAGGTCTCTTCGGCACCTTCGACGAAGAGGGGAACTACACCCCCCGTCAAATCATCTTCAACGATCTCACCACCACCTTCGACGAGCTCATCGTCGCGACGATCGTCGAGTTCGACGATGGCGACATCGTCAAGGGCACCGTCGTCAAGATCGACAAAGACGAAGTTCTGCTCGACATTGGCTTCAAGAGCGAAGGCGTCATCCCGGCCCGGGAACTCTCGATCCGCAACGACGTCAACCCGTCGGAAATCGTCTCCTTGGGCGAAGAGATCGAAGCCCTGGTCCTCACCAAGGAAGACAAAGAAGGGCGTCTCGTCCTCTCGAAGAAGCGAGCCCAGTACGAGCGGGCGTGGGGAACGATCGAAAAGATCAAGGAGAACAACGGCGTCGTCAAGGGCTTCGTTATCGAAGTCGTGAAGGGCGGTCTCATTGTCGACATCGGGCTGCGGGGCTTCCTGCCGGCGTCGCTCGTCGAACTGCGTCGTGTCCGTGACCTCCTTCCCTACGTGGGCAAAGAGGTCGAGACCAAGATCATCGAGCTGGACAAGAACCGCAACAACGTCGTGCTGTCACGCCGTGCCTGGCTGGAAGAGACGCAGAAGGAGCAGCGCGAGGACTTCCTCGCCAACCTCAAGCCGGGCGAGGTCCGCGAGGGCGTCGTGTCGAGCGTCGTCAACTTCGGTGCGTTCGTCGATCTCGGCGGCATGGACGGTCTTGTCCACGTGTCCGAGCTGTCGTGGAAGCACGTCGATCATCCGTCGACCGTTGTTGCCGTGGGCGATCGCATTACCGTCCAGGTCCTTGAGGTTGATTACAGCCGCGAGCGCATCAGCCTGTCGCTGAAGGCCACCCAGCAAGATCCGTGGGCCGAGTTCGCCTCGAACCATCGGGTCGGCGAATTGGTCTACGGCCGGGTCACCAAGATGGTGCCATTTGGTGCGTTCGTGCAGGTCGGCGAGGGCATTGAAGGTCTCGTGCACATTTCGGAAATGGCCGGCCACCACGTCGAGCATCCCGAGCAGGTTGTTGCCGTCAACGAAGAACTGTGGGTCAAGATCATCGATCTCGATCTCCAGCGTCGTCGTATCTCGCTGTCCATTAAGCAGGCGGCTGAGGGTGGCGTCGTGGCCGCTGAGTACCAGGCGGCGTTCGGTGAGCATGCCTACGACGAGGCTGGCAACTACATCGGTGAGTACACCACCGGCGAGTTCACCCCGGAGAATGAGGCCCAGGCCGCATGGCTTGAGGACTACAACCGTCAGCAGGCCGAATCAGCGGCCGCTGACGGGGCCACGGTTGCCGAGGTCGTCGACGAAACGACTGAGGTCGCTGAGCCGGTCGACGTCGCTGAGCCTGTCGAAGGCTGATCTCCGGGGCCGAAAGGCCCATATTTCGTAGAAAAGGGGCGCTTCGGCGCCCCTTTTTTTGTGGCCAGATTCCGACCCACATCGAAGGTTCAGCTTCCCAGCTCGACCCACGAGACGGGTCGACGATCGCGTTCTCCGGTGAGGTGGGTGAACCAACCCACCGAGGTGGGTCGCCGGAGCTGCGAGGTGGGATTCTTGTCAGTCGAGGCGGATGATGCCCATGCGCACGGCTCGGACAACAGCCTGCGTGCGGTCAGCGGTGTCAAGCTTCTGATAAATCGACGCCAGATGGTTCTTGACGGTCTTGATGGAGATATAGAGCTTCTGGGCGACCTCAACGGTGGAGAAGCCGTCGGCCACGAGTTGCAGAACTTCTTCCTCGCGCTTGGAGATCACCGACTCGCCGGGACGATCGGGTATGGGGAACTTGGCCTCCCGCAGCATCGATTTGGCGAACTCGGGCGATACCGTCCCTTCACCGTTCGAGGCGGCGCGCACGGCGTCAGCCACTTCATCGGTTGAGCAATCCTTGACCAGGTAACCAGCGGCGCCGCAGCGAATCGCCTTGGCCAACACGTCCTTGTCAGCGTGCATGGTGAGCATAACCACCTGGGTATCCGGGCAGGTCTGGCGGATCCGTCGAGTGGCTTCCACCCCATCAAGTACCGGCATGCTGACGTCCATGAGCACCACGTCCGGCCGCAGTGCCTGGGCCAGGCGCACGCCTTCTTCTCCATCGCTACCTTCAGCCACGACGTCGAATCCGTAGAGTTCCATTGATCGTCGCAATCCCTCGCGCAACATCCGGTGGTCGTCGACGAGCAGCAGCCGCAGCGGCCGCGCTCCTGGCGATCGAGTCGGCGCCGCAGGCAGAAGAGAACTCATAATCCTTCCAATCGGCACCGAACGGTCGTTCCTTGACCTGGTTGTGAGGAAATTTCCGCTCGAGCCCCGATGGATGTGGCTCGTTCCTGCAGGCCGCGCAGACCGTACGAGTCACGGCGCCCCTCGCTTGCCGCGTAACCCTTGCCGTCGTCTTGGATCTCCAGCAGCGCCGCATGACCGTTGGTCACCCATCGAACCCATACGTTGCGGGCCATGGCGTGGCGTTCGACGTTGACGACAGCTTCTTGAGCGATATGCCACATCTCGCGTTCCTGGCGGGGTGGGAGTTCGCCGGTCACGTTGTGTTGGAAATCGACCTTGATCGCCGCCCGCTGACCGACCCGTTCGAGGAATTGGTCGAGGGTGGAGACGAATGAGTTCCCCTGGGAGACCTCGGTGCGGATGTCATAGAGCGTCTCGCGAACCTCGGCAATCACTCTCGTCACCTCACTGCGGAGTCGGATGAGCTCGGTCGAAACGGTTGGGTCGCCGACGGTCTTGGCGCTGCGATCGAGTTCAAACCCGAGGTACGCAAGCGACTGTCCGATGCGGTCGTGGAGATCGCGAGCGATACGACTGCGTTCCTCGCTGGCGGCCACGCCACGAATCCGCGAGAAAAGCCGGGCGTTGTCGATGCCGATCGCCGCCGGTTCAGAAAGACTGCGAAGAACCTCACGCTGCTGTGCATCTTCCAGGCCTGATCGTGGTTGCCCGGTCCATTCGATGGCGATGGCCCCGATAAGAGAGGACCGCGCCACGAGTGGCCCGTATAAGCCAGACGAGCCATCCGTCCCGAGCAACGTTCCCCCGTCACGTTCCGCCGACGACAAATGGGTGCGCTGGGTGATCGCGTCTCGAAAGGCGATGGGTAGGGTCGTGAGATCGAGGCTTTCGGCGATGCGCAGACCATCGGCTCGGGCGCACGACCAGGCCGAGTGGATGTTGTCGAACAAAAAAATGCCGACGGCATCGGCCCTTAGGAGGGTCTTGGCGTTGGCGCACGTGCGCACCAACGCGTCTTCGAGGTCTAGCGAAGCCGGCAGAGACTGGGCCAGTTGGTGCAGCGACGCCAGGAGTTGGTTGGCTCGCGTCAGTTGGCCCATGGCGTCCGCATCAGCAGTTCGCCTTCGATCGGTTTCGCGTACAACGCGGTGGCCGACTCCGGCGAGAGCAGCAATCACCACCAGCGACAGCATCCAGATGCTCGCCCGTTCAAGATCCGCGGTTTCCTTGGTCCCGTGGCTGGCGATGCCGATGAGACTGACGATGATGCCGACGAGCGAGCCGTAACCAACGACGAGCGGACCGCCGTGAGCGAAACCGCCGATCACAATGCCCGGTAAGAGGCACAGGGCCAGGGGAGAGGCCCAGAACCCGGTGAAGCAAACGATCGCCATGGGCAGGGCCAGGTCGAACAGGATATTGAGGGCAAGAACTCGTTCATTCCCGCGGTGGGCAATGGGCGAGAGCATGCGCATGATCGTCCACATGATGATCACTGCCAGGCCAACCACGGGCCGGTCGTTGGCCGCGTTTGGAGCGTCGAGTAGAACGAGGAAAGCGGTAACGACGAGAACCGCAACCCGGATCACCGAGACCGGTCCCTCGAATGGTTCGAGCCGGTCGGGCTCGCTCATCGTGGTGCTCTTCGGGAGTCGTAGCGAGAGCGTCGGATTAGTCATGGGCTTGGATTGGTTATCGACCCACCGGAGGGGATTCTTAAACCACGCGCCACACGCCAGCGGAGCCGCTCGACCTACGGACACATCGGGTACCGTCGGGCATATGAAGTTGATCGGGCTGGGCGGGGGTATCGGTGCCGGAAAATCCACTGTTTCGGCTGCTCTCGCCCAACGTGGCGCGGTGATTGTCGATGCTGACCTCATTGCCCGTCAAATCGTGGAACCGGGCACGCCGGCGCTCGGCGAACTGGCCCGCCGGTTCGGCCCGGATGTGCTTCGGCCCGACGGCACCCTCGACCGCAGAATGCTGGCAACCCGGGCGTTTGCCACGCCGGAAGGCCTCGCTGCGCTGAACGCGATCACTCATCCGGCGATCGCCGCAGAAATTGATCGCCAGATTCGGGTTCACGCCGGAACCAGCCGGATCGTGGTGCTCGATGCCGCGTTGTTGTTCGACCGTGAGCGAGAAGGACTCGTGGGAACGGTGGTCGTCGACGTCGATCCGGAGGTGGCCATCGGACGGCTCGTGGCGCTCCGAGGCTTCGAAGAGAGCGATGCGCGGAAACGGGTGGCGGCGCAAATGGCCCGATCGGAACGGGTGGCGAAGGCCGATCGGGTGATCGACAACACCGGCACCGTGGACGAACTGACGCCGCAAATCGACGCTCTGGCGGACTGGATCGGCACCCTTGCGGAGTCGAATTTCGGGCTGCCGCGGGAAGAATTGTCATAGGGGGTCCGTACACTCGATGGAATGGCTGCCGTTTCCACCGATGTCGCAACCGAGTTGGCCAACGACCTGGCTCTCGCTCGTTCGTCCGAGTCGTTCGGCCCGTCCGGTCCGTCCGCGTCCCCCCCCGCAACGGGGCCCAGACTCCTTCCGGGAAAGCCATTCAGGGTCGAGTCGCCGTTTCAACCGGCCGGTGACCAACCCGCCGCCATTTTGGCCCTGACCGCAGGTATCGAGCGGGGTGACCGCTTCCAGACGTTGCTCGGAATCACCGGGTCGGGTAAATCAGCCACGATTGCGTGGACGATCGAGCAGGTGCAGAAACCCACGCTGATCTTGGCGCCGAATAAGTCTCTCGCCGCCCAGCTGGCCAACGAGTTTCGTGAGTTCTTCCCCAACAATCGGGTCGAGTATTTCGTCAGCTACTACGACTACTACCAGCCTGAGGCGTACATCCCGTCGTCGGACACCTACATCGAGAAGGACTCGTCGATCAACGATGAGATCGATCGCCTCCGTCACGCCGCCACATCGGGCTTGCTCACTCGCCGAGACACCATCGTCGTGGCGTCGGTCAGCTGTATCTACGGGATGGGGAACCCCGCCGAGTACTCGGGTCAGTTGCTCGAGCTTCACACCGGCGTGGAGTATGACCAACGATCGATTCTTCGCCGGCTCGTTGAAATGCAATACGACCGCAACGACGCCAACCTCGTGCGCGGCAACTTCCGTGTCCGAGGAGACACCGTCGAGGTTCATCCATCCTACGAAGAGCATGTCCTGCGCATCGAAATGTTTGGAGACACCGTCGAACGACTCGTCATGGTCGATCCGGTGACCGGAGAACAGCTCGGCGAACTCAGCGAGGTCATGGTGTTCCCCGCCACCCACTACGTGGCGGGCGAAGAACGGATCCAGCGAGCAATTACGACCATTGAGGTTGAGCTGCAGCAGCGCCTGGCCTGGTTCAAGGAAGAGAACAAACTGCTCGAGGCCCAGCGTCTGCAGATGCGCACGCAGTATGACCTGGAAATGATGGCCGAAGTTGGGTACTGCAACGGCATCGAGAACTACAGCCGCCATATCGACGGCCGCAATCCGGGCGAGGCTCCGTTCACCCTGATCGACTACTTCCCCAAGGACTTTTTGCTGGTCATCGACGAGTCGCATATTGCCGTTCCTCAGGTCCACGGGCAGTACCAGGGGGACCGCTCCCGCAAGGAGACGTTGATCGACCATGGGTTCCGCTTGCCCAGTGCCGGTGATAACCGACCGCTGCGATTCGACGAGTTCTACGAAAAGCTCAATCAGGTCGTGTTCGTGTCCGCCACGCCCAGTGCCTACGAAGTTGGACAGTCGAGTCAGGTGGTGGAGCAGGTCGTGCGCCCCACCGGACTCATCGATCCAGAAATTGTCGTGAAGCCCACGAAAGGCCAGATCGATGACCTGATGGAGGAAGCCCGCAAGCGGATTGCCGTTGGCGAACGGGTGCTGGTGACCACGCTCACCAAGCGGATGGCGCAGGACCTCACGGACTATCTACTGGAGCAAGGCCTCAAGGTCCGATACCTGCACTCGGAGATCGACACGATCGAGCGCATCGAAATTCTCCGTGATTTGCGCCTCGGTGAGTTTGACGTGCTCGTCGGCATCAATTTGCTGCGCGAAGGCCTTGACCTTCCGGAAGTGTCACTTGTCTGCATCCTGGACGCAGACAAAGAAGGTTTTCTCCGTAGCGAGACTTCGCTCGTTCAAACCGTTGGCCGAGCTTCTCGAAACGTCAATGGTCAGGTGATCATGTACGCCGATCGCTTGACCGGCTCTATGGATCGGGCCATCACCGTCACCCATGCGCGTCGCCAGAAGCAAATTGCGTACAACCTCGAGCACGGCATTGAGCCGGAGACGATTCGCAAGGCAGTCACCGATATCTTGGCGATGCTGCGGCCGGAAGAAGCAGCCCAACGATCCACCGTTCCGGGCAGCGATCGCCGCAAACGCCGTCCAGGCGACGTCCGCAGCGAGTTCAAAGAACTGCCGAAGTCAGAACTCGAACGCCTCATTCTGGTGCTCGAAGAGGAGATGAAGGAGGCCGCCACCGACCTTCGTTTCGAGTACGCCGCCCGCCTTCGAGATGAGATCAACGACCTCAAGAAGGAACTCACCGAATGAGTTGGCGAAGGGCCCCACATTGGCGTTGTTTCGGTCTTTTTAAAGGGGGTAGAGCGATAGGCTCGAACGTGTGTCCGATCGTTTAATTGTCCGTGGTGCGCGTGAGCACAACCTAAAAAACGTCTCGATCGACCTACCACGGGACAAGTTGATCGTGTTCACCGGGCTCTCCGGTTCAGGCAAGTCGTCGCTGGCCTTCGACACAATTTACGCCGAGGGCCAACGCCGCTACGTCGAGAGCTTAAGTGCGTACGCCCGCCAGTTCCTCGGGCAGATGGACAAGCCTGATGTCGACTTTATCGAGGGCCTGTCTCCAGCAATCTCAATCGACCAGAAGTCGGCGTCGCGCAACCCGCGGTCCACCGTAGGTACGGTCACCGAGATTTACGACTACCTGCGGCTTTTGTTTGCCCGTATCGGCGTGCAACACTGCCCGAACGACGGCACCCGTCTGGAGCGCCAAACGCCCCAGCAGATCGTTGACCGCATTCTCCAGCTTCCCGAGGGCACGCGCTTTCAGGTCTTGGCCCCGGTCGTCCGTGGCCGTAAGGGTGAGTACCTGGAGCTCCTCGCCGACCTCGCCAAGCAGGGCTACGCCCGCGCCAAGGTAGACGGTGAGATTCGGGAGTTGACGGAAACGATCGAGTTAGGCCGATACGAGAACCACTCGATCTCGGTCGTGATCGACCGGCTGGTTTCTCGTCCGGGCATTGAGCGGCGCCTCACGGATTCGTTGGAGACGGCCCTCCGCTTAGCCGAAGGCGTCGCCGAAATCGAGCTGGTTCCAAAAGAAACGAAGGCCGGAGAAGACGCCGAGGTGCTCACCTTCAGCCAGTATTTGGCGTGTCCCACGTGTGGCACCAGCTTCGACGAACTTGCTCCGAGGAACTTCTCCTTCAACTCGCCGTACGGTGCGTGCAAGGTGTGCAACGGTCTCGGCACCACGTTTGAGGTGGACCCCGAACTCGTTGTTCCCGACGACGACATGGCCATCATCCAAGGGGCCATCGCCCCGTGGGCGGGGGCCAAAGGCGAGTACTTCGCCCGCATCCTCGAAGCCGTATCCGAGGAGTACAACTTCGACCTGAAGACCCCGTGGCGCAAGCTCACCAAAGCGCAGCAAAAGGTGGTGCTCAACGGCACCGGCACAAAGACGGTGCATGTCGAATACCGCAATCGCTACGGGCGCTCGCGGGCGTACAACAGCGTGTTTGAGGGCGTCATTCCGTGGCTCAAACGCCGACATTCTGAAGCCGAAGGCGAGTGGTCCCGAGAGCAAATGGAGGGGTACATGCGCGAGGTGGCGTGCCACGATTGTGGTGGCGCTCGTCTGAACAAGGCCTCGCTTGCCGTCACGATCAACGGCAAGAGCATCTTCGAAGTGGGCACCCTGTCGATCGGGGACTCAGCGAAATTCCTGCTCGGTCTCACGCTGAGCGCCCGTGACCTGATGATTGCCGAACGCGTCGTCAAGGAAGTCAATGCCCGCCTGAAGTTCCTGCTCGATGTCGGGCTCGACTATCTCCAGCTAAATCGTTCGGCCGCCACCCTCGCCGGAGGAGAGGCGCAGCGCATTCGCCTGGCCAGCCAAATCGGCTCGGGCCTCGTCGGCGTGCTCTACGTTCTCGACGAGCCGTCGATTGGGCTCCACCAGCGAGACAATCACCGCTTAATCAAGACCCTCGAGCATCTCCGTGAATTGGGGAACACGGTGATCGTGGTAGAGCACGACGAAGACACCATTCGGGTGGCCGACCACATTGTGGACATTGGTCCGGGGGCCGGCGAGCACGGCGGAGAAGTCATCGTTTCGGGCCCGCTCGAAGACCTCATCGCGTCGGAGCGGTCCATCACCGGTCAGTACTTGAACGGTACCCGTCGTATCGAGGTCCCGGCCAAGCGCCGTCCGGGAAACGGCTTGTTCCTCACTGTGCGCGGGGCGCGTGAGAACAACCTCCAAAACGTCACGGTGGATTTCCCGCTGGGGAAATTTGTCGCCGTCACCGGCGTCTCCGGCTCAGGAAAGTCCACGCTGGTCAACGACATCCTCCTTAACTCGTTGATGCAGAAGATCTATCGAGCCAAGACCGTGCCCGGGCTCCACAAAGGGATAGACGGTATCGGAGTCATCGACAAGGTGATCGCCATCGATCAGTCGCCGATCGGTCGCACCCCTCGTTCCAATCCCGCCACCTATACGGGCGTGTTCGACCACATTCGCAAGTTGTTTTCCACCACGAACGAAGCGAAGGTCCGCGGCTATCAACAAGGGCGATTTTCGTTCAACGTGAAAGGCGGTCGGTGCGAATCGTGCGCCGGCGATGGCACGATCAAGATCGAGATGAACTTCCTTCCAGACGTGTACGTCCCGTGCGAAGTATGCAAGGGGGCGAGGTACAACCGAGACACGCTCGACGTCACATTCAAAGGCAAGAACATCGCTGATGTCCTGAATCTCCCGGCCGAAGATGCTGCGACGTTCTTTGAGAATCAGCCCCGTATTGCTCGTCATATGCAAACGCTGTGTGATGTGGGGCTTGGCTATGTGCGCCTCGGCCAACCGGCCACCACCCTTTCCGGGGGCGAAGCGCAGCGCATCAAGCTGTCGGCCGAACTCTCGAAGCGACCCACGGGAAAGACGGTTTACGTGCTCGACGAACCCACCACGGGTTTGCATTTCGAAGACATTCGCCGCCTCCTGATCGTGCTCAGCCGCCTTGTCGATCAGGGCAACACCGTCATCGTGATCGAGCACAACCTCGACGTCATTAAGACGGCGGACTGGGTCATTGATCTCGGCCCGGAGGGTGGAAACGGCGGCGGGTTGATCGTGTGTGAGGGTACGCCCGAAGATGTGGCGAAACACGGACCGAGCCACACCGGGCGGTTCCTGGCCCCGCTCCTGGCCGGTAAGGCCCCGGGTGAAGCTTCGCCGGCGCGAGCCGACACAGGGAAGAAGCGCACCCGCAAGACCCTCGCCAGCGTTTCGTAGCCGATGAAGCGAGCCGCGCCCATGGCCCTTACCGCTGATCCACATCGGCGCCTCCTCAGACAGCAATCCCGACACCATCCGCGCACGCTCGGAGCGACGTAGTGGTACTCCGTCCCCCGGCCCGGACGATTCCCGATCAACCCGGCTCGTATCAATTCAAAGACGCAGAAGGTCGGGTTATCTACGTCGGTAAGGCGAAATCCCTCCGCAGCCGGCTGAACAGCTACTTCGGGAACCCGTATCTGTTGCATCCGAAAACGGCGCAGATGGTGTCCACGGCTGAGACCGTTGAGTGGATCACCGTGGAGACCGAAGTCCAAGCGTTGATGCTCGAATACTCGCTTATCAAGCAGTTTCGGCCGCGGTTCAATATTCGACTTCGCGACGACAAGAGCTATCCGTATCTCGCCGTCACGATGGCCGATCAATGGCCGCGGGCTATGGTCCGCCGGGGCACCAAAGACAAGGGAACGAAGTATTTCGGTCCGTATGGGAACGCTTATGCGATCCGGGAAACCCTCGACCTTTTGCTCCGCAGTTTTCCTATTCGTACGTGCAGTGATAATAAGCTCGCATATCATTCGAAACTGGGAAAACCCTGCCTCCTTTTCCACATCGAGAAGTGCTCCGGCCCGTGCGTAGACGAGGTAACGAAACCGGTCTACGACACGCTCGTGAGCGACCTGGTTGATTTTCTCGATGGGGAAACCGGGCCGATGCTCAAGCGCCTCGAAGCCGAGATGATGGGAGCATCGGACGCGCTCGAATTCGAGCGCGCCGCTAGGCTACGTGACCGTCTCAATAGTGTGCGGCGGGCGGTCGAGAAGCAGCAGCTGGTGGCCGAGACCACGGATGATCTTGATGTCATTGGCATGGTCGAAGACGAACTCGAAGCCGCCGTGCAGATGTTCTTCGTTCGTAAGGGGCGCGTCGTCGGTCGCAAGGGCTTCATCGTGGACAAGGTCGAGGAGCTCAGCGCCGGCGCGCTGATGGGCCAGATCCTCGAGGAGTTGTATTACGACGCTCCGCCCTCCGGATACCCCAAGGAGGTGCTCGTTCCATCGCTCCCGGACGACGTGGATATCTACGAAGAATTCCTCGCCCATCGGCGCAATGACCTGCGGGTTTCCGGCCCCGGACGGATGTCGCAGCGCGTGGTGATCCGCGTACCCGAGCGGGGTGAGAAGAAGGCGCTCATGGACACGGTGACCTCGAATGCCAAGGACGAGTTCACCCGCAACCGCATGCGCCGTAGCGCCGACCACAACGCCCGAGCGCGGGCGCTCAATGAACTACAGGACTTCCTCGGTCTGCCGGACGCCCCGCTGCGCATCGAGTGTTACGACAACAGCCATATTCAGGGCTCGGACTACGTGTCGTCGATGGTGGTGTTCGAAGACGCGCTCGCCAATAAGCGCGAATACCGTCGATTCAAAGTGCGCCGGGCCGACGATGGAAGCTCGCTCGGCAACGACGACTTCGCCGCCATGGAAGAGGTGTTGACCCGACGGCTTACCGCGTACCTGCGAGACCGAGAACAGCCGATCGAGGAGCGGGGCAAATTTCGCTATCCACCCAATCTCTTGGTCATCGACGGCGGCAAGGGGCAGTTGAGCGCGGTGGTCAAAGTCCTCGAAGATCTCGGCCTGGACGACGAAATCAGCGTGTGTTCGTTGGCCAAGCAATTCGAGGAGGTCTTCGTTCCGGGGCAGAGCGAACCGATCCGCTTACCCCGCCAATCTGAAGCGCTCTATCTGCTGCAACGACTACGCGATGAAGCCCACAGATTTGCCATCACCTATCACCGCGAGCTTCGAGGCAAGCGGATGACCGCAAGCGTGCTTGACGACATCGCCGGCCTCGGCGATACCCGCAAGAAGCGCCTCATGAAGGAACTCGGCGGAGTCGGTGCGGTGAAGAAGGCGAGTCTGGAACAACTGCAGGCACTCACGTGGCTTCCGAACGTGGTCGTCGACGCCGTGTACGAAAAGTTGCACGGGAAACCCGAGAGTGCGAACGCCGCCCCGTAGCAAACCCCAACGACCCGGACGACCCGCGCCGACCAGGGGCGTTCACGTTCGCCGGGCAGACTAGGGCGATGCGATCTGAACGCGAAGAGCTCTGGGAGATCAACGCCACTTGGTGGCAGGAGGGTTTCACCGAGGGAGCGGACGTGGAATACGTCGAGCAGATCGTGCCGATGGCCGCCGAACGCCTCGTCGGCGCCAGGCGGGTGCTCGATGTGGGTACCGGAGACGGTCAGCTGGCCCGAGTGGCGGTCAAGCTCGGGGCCACCTGCGTCGGTGTCGATCCCACGATGGCTCAGATCGGCTTCGCCCAGCAACGCGGCGGCGGTCCGAGCTATGCCCGGGCGGAAGCGGCGTTGCTCCCGTTTCCCAATGCGTCGTTCGATGTAGTGCTTGCCTGTCTCGTGTTCGAGCACATCAGCGCCATGGACGAGGCCATTGCTGAGGTTGGCCGAGTTCTCGAACCGGGAGGGCGTTTCATTTTCTTCCTCAACCATCCACTTTTGCAGACTCCGGGCAGCGGATGGATCGACGATCACATTCTCGATGAGCAGTATTGGCGCATCGGTCCGTATCTGATCGAAGCCGACGAAATCGAGGAGGTCGAGAAGAACGTCTTCATCCCCTTTGTCCATCGACCGATGTCTCGGTATGTGAACGCTATGGCCGCCGCCGGAATGCACCTGATCGAGATGCAAGGACCGGCGCCGCCGGTGGGGTTCCTGGAAAAAGCGGGGGAATACGGCGAAGCGGGAACGATCCCGAGGCTGCTCCTGCTCCATGCTCGCAAGGCGGCCTGACCGATGCCTGAGTTTGTTCTGCTGACGGGGATGTCCGGGGCCGGACGCTCGACGGCGGCGAACGTGTTCGAAGACCTCGGTTGGTTCGTGATCGACAACCTGCCGTTGCAGTTGGTGAGCAAGGTGGCCGAACTCGTTGCCACTCCCGATGCCACCATCGATCGGGTCGTGTTCGTCGTCACCCGGAATACGCCCGAAGAACTCGCTCCTGGAGGGCGCTTCGACCAGGCGGTGGAGCAGCTGCGACGCACTGGCGCTCGCGTCCGTATTGTCGTTTTGGAAGCGAGTGACGAGGTACTCGTTCGCCGCTATGAGGGCACCCGAAGGCGTCATCCGTCGGCCGAAAACGACCGCGTAGCGGATGGCATCAACCGCGAGCGGCGGGTCATGGAGCTTCTCAAGGGTCAGGGCGATTTGGTCATCGACACCACGACGCTGAATGTTCACGATTTGAAAGCGCGCATAGTTCAGGCCTTCACTGAGGACGCGTCCACGATGTCGATCAACGTCGTGTCCTTTGGGTTCAAACACGGTCTACCGACGGACGTTGACCTGGTGTTCGACCTCCGGTTCCTGCCCAATCCGCACTGGGTCGACGAGCTCCGCCCGTTCACCGGCCTCGATGAGCCGGTGCGCAACTACGTGATGACGAACCCCATGACGCAGGCGTTTCTCGAACACCTCGAGTCCATGCTCGCCATGTTGCTGCCGGCGTACGTCAGCGAGGGAAAGAGCTACTTGTCAATCGGCATCGGGTGCACCGGCGGACAGCATCGTTCCGTCGCCGTGAGCCACGAGCTGGGAACGCGGCTCGCAACACTCGGATTTCCCGCCAACGTTCGCCATCGTGACCTGGACAAGCGGTGAGCCGAGTGCCGTGTTTGCCCGCTCGAAGGGCGTCCGATGGTGCCCCGCTCAGCGTTGACGGCCCCTACGTCGTGGCACTTGGTGGCGGGTACGGACTCTCGGCCACGTTGCGGGCGGCGCGTCTGTACGCCAGCCGCATTACCGGAATTGTCTCGGTCGCCGACGATGGCGGGTCCAGTGGTCGTCTACGTGAGGCGTTCGGGATTCCGGCTCCGGGCGACCTACGACGCTGTCTCGTGGCTCTGGCCGCCGGGGGGAATGTGTGGGCCGACGCGTTCGAGCATCGTTTCGACGGTTCCGACCTTGACGGCCATCCTGTCGGCAACATCGTCCTGGCGGGACTGACCGACACGCTCGGTAGTTTCGGCGCGGCCATCGACGAATGTCTGCGGCTGCTGGGCGGAGTCGGTCGTGTGGTCCCGGCCACGATCGAACCGGTGACTCTCAAGGCGGTTCACCGAGATCCCGAGTCCCCCGGCGGACGGAGAACGGTCGAGGGCGAAGTCGAAGTCGGAAAGACCCCGCACCTGATGTCGATCGGGGTGGTGCCAGCCGACCCGTCCGTTCCCGAGGAGGCGCTCCGGGCGATCGCTGAGGCGGATCAGTTGATCCTCGGGCCTGGCTCGTTGTTCACCAGCGTGTTGGCGGTACTGGCGATCCCGGCCATCAGAGACGCCGTGTCCGCATCGAAGGCCACGCGTATCTACGTCGCCAACCTCGGTGAGCAACATCCGGAAACCACTGGCTTCGACGTAGCCGCCCATGTCGATGCGCTCCGCTCGCACGGCGTTACTCCCGATGTTGTCCTGGTAGACCGAAATTGTTTGGTGCTCGGTTCGCTCGATGGGGTTGCGGTCGTTGCCCGCGACCTCGCCAGCGCTGATCGGCGATTGCACGATCCGGAGAGCATGGCGTCGGCGTTGCGCGATCTGCATCATTGACAGATTCGTTTTTGCCCATCTAGACGGGCGGGTCGAACCTTCCCTTCATCGTTTGTACAGATACCCGTTCGGAATGCACGCGGGGGATCCGAAAACGATGCAAGCATGGAGCGCTCCGATCACGAGGTCGGACGAAGGTCCCGGGCACGGACAGCGCCGGGCATCACGAGGAGCCTTAACTCAGTCATGACAGTGCGTGTCGGTATCAATGGATTTGGTCGGATCGGCCGTAACTTCCTCCGGGCGGTGATCGAGCAGCAGCTGAAGACCGGCAAAAAGGACATCGACTTCGTCGCCGTGAACGACCTCACGACCATCGAAACGCTTGCCCATCTTCTCAAGTACGACTCGGTAATGGGTCAGCTTCCCAACGCCGTCAAGCTGTCGAAAAACGGCATCACGGTGGATGGCGACGAGTTCCTTGTGCTCGCGCAGCGCGACCCCAAGGCCCTACCGTGGGCCGATCTCGGCGTGGACATCGTGGTCGAGTCCACCGGTATTTTCACCGACCGCGATAAGGCCGCAATGCATGTCGAAGCAGGCGCCAGGCGAGTAATCGTAAGCGCGCCCAGCGCGGGGGCAGACGCCACGTTCGTCGTCGGCGTGAACGAGGATGATTTCGATCCTAAGAAGCACGTCGTCGTGTCCAACGCCTCGTGCACCACGAACTGCTTCGTCCCGATGATCAAGGTCCTGGATGACGCGTTCGGCGTGGATAAGGGCCTCATGACCACGGTGCACGCGTACACGGGCGATCAGTCCTTGGTCGACGGTCCGCACAAGGACCTTCGTCGGGCCCGGGCCGCGGCAATCAACATCATTCCGTCGTCCACCGGCGCCGCCCGGGCCACCAGCCTGGTGTTGCCGACGATGAAGGGCCGTCTCGATGGTCAGTCTCTCCGCGTCCCCATCCCCTGCGGTTCGATCACGGACTTCACTGGTCTGCTCAAGCAGGACGTGACTGTTGATCAGGTCAACGCAGCGTTCAAAGCGGCGGGAACCAAGGGCCGCCTCAAGGGCATCCTGCACTACACCACCGATGAGATCGTCAGCTCAGACGTGGTCGGTACCCCGTACAGCTGCACCTACGACGCCCAGCTGACCCAGGTCATTGGCAACATGGTCAAGGTGTTCGGCTGGTACGACAACGAGTGGGGATACTCCAACCGTCTCGTCGATCTCGTCCGCTACGTGGGCAAGAAGAGTCCGAAGCGCTGATTCGTTTGCGCCCGTACTTCTTACCGATCGATAGGTAGACATATGAAGCATGGCGTCCCCGAACTCGAGGACCTCCCGGACGTTTCCGGCAAACGAGTATTAGTCCGGTGCGATTTCAACGTGCCGATAACCCGCTCGGACTCCGGAGCGACGATCGACGACGATCTGCGCATCCGGGCTGCGCTGCCCACGCTCCAATGGCTCGTTGATCGCGGGGCCGCCGTAACTGCGTGTTCGCATCTCGGTCGCCCGAAGGGCAAGCCAGACGCGAAGTACTCGATGGACCCTGTTCGGGAGCGCTTGGCGGAACTCGCCCCGAAGGTGGCATTGCTCGATAACCTCCGCTTTAGTCCCGGCGAAGAGAGCGACGATCCGGCGTTCGTCGCCGAACTTATCGCCGGTCAAGATCTCTATGTCGACGATGCGTTCGGGGCGGCCCATCGTTCACATGCGTCGATCGTCGGACCGCCAGCGTTTCTGCCCAGTGCCGCCGGTCGGCTCCTGGCCAAGGAAGTGGAGGTCCTGGGGGGACTTCTCCATTCGCCCAAGCGGCCGTTCATATGTGTGCTTGGTGGTTCAAAAGTGAGCGACAAGCTTGCCGTCATCGGCGCTCTGCTGCCCAAGGTGGACAAGATCCTCATCGGCGGCGGCATGTGCTTTACCTTCCTTACAGCCAAGGGTTTTCCGATCGGTGGTTCGTTGTTCGAGCCCGACATGGTCGAGACCTGCACCCGGCTCCTGGCCGAGGCGGGCGACAAGATTGTGCTGCCGCACGACCTCACTGCGCTTTCCCCGGAAGGTCAGTTCGGGTCCGACGCCGCCAAGCGCTCAGGGGAGGTTCGCCAAGCTGGTGTGTCGCTCCCTGACGGGTGGAAGGGCCTGGACATTGGCCCGGGCACGGCGGCTGAATTTGGTGACCTCCTTCTCGAAGCACGGACGGTGTTTTGGAACGGTCCGATGGGCGTGTTCGAAGACGACCGGTTCGCCGGCGGTACCCGAGCTGTCGCCAACGCCATGGCCGAGACGAAGGCGTTCACCATCGTGGGTGGTGGCGATAGCGCGGCGGCCCTCGCCAAATTCAAACTCGACGATGAGGTGGATCACGTATCCACCGGCGGCGGGGCGTCGTTGGAATACCTCGAACAGGGCGATCTGCCCGGTCTTGCCGCCCTCCGGGCGGCGGCCACACGAATGGGACTGTAACGATGCCAAAGACCCGCATGCCGCTCATCAGTGGTAATTGGAAAATGAATCACAACCATCTTGAGGCGATTCATTGCATCGAGAAGCTCCACTTTCGGTTGGCCAAGGAGGACTACGCCCACGCCGATGTGAGCGTGCATCCGCCGTTCACCGATCTCCGATCAGTCCAAACGTTTCTGGCGGGGGAGAAGCACGCGCGCATCCTCCTCGGCGCGCAAAACTGCCATCCCGACGAGAAGGGCGCCTTCACCGGCGAAGTGAGCGTGGCGATGCTGGCCAAGCTCGATGTGGCCTACGTGATCGTTGGTCATTCGGAGCGTCGCCAGATGTTTGGCGATACCGACGACGTCGTCAATGGGAAGGTGAAGGCGGTGCTCAAGCACGCCATGGTGCCGATCATGTGCTGCGGCGAGACGCTCGAACAACGTGAGGCGGGCGACGCCGAGACAATCGTTCGGGGGCAGATCATCGCTGGTTTGGCCAAGGTGAAGGCCGAGGATGTGGCCAAGATCGTCGTGGCCTACGAGCCCATCTGGGCGATCGGCACCGGTCTCACTGCGACTTCCGACGACGCGCAAACCATGTGTGCTGCCGTTCGCGCCCAAATTTCAGAGTCATTCGGCCACGAGGCGGCGCTTCGCGTTCGGGTCCAATACGGCGGGTCGGCCAAGGCGGCCAACGCCAACGAACTGCTCAGCCAGGAAGACATCGACGGTCTGCTCGTCGGCGGAGCCAGTCTCGATCCCGACGATTTCTCCAAGATCGTTCAAGCCGCTCCGCGTTAGCAGCGCTCGGCTAGGGGCATTCACCCCGCGCTTGCTAGCTGCTTGCTACGCTTCCTCATTCCTCTCCAACCAGGAGTTCAGTAGTGCTTCTCACCATTCCGCTCGTTGTGCTCTATGTGTTGTGCTCGATCGTGCTGGTCGTGCTCGTTCTTCTGCATAGCGGAAAAGGCGGAGGACTCTCCGACATGTTCGGCGGTGGCATGGGCGCAGCTGCGGCCGGCTCCACCGTGGTTGAGCGAAATCTCACCCGTATGACGGTGTTGGCTTCGCTCGTGTGGATCTTCCTCACGATGGCTTTAACTATTCGTTTGTAACAGCTCTGCTTTGCACCATCCGCAGAACCCGTCTGCTCAACCTCAGACACCCGGCTCGCCGGTGCTCCACTCCCAACCACACCCTTTTTGGAGGTTTTCTCCCTTGCGTACCCGCCATGCAGTAGCTATCGGTGCCACGGCTCTCGCCGTGTTCGCCGGTACCGTCCCCGCCGCCCATGCCGCCACGAAGAAGCCCGCTGGCGCGGTCTTTGTCGACTTGCAGAACTTCGCTGCCGGCGAGCCCGATCACATCGATCCCCAGCTCACGTCGACACTGACCGGCGCGCAAGTGGCGATCTTGATGTACGACTCCCTGACCGATACTGATGCCAGCGGCACTCTGGTGCCCGCGTCGGCTAGTAAGTGGACCACTGCCGACAGCGGCAAGACTTGGGTATTCACCATCAAGAAAGGCTTGAAGTTCAGCAACGGTGAGCCGGTGCTGCCGTCGAGCTTCAAGCGAGGAATGGAAAGGGCGGCAAATCCGGCGACGGCATCCGAAGTCGCATATCACCTCGACCTCATCGAAGGAAAGAAAGCCGTAGACGACAAGACTGCGACGGCGTTGTCGGGTGTCGTCGCCAACGACAAGGCGATGACGTTGACGGTCACTCTCACCATCCCGTTCGGTGGATTCCCGGCAATTGCCTCGCACCCGGTGTACTCGCCGATTCCGAAGGCCATGGCCACCGCCGACCTCAAGGTCGAGGAGTCGGGCACCAAGCTGATCGGAAACGGTCCTTACATGCTCAAGGAGCAAATCTCCAAGCAGGCTGGCGGCGCCGTCAAGCTCATTCGCAATCCGAAGTACACCGGCAAGAAAGGCACCCTGGCCGAGATTGACTTCTTGATCACCAAGGACGTAAACGCCGCTTATAACTCGTTTCAATCTGGTCAAGGCCTCAGCGCTTCGGTGCCCGCCGGGCAGTACAAGGCGGCGGCTGCAGCCTATGGCGAGCAAGGTCTCGGAACGGTACTCGGTACCGATTACTGGGGATTCAACTGGGAGGATCCAGTCGTTGGTGGCGCCAAGAACGTGCTGCTGCGTAAGGCCATCATAAAAGCCGTAGACCGGAGCCAGATCTCCGAAGTGATCTATCAAGGCCAGCGCAAGCCGACCGATCAGCTCGTGCCTAACGGTATTCCGGGTCGGACCACCGGCCTCGGACTCGGCGTCACCCGCAATGTTGATGGCGCCAAGGCCGACTTTGCCGCATGGCAAGCAGCGGGCAACAAGCTCGATGCCCCAATTCGGCTGAGCTATAACGAAGGCTCCAACTGGGACAAAGTCGCCAACATTCTC
>JAYVSS010000178.1:0-26083 GCA_043775075.1 Acidimicrobiia bacterium
TGCGCGAACGAGCCGACCAGCAAGCGGGCACGCTTTCAGGTGGCGAAGCGCAAATGCTGGCGTGCGCCCGCGCATTGGTGAATCGTCCGCAGTTGCTTATGCTCGACGAACCCTCGCTCGGCATTGCTCCGAAACTGGTCGCCGAACTCTTTACCTACATCAGGCGCCTCCACCGCGATGAAGGACTTACGGTACTTCTCGTGGACCAGAGCGCACCATTGGCCTTGGCTCTGGCCGACCGCGGGTACGTAATGAGCGAGGGACGGGTGCAGATCACCGGCACGGCGGCAGAACTGAAGAACAACGCTGACGTGCAGCGGGTGTTTCTCGGAGGCTGAACCAGCGGCAAGAACCGAATGAGCGGTTACAGCAGTTGCGCAGCCAACGCGGCAACTTCGGAACGCTCGCACGACGCCAGCCTCACGCCACCGAAACAGCGTTGCCCGCGAAAGGCGTCGAGCAGCACGGCGAGGCCATTGTTGTGCTTCGAGAGATACGGGGCATCGATCTGATCCCGGTCACCGCAGAACACGATTTTCGCGCCTTCCCCGACGCGAGTGAGAATCGTCTTCACCGTCGTCGGTTCCAGATTTTGCGCTTCGTCGACGACAATGAAGCTGGACTGCAAGGTACGTCCACGTAGGAACGTGACGCTCTCCATGGTGAGCTTGCGTCGATCGACCAACTCGGTCATGACCTCCTGAGCGGTCAAGAAACTACCGTCATCAGTAAGGGCGACCAACGCGTCCACGATGGCCGCCATCCACGGCTCGAGCTTCTCCTCCAGTGATCCGGGGAGGAACCCCAGGTCGGCATGACCGACCGGCACGATCGGGCGATACACGGCGAGACGTTCGTAGCGGGCGTGACGCTCCACCACCTGCTCAAGCCCGGCGGCGAGCGCGAGGATCGTCTTGCCCGTGCCCGCCGTGCCATCGAGGGCCACCACGGTGACCTCAGGATCAAGCAACAGGTCAAGCGCTGCCCGTTGCTCTTTCGAGCGGGGACGCAGACCGTAGGCCTCCTGCGACGTCGGGAGAACGCGAAGCGTCTTGTCGACTGACCGCACCAATGCCGACGAGGATCCTGAACGAACCACGGCGAAGCTGTTCGTCTCCAGATCGGTCACTTCACGATTGTTCTCGGGGACGAGCACGAATGGCACGCCGTCGCTGCCCGCGTGGTGGATGTCAGACACCAACGCGCTCGATACTTCAAAGACCGGCCACGCGCCGTATCCGGCCTCAATGGTCAATTTGTTTGCGCGCGTATGTTCTGCGGCGTGAAATCCGAGTTGCGAGGCCTTGATCCGCATCGCCGTGTCGTTGGTGACAACGCAGACCTCCGATCCGTTGGCCCGCAAGCCACAACAGGCCGCCAAAATTCGATTATCGGCCTTTGCCTCATCGAGTCCGAGACCCCGGATTTCGTCGAGATGGACGCCGTTGGTTTCAACCCGGACGGTGCCCCCGTGCAACAGGTCAATGGGCGATTGGATGTCTCCCCCGTGCGCCGTGCGTAGACCTTCGAGGGTGCGCAGCGCTTCGCGCGCAGCGGCGCCAACATCGTCCCTGCGCCCCTTGTGTCCGTCGAGTTCCTCGATCACCGTGAGAGGGATAACGACATCTTGCTGCTCGAACGTGTGGAGGGCCCCTGGATCGGCGATGAGCACCGATGTGTCGAGAACCACGGTTGTTCGAGCTGAGGTCACAGGCTTCCCCTATTTCGCTTGGCGGCCAGCCCATCGTCGCAGACCCGACCCGGTAATCAGCGCCAATCGGGCGTTCGAAACGCATTATTCACCAGCAGTTTGGTCGGCGTCAGGGACATGTCGGAACTACCGTGGCGGACGTGAGCGCTGACGAGACGAGTCCGGTAACCCCGGCCGCCGAACCGACCATGACTCCGCCACCGGTCCGAACGCTCAATCCCGCTCATGCCATCCTCGGTGGGGCCATCCTCTCGGCGGTGGTGACCTTGATCGGCGTGACGCTCAACATCCGGTCGTCAGAACGGCTCTCCGCCGAACGAGACAAGCGCGACGTTGTCATTGCCCAGGCCAACGAACTCAAGGCCGAGGTCACCGACCTTCAACGCAAATTAGAAGAAGCCGTGGCCAAGATCCCCGACACCACGTTGGTCGGGGACCCGGTTGCGGGGAGTACGGCGGCGCCGGTGAACGTACCCCCGCAGTCCATCGTGGTCGTGATCACGGTCCCAACCGCGCCACCGACTATCGCCGCCGTCCCCGCTTTGGCCCCGACCACGCACGCACCCGCCACACCGGCTGTCTCGTCCTCAACCGTGGCCGCGACCACCTCGACCTCAACGTCATCGACCACCAGTTCGACCACGGGGCCGCCGTCCAGTACGACATCACCTTCGTCGTCTGTGGCGCCGACGACAACGAAGCTGTAGGTCGAAATCTGGGGATGCAATACGAGGGCGCGCGATGAGCGCGCCTCTGTCGTTTACCGGGTGACTTGCGGTTCGCGCGGAAGACCGAGGACGCGCTCTCCGATGATGTTGCGCTGCACCTCGTCAGACCCGCCAGCGATTCGATATCCCGGCGCCCCCAACACGTGTTCGCCCCACACATAGGTTCCCCACACGCCAGCATCGGCGGTGAGCAGCGGACCAAGCACCGTGGTGACCGCCGCCGACATCTTGGTCATGCCTTCGGTCCACAGAATTTTGCCGAGTGAACCTTCCGGCCCTGGCGCATTTCCCGCCCGCCGAAGATCGGCCGCCCGCCGATTGACGAGACCTTCCACCCGGGTGTGGACATACACGTCGATCAATGCCCGGCGAACGGCGGGATCCTGGTCCCGACCAAGAGCTTGGGCGGTAGCCAACAATTGGCGGTAGGAGCCACCCACCTTCGAAGAAGAGCTCCCTCCCGATGAGTGATCGCGCTCGAAGCCAAGGGTGCCCAGGGCAACTTTCCATCCGGCGCCAACATCGCCGAGGCGCATTGTGTCTGGCACTCTCACGTCGGTAAAGAACACCTCGTTGAACGACGAGCCACCGCTCATCTGTTTGATCGGACGGATCTCCATTCCCGGCAAATCCATCGGAATCATGAACGCTGTCATGCCCGCGTGTTTGGCGGCGCTGGTATCGGACCGGGCAATCAGCTCACCCCATTGCGAGAACCGCGCCCCCGAGCTCCACACCTTCTGCCCGTTGATGACCCAGCCGTCCCCGTCGCGATCAGCTCGACATGACAACGACGCCAGATCGGAACCGGCTCCTGGTTCGGAAAACAGCTGACAGCACAGCACATCGGTCCGAAGAAACGACGCAAGGTGCTGTTCTTTCTGTTCGGGGGTGCCGAAGAGATTGACCGTCGGCGCCATCAGGCCGGTGGTCACGCTGATCGTTTCGTGGGCTGGCGGCACCTCATACTCGGCCTCCAGTTTCCCGAACGCTCGCCCGTGCTCTTTGGAAAGACCAAGGCCCCCCACATCCGTCGGCCAGGTGATGGCGTGATAGCCATGCTCGGACTTCAGCCGGTTCCACCGCTGAATTTCCTCCAACAGTCGCCGTTCTTGCTCGGCCGAAAGGTTGTGAAAGACCGATACATCGAGCTGCCCAACTCCCCACTCGGTCTCGGTGTCGCCGGAGTCGTTCCGACGCTTGGCATTGGCATCAAGCCATGCTCGGGCACCGGCGGAAAACTCATCAATCGAGATCGCACTCATCGCCCCTACCGTACCGGCGGGAGGAGCGAAAGTAGTAAACAAACTAACCAGGGAGTTAGTTCTTAGTTGTCAGGTGGGTGGCCTCGGCCGAAGGACCTCCACGTCCGGCGAGCAGCGAACGCAGTTTCTCGTTATCGATGGTGAGTACGAACGCGAATGCCAACGCCAGGACGACGACCGAGAACCAGAACGTGTCGTGAAAGGCCGCAAGGCGAGCCGCCGGAATCGCCGCCGGGCCGTCCACGCTCGCAGTGCGGGTCTTCGAGCGGGTCGCCAGCGATGTCGCCACCATGGCCACGCCGAGCGCTGCTCCCACCTGACGAACGGTTGAGTACAACGATGACGCTCGGCCGGTGTCCTGGGGGCGAATCGTCACGAATGACGCGGCCTGAACCGAAATGATGACTGGAGCGAAGAACAGGCCCCGAACAAACATAAGTGCACGAATGATCCACACGCTCGTGGAAAGGCCGACAAACACAAACCCGAACGTGCTCAACGCGAGACCGGACAGGCCAAGCAGGAGCAGCGGTTTCGGTCCGAATTTTGGTAGGGCCTTCGCGACGAACAAGCGAGACGCCAGGATCACCCCAATTGCCTGGGGGAACGTGGCCAGTCCGGACTGCAGGGCGGAGAAACCACGTAACGACTGTAGGTACAGCGGCAGAAGAAAGAGCAGCCCGATGAGGCTGCCGAACGCCAGAGTCGAGGCGATATTCATCGTCCGAAAGATCCGGTCGTGAAACAGACGAAGGTCGAGCATCGGCTTCGGTTGGCGCAGTTCGACGACGACGAGGAGAGCGAAGCACAACACGCCGGCGAGCAACGTTCCGAGCACTTCCAGCGATCCCCACCCGGCGCTCGGGCCCTGGGAAAGGCCATACAGGACGAGTGCTAACCCGCCCCCAGAAAGGACAAAGCCAGGAGCATCGAAAGCACCTGCGCTTGGTTCCTTATGTTCCTGCAAGAACGTGATGGCCATAAACAGCCCGACGAGCCCGACCGGTACGTTCACCAAGAAAATCCAGTGCCACGAGACCTTGGTGACGAGAAATCCGCCGAGGACCGGTCCGACCGCCGGAGCAATAACGGTCGGAATGGTAAGAACGGTGGCGGCGGCACCCCGTTCGTTTGGCGGGAAGGCACGGAACAGCATGGCCGTTCCGACCGGCGTGAGCATTCCGCCGCCAACACCCTGCAGGATGCGGAACGCCACGAGCGACTCCACACTCCATGCCAGTCCACAGAGGGCCGACGCAAACGTAAACATAGTAAGTGCAAATATGAATGTCTTCTTCGTGCCGAAGCGATCGCCAATCCAACCGGACGCAGGAATCCACACGGCCAGCGACAAGAGGTACCCGGTCACCACCCATTCGATGCCGGTCGACGTCACCTTGAAGTCTTTAGCCAACTGCGGAATGGCCACGTTCACGATCGTCGTGTCGAGGATGTCCATGAACAACCCGATGACGAAGACGATCGCCACCTTCCACTTGTACGGGAGAGCCACAATCTTCTGGAACACGTTCATGTGCGTCCGACCGTAGTGGCCAAGCTGCGTTAGCCCGAGCGGCCCGCCTGGCACTCAAGGCTACGGAGTGGCCGCCTCGAGTGGCCGCAATGCATCAGCGAATCCAAGCCGTATTGCCCGCAACACCGCCTGCGTCAGGTTCTCGACGAATTGACCGTTTTTCGACATTTCTGAGACGATCGTTGAATGTCCACGATTCTCCCCCTGACCTCCGACGAACTGCTTTCTACCACCAGAGCGGTCCGCAAACGGCTGGATTTTGATCAACCGGTAGAACGAGCACTGCTGACGGAGTGCATCGAGTTGGCAACGCAAGCGCCCAGTGGATCAAACATGCAGGGATGGCACTTCGTTGTGGTCGAGGACCCGGCAAAAAAGATGGCTATCGCTGACATCTATCGGAAGGGTTTTGCTCTGTATCGGGAAGCGCCATTCGCCGCCGGAAACATCGTGACCGGCGAGCCGACGCGAGATGCCCAGCAAAAGCGCGTCATGGGTTCGGCCGAATTCCTGGCCGAGAACTTTCATCGAGCGCCTTTTTTGGTTATTCCCTGTATCGAAGGTCGTTTTGATGGAATGCCGAATATGGTGGCCTCGTCGTCCCTTGGCTCCATTCTTCCGGCGACTTGGAGCTTTATGCTCGCTGCCCGGGCCCGAGGATTAGGCACCAGCTGGACGACGATTCATTTGATGTTTGAAGAAGAAGCCGCCGAAGTTCTTGGCATCCCTTTTCAGGACATCACGCAAACATGTTTGACTCCAGTCGCCCACACCATCGGCACGGATTTCCTCCCGGCGAAACGACAACCACTGGACCGAATTGTCCACTGGGACAACTGGTAGTTACGAGGCTGGTTCGCGCAGCAGTTGCTGTTCGATTCCCTCGCCGAGGTGGTCATCGCTCACGACAGCGTCGAAACCCTGGCGCACGCCCAGGAGCGTCCCAAAACGGTCACGGGCCTCCAGCCAGGGACCCGTCATCTCTGATGCGGAGGCATTCATCTCCGCCGCGTCGGACCAAAACCGACCGACGTCGGGAGCAGCTACGACCGTCCATCGCAGGTGGAGTTCTACCCCTCCTCGACCGCGCACTACCGGGGCGTCGAGCGCGTAGTCGGCGACGGGCCGCCACGCCCGATCTGTCGGATCCTGACGGAGAAGTTGGACTCGTTGGCAGCACACCGAGGCATCAAATTCCTGCAACGCCAAGAGGGCGGCGGCGATCGTCGCGGGGTCAGCGGATTCGAGCAGGGTCACGTGGGGAATGTAGTCAAAGTCGACGTGGCGCAGCAAGGGGTCGACGAAGAGGTCGTCGTGCAGTCGCCGGAGACGAACAAGGGCCTCATCTTCGCCGCCGACCTGGAGATAGAGAACAGGCGAGACAGGGGAAAATGTGACCACCGGACCAAGGCGAAAATCGAGTGCTCGGGCACATTGCTCGGCCGCGGCACGCAGCACCGCCACGGCGACGTCGAGATCATCGTCTCGCACATTCACCGGTGGCACCAGGGTGATGTGCGGTAGCTGCGTGAGTAGCGACGGCGACCCGAGGGCCCGGCGCAACCCATACACCTCAGTCGAGATCGGATCGGGCAGGAGGATTACCGCCCCCAGTCGGTGCCTCAGCCGACGACCGCGAGGCGAGTGGAGGCGCGACGAAGGGCGGCGGACCGTTCGGTCTCGGAAAGGCCGTGGCCGGAACCCTCAAGGCGGGCCTTGGCCTCCTGGGCCCGGGTGGCGTCGATCTCCGTGGAGAGCTCGGCGACGTCGGACAGGATCGTTACCTGGTTGTTACGGACCTCGATGAATCCACCATGGATCGCCGCCTTCACTTCCTTGCCGTAGGCGGTACGAATGGTGACGGGACCAACGCCGAGCAGACCAAGGAACGGCGCATGCCCGGGCAGGAAGGCCGCATCGCCACCTTCAGGACGGGCTATGACGATCGTCGCCTCCCCCGAGAACAGCTTGCGCTCGGGGGAGACGAGCTCGACATGCATGCTCGCCGATCCCTCAGCCATGGTGCACTCCGATCACCGGTGTTGCGAGCAGTGAAGCGCAGCGGAGCAGCGCAGCACCAAACAGCATGCTTGTGGCGGATTCAGCCATGGATTACTCGCCGCGCTCGAGGCGGGCGGCCTTCTCCAATACGGAGTCTATCCCACCAACGTTGAGGAACGCTTGCTCAGGTACCGTGTCGAACTCGCCCTCACACAGCTTCTCGAAGCCTTCAATGGTGTCGGAAACCGGGGTGAAGACACCTTCCATACCGGTGAATGCCTTGGCCACGAACATCGGCTGCGACAAGAACTTCTGCACCTTACGGGCGCGGTTGACCAACACCTTGTCCTCTTCCGACAGCTCGTCGATACCGAGAATGGCAATGATGTCCTGGAGTTCCTTGTACCGCTGAAGAATTGCCTGCACCCGGCGAGCGGTGTTGTAGTGACGGTCGCCAACCACGTCGGGAGCGAGGATCGTGCTCGTTGAGGCCAACGGATCGACCGCCGGAAAAATACCGAGGGCGGCAATCTCACGGGCCAGGTTGGTGGTGGCATCGAGGTGACGGAACGTGGTGAACGGCGCCGGGTCGGTGTAGTCGTCGGCGGGCACGTAAACCGCCTGGAGCGAGGTGATCGAGTGCCCACGGGTCGACGTGATGCGCTCCTGAAGCTGGCCCATCTCGTCTGCCAGGGTCGGCTGGTATCCCACGGCCGAAGGCATACGGCCGAGCAGGGTCGACACTTCGGAACCGGCTTGGGTGAACCGGAACACGTTGTCCACGAACAACAACACGTCCTGGTTCTGCACGTCGCGGAAATACTCGGCCATCGTCAGCGCGCTTAGGGCCACGCGCAGGCGCACGCCCGGCGGCTCGTCCATCTGGCCGTACACGAGCGCCGCGTTGTCGATAACGAACTTGCCCTCTTCACCGGTGGAGGTTTCCTTCATTTCCAACCACAGGTCGGTGCCCTCTCGGGTCCGCTCGCCCACGCCGGCGAACACCGAAACACCACCGAATTCCTTGGCCACACGAGTAATCATTTCAAGGATAAGGACGGTTTTCCCGACGCCCGCTCCACCGAAGAGGCCGATCTTTCCGCCTTTTACATACGGCTCAAGGAGGTCGATGACCTTCACGCCGGTCTCGAACATCTCACGCTTCGGCTCAAGGGTGTCGAAGGCCGGGGCCTTGCGGTGAATAGCCCAACGCTCCGTTACGCCCTCAAGCGGTTGCCCTCCGGTATCAAGCGGCTCGCCGAGCACGTTAAACACGTGGCCCTTGACGATGTCGCCGACCGGCACGGTAATGCCGTGGCCGAGGGGACGAACCGACGAGCCGCGGGTCATGCCGTCGGTGGACTTCATGGCGATGACGCGTACTCGGTTTTCACCGATGTGCTGGGCCACTTCGGCCCACACTTCTTCGGTCTCGCCGTCCACCAGGATCGTGAGGATAACGGCGTCGTTGATCTCCGGGAGCGACCCGGCGGGGAACTCCACGTCGACCACCGGGCCGGCGATCGAAACGATCCGGCCTTCTTGGAGAGGGGTTGTGTTCTCGGTCATCGTCATGATGATTTCCTTGGAGGTGCTGGGAGGTGCAGGAGAAATACTGGGGCTGAGAAGGCGAACTGACGCAGGTCAGTTGTTCGCTGAGCGGTGCCGATGGGCTTCGGTGATGTGCTGCTGGAACAAATCCGGATTATGCGTTTGTATGGGAATCAGGTCAGACGAAGCATTCTTCAAGGCCTCGGCGCCACTGACGATTTCCATAATTTCAGTGGTAATCGATGCCTGGCGGGCGGTATTCATTTGGCGCGAAAGCTTCTTCACGAGCTCACCGGCGTTTTCCGTAGCCGACTTCATCGCCCGCTGACGACCGGCATGCTCTGATGCGGCGGCGTCGAGCAACGCGGCAAACAATCGGCTCTCGACATAGCGCGGCAGCAGCGTGGACAGGATGGCATTGGGCTCGGGCTCGAACTCGTAGCCTGCGCTGGCTCCACCGGAGCTCCTCGCTGTTGCGGCGGCGTCCGCCAGAGCCACGTCCATCTCTATCGGCATGAACCGACGAAGAACCGGACGCTGCGAACCGGCCGACAGGAACTGGCTATACACCAGCTCTACCTGATCAACTTCGCCGGCATCGAACAACCCCTGAATCGAACGAGCGATATCGCGAGCGTTTTCATACGTCGGATTGTCAGTGAAACCTTTGAACGCCGTATGTACCGTGTACCCGCGAAACTTGTAATAGTCCTCGGTCTTCTTGCCCACGGCAATCAAGAGATACGAGCGACCGGCGGCGACTTCGGCCTGCAACGCCCGCTCGGCAAGACGAATCACCGACGAGTTATATGCCCCGGCGAGACCGCGATCCCCGGCGCACACGATGAACGCCACCGTTTTCACGCTGGCTTTTGGAGTAAGCAACGGCTGACCGGCACCAGCGCCACTCGACGCCAACGAGCGGATCACATTGGTGATCTGATCGGCATATGGTCGGGCCGCCGCCACTCTCTGCTGCGCTTTGACGATCCGCGTGGCGGCGATGAGCTCCATAGCTCGGGTGATTTTCTTGGTGCTGTTGACGCTCTTAATGCGGCGCCTGAGGATTCGTTCTTCACCACCGGCCATGTTGTGTTCCTTTTACCCTAAGTACGCAGACGAAATTTGCTTGAGCTCGGAGAACTCAGGCCTTGACCGCAAACGATGCCTTCGCGGCTTCGATGGCCTTGCCGAGACGGTCGCCTTCGGGCAACTTCCCGGTGGTTCGGATGTCGTCGAGGATGTCGCGGTGCTGGGTCCTGAACGTGTCGAGCAAATGCTTCTCGAACGGCTGCACCGACTTCACATCGATGTCATCGAGATACCCACGGGTACCGGCGAAGATCGATACGACCTGCTCCTCCACGCGAAGAGGAGAGTATGCCGGCTGCTTCAACAATTCGACGAGACGGTAACCACGGTCCAGCTGGGCCTGGGACACCTTGTCCAACTCGGAACCGAAGGCGGCGAACGCCTCCAACTCACGGAACTGGGCGAGGTCGATCTTCATCGAGCCGGCCACGCCAGACATCGCCTTGATCTGGGCCGACGATCCGACGCGAGACACCGAGATGCCCACGTTCATGGCCGGACGGATACCGGAGTTGAAGAGATCGAGGTCCAAGAACACCTGGCCGTCGGTGATCGAAATCACGTTGGTCGGGATATAGGCAGACACGTCGCCCGCCTTGGTCTCCACGATAGGGAGGGCGGTGAGAGATCCGCCGCCCATAGCGTCGGAAAGCTTGGCGGCGCGCTCAAGCAACCGGCTGTGCAGGTAGAACACATCGCCCGGATAGGCCTCACGGCCCGGCGGGCGGCGTAGGAGGAGCGACATCTGACGGTACGCCTCGGCCTGCTTGGACAGGTCGTCGTACACGATGAGGCCGTGCTCACCGTTTTCCATCCAGTGCTGACCAATGGCCGCACCGGTGAACGGGGCGAGGTACTGGAACGGCGCCGGGTCCGCCGCCGGAGCGTTGACGATGACCGTGTACTCCATGGCGCCAGCCTCTTCGAGGGCGCGGACGGTCTCGGCGACCGATGAACCCTTCTGGCCGATGGCGACGTAAATGCACTTCACCCCCAGACCCTTCTGATTCATGATCGTGTCGATCGCCACCGAGGTCTTGCCGGTTTTGCGGTCACCGATGATGAGTTCGCGCTGACCACGACCGATCGGCGTCATGGCGTCGATCACCTTGATGCCGGTCTGCATCGGTTCCTTCACCGGCTTGCGCTTGACGATGCCCGGTGCCTGGATCTCCACGCGACGCTGACGAAGGTCACCAACAAGCGGACCCTTGCCGTCGATCGGCTCGCCGAGGGCGTTCAGCACGCGACCGAGGACGCCGTCGCCGACAGGAACCTGGAGGATTTTTCCGGTTGCCTTCACCGTCTGACCCTCTTGGATATGGCCGACTTCACCGAGCACCACGGCGCCAATGGAGTCTTCGTCGAGGTTCAGGGCCAGGCCCTGTGTGCCCCCTTCAAACTCCAAGAGTTCGTTGACGCCACAACCCGGGAGACCGCCGATGCGGGCGATGCCGTCGCCTACTTCAAGAATGCGGCCAACCTGCTGCTGGGTAACTTGCGGGTTGAAACCCTCAAGCCCCTTGCGGAGGGCGGCGGTGATGTCGTCGGTGTTGATCGTCAGCTCGGCCATGGTGGTCCGGGTTCTCCTACGAAAGTCCTGCGATGGGCGGGAGTAAAAAACGTTGGTGTTGCGAAACTCTGTGTACTGATGATCAGCACACGTATGAAGACAGTGTGTTTAGAGGACGGCCTTTAGTTGATCAAGGCGATTGCGGATCGAACCGTCGATCACGGTGTCGCCAATGGTGGTGACAACGCCACCAAGAACACTGGGGTCAACGAGAAAGGTCAGCGACACATTTTGGCCGGTCGACTTGGCCACCGCAGCCGTAAGCGCGCTTTGCTGATCGACCGACATTGGGTGCGCCGACCGAACTTCGCCGGATACCTTGCCCTGCTCAGCCGCAGCCTTGCCCAGGAACGCCGACGAAACCGCCGGAATTTCCTTGGCATGCCCGGCACCGACGAGCATCGAGATCAGGTTCGTGGTGACGGGATTGGCTTGACCCAACAACTCCGCCACCACTGTTTGACGGCGCTCCACGGGAAGAAACGTGTCGGTCAATGCCGATTGCAGTGCGGCGGAACCAGCGAAGGTTCCGGCGAACGAGGCGAGCTCATTGCCAACGGCACCGACGGCACCTTCGGCGCGGGCAACCTCGAGGAAGGCGGCGGCGTATCCGTCAGCGACAACACTCATGACTTAGGAAATCCTTCAGTTCTTGGCGGCGAGCTCGGCGATGTAGCGATCGACCAAGGCACTGTTGGTGTCCTTGTTCATGTTCGCTCCAACGACCTTCTCGGCGAGATCGAGGGACAGGCCCTTCACGTGGGCTTGGAGGTCGGCCTTCAGGCGGTCGGCCTGAGCATTGAGATCCTCCGACGCCTTGGCGCGGATCGCTGAAGCGTCGGCCTCGGCCCGGCCGATGAGGTCCTTGCGGACCGCCTCGGCTTGCTGGCGGGCTTCGTCGATGATGCGGTTGCTCTCCGACTGGGCGTCTGTCAGCTTGGCTTTGTATTCGGCAATCATCGTGTCAGCGTCGCCCTTGGCCTTATCAGCCGAGGCCAAATCACCCTCGATGCGAGCCGAGCGGACCGCCATCGTCTTCTTGATCGAAGGAACGGCGAACTTCCACATCAAGAGCATGATCGCGGCGAAGGCGACCGAGCCCCAAATGATTTCGTCTGTGGGGGGAAGAATTGGGTTCGGTGACTTCTGGCAATTCTCCACCGGCTCGCCCGCTTCCAGCGCCTTTATACACTCCTCCGCGTCATGGCTCAGAGCACCTTCGGCGGCGGCCGTACGAACCGATGTTGTCGAGGCAGCCGAGGCGGACGACACGAGCGTGGGCACGCCGAGCAATCCCAATGCGTACAACGCGCCTACTGCTGCAAGTTTCTTGAAGCCCATGGCTTCTCCTTGTTCCGGTTAGGGGTTCGGTTCGGGTTCGCTGATCAGGCGAACTTGAGAAGAATGAAAACGACGAAGCCGATGAGGGCGAGGGCTTCGGTGAAGGCGATACCGAGGAACATTGTGGTGCGGACCATACCGGCCGCCTCGGGCTGACGGGCCATGGCCTGAACAGCGTTACCGACGAGGTAACCGATACCGATACCCGGGCCGATGGCGCCGAGACCGTAGGCGATACCGGCGCCGGACGCGGCCGCATTGGCCTTGAGCTCAGCGGCGGTCGGTGCTACTTGGGCGAGGATGCTCATGGTGATGCTCCTTGGAAGAAGTGCGTTCGAGAATTCTGAGGATGTTGCGGTGTTGCAAGGTGTTTCGGGTACTGCATGTGGGTCGCGACGAAATGTCTCGCGAGCTTGTTCCAGAGCGTGCTTAGTGCTCAGGATGCACGGCGCCACCGATGTATACAGCGGCAAGCAACGTGAAGATGTAGGCCTGGAGGAACGCCACGCCGAGCTCGAAGCCGGTCATGAGGATCAACATGATGAGGGGTAGGACGCCGACCGGCTTGAGGGCGGCGGTGCTGGCAGTGACCATGGTTTGGGTCAGGATGGCGAACGTGACAAGCAGAATGTGACCGGCCAGCACGTTGGCGAACAAACGAACGGCGAGCGAGAACGGGCGGACCAAAAAGACTGAGATGAGTTCGATCGGCGTGACCAAGAGGTAAAGCGCCTTCGGCACACCGGGCGGGAAGAGCGAAGATTTGAGGTAATGGCCCAGGCCTTGGGCTTTGATGCCGGCGACGTTGAACACCACCCACACGACGATGGCGAGCATGGCCGGGACCGCCATGCGGGCGGTGGCGGGCATCTGCCAGCCCGGGATGATGCCCGGGATGTTATTGAAAAAGATGAAGAAGAACAGCGCCGCCAGGAACGGCACATACTTCTTGCCCTCGTGCCCCATCACTTCGTCGGCGATCCCATGCTCAATGAAATCAATCGAAGCCTCCGCCATGTTCTGCACACCCTTGGGCACCAGGGCACGCTTGCGGGAGCCAAGGAAGAAGAACAAGAACGTGGCCGCCACCGCAAAGAAATTGGTCAGCGCAATCTTGTTTATGGCGAACGTGCCGTCGGTCCCGAAGAGGTTCTTCCATTCCAGAATGTGGCTGATGGGGGGGAACTCGAGGCTGGCGAGCACTGTGCCGCTGGCGAAACTCACGTGAGGATCACTCCTTGACGAGGGATGGATTGGGCTTGAGACCGGGAAATGCGAGCGTCGCAGAGATGTGGCGCATTTCCCAGAACAACAGGCCGAGGTGGGTGACGACGAGGGTAAGACAGAGAGGAATGAGCGCAATCCACGAGCGGTCTTTAACGGACAGCACGGCGATAGTGATCAGACCGAGGCGCAGAAGATAACCGAACAAAGCGGCGGCCATGACGAGGGCCAGGGAAATCTTGGCGGCGGTATCAAGAAGCCAGGCCGAGAGGATGAAGTTCACCACGACGACAGCAATGCCGAAGCCCACGGAGGACAGCCCCACGAATCCCCAACCGATGAAGCCGATAAGCAACAGGAGGGGGGCGGCGAATAACGCTCGTTTGGCCATATCTCGGGCCACGGTGAGCTCCACCCCCGCACCAGCGGCGGGGGCGAGCATCGAGTTGGCGTTGGTTGCGCTCACGAGCGATTCGCCGTTGACGGAGATGACGGCGGGTCAGATTTTTCCGCCGCCCAGGGAGCACCAACGTCGTGGCTTCGCATCTCCAGGTCGTAGCCGTACCAAAGCTTCACTCCGGTGCCGGCAAAAGCCACCACGACGGCGATGATCGTCAGAATTGGGGTGAGGCCGAACGCCCGATCAAGAGCAAACCCCACCAAACCGAACACCAACGGGGCGACAACCAACTCAAAGGCCCGCGTCATACTGTCGGCATAGCCGGAGTACAGCTTGCGGCGGAAGTCGCTAGTGGTCATTGGGCGGGGCGGTTTCGGGGCGGGTACTGGGCAGGTACGGTCGGGCGAGGAATCGGGCGCACAAGTGTGACGGCGGCCCGCAGGGTTCGCCAACTCGCTTGTGAATACAATCACAAGCTTACCTGAACCGGAGAAACCGCCGCAACTCGGTCGGCCGCTATCTCGCTCGTGGTGGCCTGTTGTCGTCCGCTTCCCCGTCGCGTTGGCCCGGCTCGTCGGTTTCCGCCGGAAGTGAGGAACGTACCGGACGGTTCGTGGCGATTCGGGCCAGGTTCTCTAGCGCCACCGTGCCGGTCTTGAAGTACTCGCTATGACCACCGGCCCCGGCGGACGAGAAACGTTTCGCCCCGAATCCTTTCGCCGACGGGTCTTCACCGTGCACCGGAGCGAAGGGAACCACGTCGCTCGGATGCGGCGGCGTAAGGGTGACCTCAACCGGACCGTTGCCGAACGGCCCAATCCGAAACGGCAGGGGAAAGGGGGTGGGTATACCGAGACCGCGCTGCTTGGCCCGGTGCACCGAAACCGAACCGCGCGCAAAAGTTGCCACCTTCGACGCCCACACATCGATGTCGGAATGCCCCAGCGCTCGTCGCGAATTGGTGTTCATACCCGGACTCCCAACCACGGCGACATCCTCCACGCCGAGCGCATCGACTCGTTTCGCCAGCGTGCGTGAGCGCAGCGTTTCAGCGGCCACGACCGAGCCGTAGCTGTGACCGATCACCGTCAGGTGCGATTCGGGGGCCATACGGCGGAGAACTTCAAGATCGTCAACCAACTGACGAGCGCCATCGCGAGCGCGGCCGGACGCTGCGCCCTCGGCGAGACCGGCAGCAGTCAGATTGGGAGTGCGGTAACCCAGCCACACGACCACCGCGGTGTCGGATTCATAGGCGCGCATAGCATTCACCAGTTCGGTCCCCTTGATGCGAGTGTTCGGATCGTAGTCACGGATACTGTTCGTCATACCGGGCACGATCACCGCCACGTGCCTCGCTCGGTGGAGGTCGCCGATTACCTCGACAACACGTCCGTTGCCGGCCGTAACGATTCGTAGGAACTGACGATCGTTCCCCTCACCGAGCAACGTCGTTTGCCCGGAACGGTGATGGAGCGCACGGCTGCGCATCGACGAGCCGAGCGCGGATGAATAGCGGGCCAGTCGATCGGCGAGATCGGCAGCGTCGAGCCGCTGGCCGACGCAGCGAACAGATTCGGCCAGTTCGTTGGCTCGTTGGAACAGGGCGTCGACCGGGCTCGGGTCAACGTAGCCATTCGATGCACAGCGAAACCGGGCGCAACATATCTCTTCAGCAAAGCGCGTAGTCATCCACGCCAGGGTCAAAAGGTGTTTCGGAATTGCCGCAACCCGCCAGCGAGGATCTGAACTCATCGGTGCAGCCCACCACAGCCATTCAGCGATGCCGCTTCATGCTCGCTCTGATACGCCGCAAGCAAGGTCGCGGAGCGAATTATCGGCGCCGCGCGCGGCGTTCCCGACGTAGGTCGGGGTGGAGCAGCGCAAACGCCACAGTGGCCAGAAGAGATAGGACCAGCGGTACGAGCGGCCACCGGCCAGCGAAGAACATGGGGGCCAACACAAAGCCTGATGCGATGGTAGTAAGCGACCATAGAATCAAAACCGTTCGCCGTGGACCGTGGCCGAGTTCAACCAGCCGATAGTGAATGTGTTCGCGGTCGGCGGTGGAGAACCCGCTTCGACGAACGGTGCGTTGCACGAGCAGGCGAGCGGTGTCGGCAATAGGCACCACGAGAATCAACAGAGGAATGAACAGCGGGGCGAGGAAGAAGTACGTCTGATTGGCAATCGGTACGCCAGGTACGGACCGTCCGCCCACGACGGACGTGGACACGGCGAGCAGAAGCCCCAGCAACAAAGCGCCGCTATCCCCCATAAAGACCTTCGCCGGGCTGAAGTTAAACGGGAGGAAGCCCACGCACACGCCACCGCCAACAACGGCAACGAGCGGGCCAAGGTTGGATCCATCGATGGAGCCGGCGTCGAAAAGTCTGGTCGAGTAAAGGAAGAACGCGACGCAGGCGATCGCCACGATCCCCGCGGCGAGACCGTCAAGCCCGTCGATCAGGTTGATGGCGTTGCACATTCCAACCAGCCAGAGCACCGTGACCAGAGCAGTGAAATCGGGGGAGATCTGAATTGCCCCGAAGAACGGGACCTGCACTTGGTCGAGGGTGACACCGAAGAAATACAGACCGCTCCCGGCCAGAGCCATCCCCGCAATTTTTGCCGGCGGTGACAGATCCAGCCGATCGTCGACAAGCCCGATTGCCGAAATAATAAGCGCACCTACGAGTACGCCGACGGGTTCAGACGACGAAGCGAACACATCGTGGAATTGGCTCATTCGAGATGCCACACCGAGGCCGACGAGGACCCCCACCAGCATCGCCAGCCCACCGATCTGGGGGACCGCCTGCTCGTGCAAACGCCGCTCACCGTCCGGTTCGGCGAGCACCCCGAATCGATAGCCAAGCGAAATGGCTAACGGCAAAATCGCCGCAGTGACGATCGCCGAGAGAACCCCGATGGTCAAGTAGCCGAGCACGTCAGGCGATCGGGAACTTCCCGCACAGGTCGGCGACCTCGTGCTTGAGTGAGGCCAGCGCGTCGGCATCGTCTCGTCGGCGGAGGGCTTCTCCGATCAGTCCGGCGATCAGGGGCATTTCCGATTCCGTCATGCCCTGGGTGGTCACCGACGGTGTGCCGATCCGCAGGCCACTGGTCACAAAGGGGGACCGGGGATCGAACGGGAACTGGTTCTTGTTCAACGTGATACCCGCCCGGTCGAGAACTTCCTGGGCCACTTTGCCGGTGAGGTTCTCGTCGAACGGACGAAGGTCTACGAGCATGAGGTGGTTGTCCGTACCATCAGTACACAGACGAAATCCTTCTGCCCGCATAGCTTCTGCCAACGCTTGAGCATTGGCCACGATTTGCCTGGCGTAGCCGGCGAACTCGGGACGCTGCACCTCTCCGAAGGCGACCGCTTTTCCGGCGATGACGTGTTCCAACGGCCCACCCTGAGAACCGGGAAATACCGCCCTGTCAATCGCTGCGGCATGCTCCGCCTTGGACAGAATGCATCCGCCACGCGGCCCCCGCAGTGTCTTGTGGGTGGTGAACGTGACGATGTCCGCGTAGGGCACGGGGTTCGGATGAACTCCGCCCGCAATAAGACCCGCAATATGGGCGGCGTCGAACATCAGCAGAGCACCAACCTCGTCGGCGATGGCTCGAAATGCTGCGGGATCAATGATCCTCGAATACGCCGTGGCCCCGGCGACGATCAGTTTCGGCCTCGATTCGAGGGCCACGTGGCGAACGTGGTCCATATCGATACGCTCGGTTTTTTCGTCGACGCCGTAGGACGTGAAGTCGTAGAACTGCCCGGAAAGACTGATCGGCAACCCATGGGTGATATGCCCGCCCTGGTCCAAACGTAGACCCATCGCTTTGTCGCCCGGCTTGAGCACGGCGAGGTACGCCGCGGTGTTGGCGTTGGCCCCAGAATGAGGCTGCACGTTGGCGTGCTCGGCGCCAAAAATCGCCTTGATGCGGTCTATGGCGACCTGCTCCACTTCGTCGATTACGGCATTCCCGCCGTAGTACCGCTTGCCCGGATACCCCTCGGCGTACTTGTTCGTGAGCACCGAGCCAACCGCTTCCCGAACTGCGTGCGACGTGAAATTCTCCGACGCAATCAGCTGCAGCCCGGTGCGCTGGCGCTCGCCCTCGCGCTCGATCAAGTCGAACACGACATCGCGGGGACCGGCGCCCGTCGACGGAACCAGAGCGGGAGAGGTAGTTGTGGCAGACATGGCGGCGACTCCTTCGACGGAAATGGTTTCGGCCGAATTAGTCCGGGCGCACCTGCGAATCTACCGGCCACGGACCCATTCCGAGCGACGCCTCCCAGAGACGCCTCATGGCCGAGTGGAACTACTGTGCTTAGACGGTGGACCGCCGACCGACCTCACATATGCCCGGTCTTGACGGGCTCCGGGGCATCGCTGTCCTGGTCGTTGTCGCCTATCACCTTGGCCTTCCTGGCGCCCGGGGCGGATTTCTCGGCGTCGATGTGTTCTTCGTGGTTAGCGGATTTCTTGTGACCACACTCTTGGTGGGCGAGCTGACCACGACCGGTCGAATCGACATCCTTGGATTCTGGCTACGACGCATTCGCCGACTCATGCCTGCGCTGCTCACGCTGATCGTGGTGATCGGCGGAGTGTACGGGTTTCGGATCCCCGAAAAACTGGCGCCAGGTCGAGTCGATCTCCTCGCCGGAGCGTTGTACGCCAGCAACTGGCGGATGATCCTTACGTCCACGTCCTATTTCGACCAGCTCGGTCGCCCGCCTCTCACCCGCCACCTCTGGTCCTTGGCCATCGAAGGCCAGTTCTACCTCGTCTGGCCCGTTGTGCTGTGTGCCGTCGCCTACGTGTGTGGGACCGACCATCGACGCATGGCGTCCGTCACTGCGCTCCTCGGCGCCATTTCTTTGGCCTGGGGCGCGGTCCTCTATCACCCCGGTACCGATCCTTCGCGGGTGTACTTCGGCACCGACACGCGGCTAGTCGCGATACTCCTCGGGGCGACGTTGGCATTGGCCTTGCCCGCCGGGCCGACGCAGCTGGCGGGGCGCGCTCGTGCCGCCCTGTCGCTCGGCGGGGTGCTCGGCGTGGCCTCACTCGCCGGTTGCGTGGCGCTGGTTTCTGATCAGATGACCCTGCTGTACCGGGGCGGTTTTGGCCTCGTGGCCATCACCGCTGCGGTGGTTGTGTGGGCCGCTGCGGTGCCCAAGACGTTGGTCTCAAACACCCTGGCGTGGCGTCCAATCGTCTGGATCGGCGTCCGTTCCTACAGCCTGTATCTCTGGCATTGGCCAGTGATTGCGCTCACCCAGCCGGGCATCGACGTCGATATTTCGACGAACCGTTGGGTGTTGGCGGCCGCTCGTTTCGCCGCTTCGTTGGCCCTCACCGAGTTCTCCTTTCGGCTCGTCGAGGAGCCATTCCGCAAGAAGCTCTTCGGGCGATGGTTGGCCTCGATCGTTGGTCGCCCCGGAGCGGTGTTGCGGACGCCAGGTTGGTACGCCGGCACGTTGGGCGCCGCGCTCGTTCTCGTCGGAGGGGTCGCCGGAGTGAGTCGAGCTGCGCAAAATGACGGAATCGCCGACTCGCTTCGCGCCCCCAACGAGGAGGTCCTGATTACTCACGAGGCGAGTTCGTCGGGCTCATCGGGCCCGTCGGGCTCATCGGGCTCATCGGCGTTGGGGACCGCTCCCGCTCCCACTACCGCTGCCCCCGCGTTGCTCGGTCCGGTTTCGGTTTCGGTCGAGACGTCCGCTCCGCCCACCACCTTCCCGCCGCCGCCACCCGATCCCCGGACGCCGCCGCCAACCACCGATCCCGCCCACCCCGAGGCGACCGTTCCTCCTGCGCTTCCAACAACCACACTGCCCCGCCCTCCCGGCGTGCTGGCCATTGGTGATTCGATCATGAAAGGGGCGTCGCCATCGCTGTCTGTGCGGCTCGGCGACGGGAGCGTGATCGACGCCGCCATCTCTCGACCGTTCACCGCAGGGGTGGACGTTCTCGATCAGCAACTGGCAAAAGGGCGCGAATTCGGAGCGATCGTCATTCACCTTGGAAACAACGGAGCGCCTTCAAAAAAACAGTTCAGCGCGCTTATGACGAAGATCAATCCCGCAACTCCGGTGTTGTTCATCACGATGCGCGAGTCCCGTGAGTGGGCCCCGAAATTGAATGCGCTCCTACGGGAGGAAGCAATGAACTACGCGAACATACGAATTCTTGAATGGAATGAGGCGGCCGGCGATCGGTCGTATCTGTTCGCCAAGGACAAGTTGCACCTCAGCGGCACCGGTGGGCGGTACTACAGCGATTTGGTGGTCTGGGGTCTGCAACAGGAGGGATACCGCGGGGTGCCGACGCCGGCGCCCACGATGACCTCGACGGTTGTTGGGAGTACCACGACGGCTGTCGGTAGCACCACCACGGCGATCGTGTCGCCCCCAACATCGACCGGCCTGCCAAGCACATCGGTAGCCTCGACGATCCCTACGGCTTAGCTCGGGCGATGGCCGGTGCTGCTGATCGCCTCAATCAGTGCCACTCGGTGGGCATGGCGACCACCTTCGAACGGGGTGGTGGCGAAGGTCATCAATGCGTCCACGGCCACTTGGGGGCCGATCAGACGCTCTCCCAGACAGATCACATTGGCGTCGTTGTGTTGGCGCGACAACCGAGCGCTGGTGACGTCGTGCACGGTGGCGCCCCGGCCCCCCGCCCGGGTGACGGCCATGGCGATCCCGATGCCGCTGCCACACACGGCGAGACCGAGTTCACCGCTTCCGTCGAGAACGGCATGAGCCACGGCTACGCCGTAGTCGGGATAATCCACCGACGCCTCACCATGGGTCCCAAGATCAAGCACCTCATACCCGGCAGCGCGAAGGTGGGCGACCAGCGAATCTTTGAGATGGACGCCAGCATGGTCCGCCCCCGCCACGAACCGGGGCAGCATTACCGCCGTCACCGCTCGACCGACGGCGTCAACCACGCCATCGGTTGCTCCGGACGGGGTTGCCTCCGTCGTTGCCGTTGGGTCAGCCATCCCGCCATCGTACGGCGTAGAAACTGCCTGGCCGTTTGACAATCTATGCGCACTGAGTACATCCGGTTTCAGTGACCACGGCGTCCACCCGTTGATCGTGAGGCTCGGCCGGGATACGCCCCGGCGCGGCGACCATTTGGGCGTTGAATATCGTCGCAATTGTGCGCGGCGGGGACGCCAGTTTGCGTGCCTCGGTCAGCCATCGGTCGTAGTAACCCACTCCGCCTCCGAGGCGATTGCCCTGCGAGTCAATCGCCGTGGCCGGCATCAACACCAGCGAGATCTCCGCCGACGAGACCGGATCGGGCACTTCTGTTTCCGGAATGCTGTGCGGTCCGATGACCAGATCGGCCACCTCGCATGTACGCAGAAGATCGAACGTCATGATGCGATCAGCCGTGATGTCGTCGCCAACGATCCGAGGAATCACGATCCGCCGACCGGAAGCCATCGCCATCTCGACCAGCGGCCACAGATCCACCTCGCTTCCCACCGGGACGTAGATCGCAACGGTGCTTGCTTCTCGCCACCACTCCCCCTCAACGATATGTGCACGTATCTGTTTGGAAAACAATGCACGCGTATCAGTTGGGAGCGCAATACGAGCGAGGCGGGCAGCGCGCCGAAGAGCGACGCGCGCTTCGGCGAGCGAGGACGACATGTTCGAGCCCTCTCTGCCTACGCGCCGGAGAGACTCATACCGGTCACGGCCAGGGTGACGCCCGCCGAACCGCCGGGGAGCCACTCCAGATCATCGCCAATGGCGACGATGTCCATCAACATCCGTTGCAGGGTGG
The DNA here is from genome assembly GCA_043775075.1 of Acidimicrobiia bacterium. GTDB lineage: Bacteria > Actinomycetota > Acidimicrobiia > Acidimicrobiales > JANYDT01 > JANLQX01. The sequence continues at coordinate 22,262 of JAYVSS010000178.1, forward strand.
ACGCAATCGTGAACTCGCGAATGGGTTCCGCCAGTGCACCGTCACGGATGACAAGGCCTTCGGCACCAACGGAAAAGTCGCCGCTCACCGGATTCACGCCGGAGTGAATGCCACTTATCGATTGCACCAGAACGGCGTTGCCGACGCTTCCGAGAATGGCGTCTCGACTTTGCATTCCGGGAGCGACGGTGAGCGCTCGGCAACCAACACCGGGCGTGCCCTTGAACCCACCTCGCACCGCACTTCCGGTGGACGCCGCACCGTTGCCCGTGCGCCGCGCCGACATGGAGTTGTGCACGAAATTCGACAGCACCCCGTTGGTGATCAGCGGAATGCGCCGGGTGGCCAGGCCCTCAGCGTCGAACGGCGAAGCGCCGTAGGCGTCGGGGTTGGTGGGGTCGTCCGCCAACGTGAGGTTCGAGACGGCGACCGCCTGACCGAGCCGGTCGGCGAAGAGTGATCGTCCCTTCAGAACAGCCTCACCGTTCAGCGTGCCGCCGAGAATACCGAGCAGCGATGACGTGACGTAGGGATCGAACACCACCGTGGTTCGCTGCGACGCGGGCTTGGTCGAGCCGAGCAAACGAGTGGCCCGCTCGACCGCCATCGCCGCCGCTTTGGCCACGTCGAGATCGCCGGGAGCGCGTCCGACGGAATACCCAAACCCGGTTTGGGTGTCGGATTCGTCGCCGGCGATGGCGTACGCCACCACCGAACAGCCGGTGCGACGAAACGACGATTGAATCCCCGCGGTGGAGGCGATCGCCACCTCAAGCACCCCATCGCCATAGCTCGCACTTCGCAGCGAACGAATACGCGAATCTCCGGCTCGCACGAGACGTTCAAGCTCCATCGCCAACTCGATCTTGGCATCCGTCGAGAACGACAGCAGGCTTTCGTCCCAGATATGCAGATCGGCCGCCGCCACGCCGTCGGGCCCGGTCAGGCCGACGAACGGATCGGGAGTGCCAAACGACGCGTTGTCCCGCGCCTCGGCCAACGTGGCCCGCAACGATGCCTCATCGAGCGCGCCGGTGTAGGCAAAGCCCTGTCGGTTCCCGTCCGCTCCAGGAAGAATCACCCGGATTCCAACGCCATCGGTTTCCGCCGTTGAGAGCGTTTCGATGTCGCCCTGGTACACCTCCACATCGGCATCGCGGGAGTGGGCGGCGTAGGCCTCGACCTGCTCGTCGCCTTCGGCCCAACTAACGACTCGATTGGCCAGGTCGCGCAAATCACTCATGCCGCGGTGCCGCCAACGGTGATGCCCTGAACTCGCAACGTGGGATTGCCGTCGGAGACCGGAACGCCCTGACCGTCCTTGCCGCACGTGCCCACGCCCGTAGCGAAATCGTTGCCAATGGCATCGATGGCCTGCAGGACGGCGGGACCGTTGCCGATGAGGTTGGCGTCGCGTAGCGGCTCGGTGATTTGGCCGTTCTCGATGAGGTACGCCTCAACCATGCCGAACACGAAGTCTCCGGTGGCCGTGTTGACCTGACCGCCGCCGAGCTTGGCGCAGTAAATACCGGACTCCGTCCCGGCCACGATCGAACCCGGTTCCTCTCCGCCCGCAAGCAGATAGGTGTTGGTCATCCGCACGATCGGCAGGTACTGGTAGCTCTGCCGACGACCATTTCCAGTCGGGGCATGACCCTGCTTCTTGGCGTGACGGAGATCCCACATGTAATCCGTCAGGACACCGTCTTCGATGAGCACGTTGCGCTGGGTGGCATTGCCCTCATCGTCGATCGCGCTCGTGCCCCATTCGCGCGCATACGAACCGTCGTCAACGATCGTCACGCCGCGCGCCGCCACCTGCTGACCAACTCGATTGCGAAAAACGCTTGTATCTTTCAACACGAGGTCGGCTTCGAGGCCGTGGCCGCACGCCTCATGAAACATCGTGCCGCCCGCTCCCTTTTCCAGGACCACGGTGACCTGGCCCGACGGCGCCGGACGCGCTCGCAATTTCGTAAGCGCGCGTTGTGCTGCTTTGCGACCGATTTCATCCACGTCGTATTCGTCGAAGAGTTCCCAGCCCACGGTCTTCGCGGCAACGTCGTATCCGGTTTGCATACCGGTGTCTCCGAGGGCAACGGCCTGGACCATGAGTCGGGTTCGCACCGTTTCGTCGCCCGCCAACACACCATCGGAATTGGCCACCAGGATGCGCCGACGCGCGTCGCCGTACCCCACCGTTACCTGGCGGATCGCCGAACCGGCGGCGCGGGCCGCAGCGTCGCCCCGCTGCAGCAGTTCGACCTTGCGGCTCTTCGGTATGGCAATGGGGTCGACGAGGATCAGATGGGGCCGAGGACGCGACCGGTCGGTCAGGTTCACCGTTCGCACTCCTCCGGCGCCGCCACGAGCAGCGGCACTGGCGGCTTTCGCCGCGGCCAGGAGCCCCGCCTCGGAAAGATCGGCGGTGTGAGCGAAGCCGGTCGTGTCTCCCCGAATGACTCGGATGCCGGCGCCCCGCTCGGCGCCACTCGTCAGTTCTTCCACCCGGCCGTCGTCGAGCAGCGCCGAACTATTTACCCGATCCTCGACGAAAATCTCGGCGAAATCGCCGCCGGTGCGCAGAGCGGCAGCCAGCACCTTCTCCAGCGTTGGCTGGTCCACCAGGGAAAGCAGAGCGGGGTTTGATGTTTGTGTGGTCACCGAAGTGTTCCTTGCCTAGACGAAGAGAGTGCGCGGTCGATCAGTCAGAGGATCGGTACCTCGTACCAACGAATGTAGGGGCTTCGGTGTTCCCAGCCCCGCGCGAGGCCATCGCTCCCCTACGCTGGCCGACGCTCATGACGGATCACGCTGTCTCCCCGGCTGAGCCGGAACCGTCGGCCTCGCTCACGCCCGCCGCCCGGCTGGTGTCGGCGGATGACGTCCCAAACAGTCCTGCTGGAGTGGCCACAGGCACCGGAACGGAAGAAGGCGAAGAGGAATTCGTCGAACGTTGGTTCCGAGAAGATGCTCCGGTCGACGAGACCACTCGGCCGAAACTTCGGTTACGCAACGAAGCAGTGGTGATCGGCCTGCTCTATGGGGCGTACTGGCTTGTCCGCAACAGCCAAGGGACCAATCACGATGCCAAGGCTCAGGCATTCACCAATGCCCGACGAGTAATCCAGGCCGAGCGCTGGATGGGGATTTACCACGAGGAATCGATTCAGGAGTGGTTCCTCCAGTCCCGCCGGTTCGTCCAATTCCTCAACGGGTACTACGGGATCGCCCATTTCCTGGTGACGATTGCCGCCATGGTGTGGTGCTTCCAACGCCGCCCGTGGCGGTACCGGTCGATCCGCAACGGCCTTGCGCTGATGACCTGGTTTGCCCTCATCGGCTTCAAGTTCTTCCCCCTCATGCCGCCGCGCCTGCTCCCCCGGCACTACGGATATTTGGACACCCTGGAGGCCATCGGCGGACCGTGGCACTTTCAGTCCGGCCCTGTGGCCCAGGTGTCCAATCAGTTTGCGGCGATGCCCAGCCTGCATTTCGGATGGGCGGCCTGGTGTGCGGTGGCGTTTTGGCCGTGGGCCAGCACGTGGCCCCGCAAGCTCCTGCTCCTCTCGTACCCGGCCCTTACCCTGTTCGCCATCGTGGTGACCGCCAATCACTACTTCCTCGACGCCCTCGGCGGTTTCGCCGTTTTCACGGTCGGCATGCGCCTGGGCGCCTGGCTCGATCGCATCGACTGGTCGGCGCTGCGATCTCGCGTCAACCGGCGCCGCTCGGCCTCGTCACCGTAATTTTCCCCAGGCTGCCGCCCATCGTTCAGCTGGTTCAGCTGGACTAGTTTGCGTCGACCTGGACCGATTCGCG
>JAYVSS010000179.1:0-11294 GCA_043775075.1 Acidimicrobiia bacterium
CTGATTTGCAATCCGCGCTCGATGCCAACGCCGCGGCCGCGGACTTCTTCCTCCGACTATCCAGTCAGAATCGGTTCGCCATCCTGTTTCGTATCGGCAACGTGAAGCGGGCTGAAACGCGGGCGGCGAAGATCACGACGTTCGTCGGCATGCTCGAGCGCGGCGAAACCATTCATCGGCAAACGCGCCCGTAACCCGCCGGCCCGCCCACCTCGCTGGTCGGCTTCCGCTCAAGCGAGTGCTGCCCTACGCGCGTAGTTTGTTGCGGTGCAACTCACTCAGGATCTCGACGCTCTTCATCCGGACACACTGCCGTTTCTCGCCGAGTTTCATGTCGGCCTCCTTTCGACCAACCGGCCGAACGGCACGCTCCACGTGGTTGCCGTGGGCTTCACCTTCGACCCGCAAACGCGACTGGCGTGGTCGATTGCTGGGCGTGACTCCGTCAAGGTTCGCAACATTGCCGCCGGGAGTCGTGGGGCACTCAGTCAGGTCGAGGGGAGCAGATGGCTGACCCTCGAAGGGGCGGCGCGGATCGTCGAGGACCCCGAAGGCATCGAGGAAGCGCATTGCCGCTACCGGGTTCGCTATCCGGGTCATGGGACCACTGATCTGGCGCAGGTCGGGATCGTGATCGAAGTCGAGCAGCTTATGGGTATCCCGATGCGGCGGCCCGGAGCATGAGCGCGTCGGCCCCGGCCCCGCTGTGGACCCCAACAGCTGAACGGATTGATGCCAGCAACCTCACTCGATTCGCCAGAGCGGTTGGTCGCGATGGTCGCTCCTATGAAGACCTCCATGCATGGTCGGTCGAGCAATCCGGTGACTTTTGGGCCGCCGTCTGGGACTTCACCGGGGTCGTCGGTTCCCGTGGTGAGCGGTCTCTGGAACAGGGTGCGTCGATGCGCTTTGATCGGTTCTTTCCCGATGCCTCGCTGAACGTGGCGGACACGTTTCTCCGGTGGACAGGTTTCCAGGACGCGCTGGTTGCTGTGGACGAGCGTGGCGGTCGGCGGGTACTCAGCCGTGACGACCTACGGGTATCCGTTGCCGCCACGGCCGCCGCGCTGCGGGCCGACGGCGTCACCGTGGGCGACCGAGTGGTCGCTTGGCTACCGAACATTCCCGAGACGTTGATCGTCATGCTTGCGGCCGCATCGATCGGCGCCGTTTTCTCCTCCACCTCGCCCGACTTTGGGGTAACCGGTGTGGTCGATCGGTTCGGTCAAATCGAACCATCAGTTCTGGTGGCCTGCGATGGATATATCTACGGAGGGAAGCGTTTCGAACTCGCCGACCGTCTTTCGGAAATCACCAGCGCGCTTCCTACATTGCGGCGCACCGTGGTCGTTCCTCACCTCGGTGACGTTCCTTTGGCCGACGGAACGTTGTCGTTCGCCGACTGGATCGGGCCATTCGCCGATTCGTCCTTCGAGACGATCGCGCTCCCGTTTGATCATCCCTGGTATGTGCTGTTCTCGTCGGGCACCACGGGGAAACCGAAGTGCATTGTGCACCGTGCTGGCGGTGTGCTGATCAAGCATCTGCAAGAGCATCAGCTCCAATGCGATATCCGTCCGGGTGACCGGGTGATGTACTTCACCACCGCTGGGTGGATGATGTGGAACTGGTTGGCGTCGGTCCTCGCCAGCGGGGCCACGGCGGTGCTCTACGACGGCTCCCCGTTTTCGCCAACTGGAGACGTGCTGTTCGATCTCGCTGATGCCGAGCAGGTCACCTTGCTCGGGGTGTCGGCCAAGTTCCTGGACTCCTGCGCCAAGGCCGGGGTGGCCCCGATGGACCGGGTTCTGTTGGCGTCGCTGCGCACCATTTGCTCTACGGGTTCTCCGCTTTCGCCCGAAGGTTTTCGCTATGTGTACGAACGAGTAAAGGCCGATGTCCACCTGGCGTCGATCTCCGGCGGGACCGACCTGTGCGCCTGCTTCGTCGGTGGCGACCCCACCGGTCCGGTGTGGTCCGGGGAGATTCAACGGCCGGGACTGGGCATGGCGGTCGATGTCTGGGGCCCATCCGGTGCGTCGTTGTCGCCATCGGAAGGCGCGGGGGAACTCGTATGCACACGAAGCTTTCCTTCCATGCCACTCGGATTCTGGGGCGATGACGACGGCTCGCGCTATCGCGTCGCGTACTACGAGCGGTTCGCCGACGTGTGGGCCCAGGGCGACTTTGCGTCGTGGACTGAGCATGGCGGCGTGGTGGTCCATGGGCGTTCGGACACCACGCTCAATCCGGGTGGCGTCCGAATCGGAACGGCCGAGATCTATCGGGTCGTTGAGCAGCTGCCGCAGGTGATCGAGGCCCTGGTCTTCGGTCAGCAGTGGGAAAGCGATACCCGCATTGTCTTGTTGGTGCGCCTGGCCGATGGGGTTGTCCTCGACGATGCTCTGCGCGCAGATATTCGTGCCCGCATCCGGTCAGCGGCCACACCCCGGCACGTCCCCGCAGTAATTGCCGCGGTCGACGACCTGCCCCGCACGCGATCAAACAAGCTGGTGGAACTGGCGGTGTCCGACGTGGTGCATGGGCGACCGATTCGCAATACCGAAGCTCTGGCCAACCCCGAGGCCCTCACCGCTATCGCCGCCCTCCCTGAACTCCGTCGATAGCTCGCCCAGGTGTGCCGCTCTGATCGCCCATGTCAGCCGTTTCTGAGCTACAAACGCCGCAAATTGTCCGTCCTGGGCGATGGCACCGCTCCACTTGGGCGATGGAGCAGAGAAGGTGGCCTTACGGCGTGATGAGGGGACCGGCGATGTGCCATGGCCGACCGTCAAGCAGATCAGTATTGCGCGACAGCACCTTGTTAGCGGCGTTGACTGGCTGCAGCGTCATCAGGGTGACGCCGGGACCACCGGCCACGTGGACCACATCGGGAACGTTGATCGAGCCATCGAAGGGCCTCTCGCGTCCTTCGGTCCACAGCGTCATCCCCGCTGGGATAGACGTGAGCATGCCCCCGTCGAAGCCCGGCGCCGCACTCGCGGCAACGAGGCACACGCGATTCTCCGCTGACCGCTCAAGCAGTCCGAGCGAGACTTCCCACGGCTCGGCGATGGTGATGGGGGCGGCGACGACATGGCATCCGGCGAGGGCGGCCAGCCGAGCCACTTCCGGCACGACGAGGTCATCGCCGACGATCACCGCGAGGCGACCCCACGGGAGATCCACCGTATCCACCGACGAACCGAGGGACGTATGCCAGCCCTCATGGCGAGCGGAGCGATGGAGTTGGTCTTGACGGTGGGCGATGCCTTGGGCTCCAATCACCACGCCCACGTGGGCCCCGTTTATCGGGACAGACGTGACCACGTGAGCGTCAGCACAGGATGCAGTGATTGCATCGATAAGCGCGCCTACTTCCAAGTGGGTGGCGTCCTCCTGTTCGACCAAACCGCACAGTTCCGGAAGCACGATGAGCTGCGCCCCGCGGGCGATCGCCGCACGAACCGCCTCGGCCACATGATCAGGTTGGGGACCGGTCGGTATGGCCGCCGCAGCAACGAGGACGGTTGCTCCGCCCGAAACAGCAGTTCGCTTCTCCGGAGCGTCGCCGAGCCGGGCGTAGAGAGACGGCCGACGCATCGAAAGGCGGTCCGTCCCGTCTGGCCGTGTTCTTGCGGCCGAGGCGTCGGCGACGTGAATATCGGCCCAGATGATCTCCTCGGAATCTCGCGATGCCTTGGCCACTACCGTGCCGTCGGGGGCGACGATCTGGCTCTCACCCCCACCGTTGAGCGCCGACGGCGGTACCTTGAGCATTGATGCGACCGCGTCAAGCTTCTCGACCGGGACGATCGGCCCGACCTTGTTCGCCGCCACCACCCACACGCCATTCTCCGCTGCCCGCACCGGAATATGCAATGACGCTTCGTCGGTGGCGAACGAATTGAGAGAGTTGAGGAGCAGTTCCGCCCCCTGCACGGCCAGGGCGCGTGCGGGCTCGGTGATGACCCCTTCCATGCACGCATACAATCCCACCCGCCCGATCGGCAGTGCGAGAATCGGATTGGGTACGGCGGCACGAGTGAAGTACGTGTTCTCGTTCCCCATGAGCACGCTCTTGTCGCTGCGACCGACCAATGTGCCATCGGGACCGAACAACAGGTTCGATGTTGTCAAGGGCCCGCCCTGCTCCACATTCATACGTACACTTACGTTGAGCTGCACGTACATCTGATGGGTAGCGGCGCGCGCAGCCACCACCGAGGCGAAGGGGCCGTCCACGGTGAGAGCTATCTGCCAGGCGTGATCGGCGTCGTCGTACCAGGCGGCGTGATTGGAGAATTCGGGGAGCACGAAGACCTTGACCCCCGCCGCGGCGGCCTTATCGATTAGCCGTAAACACGCCGCCAGATTGGCTTGCACGTCGGTCCCCGCGCAGAACTGGCCGGCCCCGACCCGCAGCGACGGGGCCCGGTGCGGATGAGCCGATGTCTGGATGGGGTCTTCGATCGAGGACATGGGGCCATCGTAGACAGGAGAGGCACAACGTTCCGCTTGGCGGTACGGTGTTCCGCCGACACGAAAGCCCTCGCGCGGGATCCCAGGAGAACACCACATGCCTGACGTGGTTGGTTATCGAGCGAAGTTTGCAGCCATCGTTCCGTCGACGAATACCGTCGTGGAACATGACTTCAACATGATGGCGCCGCCGGGCGTCTCGATCCATGCCGGGCGATTCATGATTGACCGGCCCGCCCTTTCCAGCGATGAGGAATTCCTCGATCTCATCAACCAGGTACTGACGAACGTCGGGGACGCCGTGGCCAGCGTGAAGACGTGCAAACCTGATTATTACGTTATGGGAATGTCCGCCGGAACGTTTTGGAACGGCATTTCCGGTAACCAGGACTTCGAGGCCCGCATTGATGGGTACACCGGCGGCGTGGGCTGTTCAACCGGAGCAACGGCGTGTCGAGAAGTGCTTAACCGCTATGGTGTGAAGAAGATAAGTGTGCTTACGCCATACCAACCCGTCGCCGATCGCGAGGTGGCGAATTACTTCACCGAAGCGGGCTTCGATGTGGTGAAGAGCCGCGGCCTGAAGTGTCCGAGCGCCACGGCAATTGCCGAGGTAACGGAGCACGAACTCGTGGACGTACTGAACGACATGAACGTGGATGACTGCGAGGCGATTGTGCAGTGCGGCACGAACCTCTCGATGGTGCGTCTGGCGGCCGAGGCCGAGAAGTTCTTCCGCAAGCCGGTGATCGCCATCAACACGGCGACGCTGTGGCATGCGCTGCGGACCTGTGGCATCACCGATCAGGTGCGCGGATTCGGTTCCGTGATGTCGGAGTTCTAGATGGTTGCGTCACACTCCGAGGTGATCATCGCCGGGGCCGGGCCGGTGGGTTTGAGCGCCGCCCTGGCCCTCGGTCGCGCCGGTCGGTCGGTGGTGTTGGTGACCGATGGCTCGGGGCTTTCCACCGAGTCGCGGGCGTCAACATTTCATCCGCCCACGCTGGAAATCCTCGACGAACTCGGCCTGGCCGACAAAGTACTGGGCCTCGGCTTGGAGGCTCCGGTATTTCAGTTTCGAGATAGGGGAGGCGGGGTCGTCGCCGCCTTCGATATGGGCGAGCTGGGAGACACGACCAAGTATCCGTTTCGGATTCAGCTACAACAGTCGGAGTACACGCCGCTGGTCATCGAAGCGCTGAAGGCGTATTCCAATGTGCGCTTAATATTTGATGCTCCCGTTGCCAACGTGACACAGACGGAGGACGCCGTCAGGGTGACCGCTGGTCCGCATACCTTCACGGGCGAGTGGCTTCTTGGCGCCGACGGAGCGCACTCCAGCGTGCGTCGTTCGATCGACGTTGCTTTCGACGGAACTACCTACGAAGATCGCTATCTCGTGGCTTCCACCACGCATAACTTTCGAGAGTCGTTTCCCGACCTCGCCCATGTCAACTACATCGCTGACCCCACCGAGTACCTCGTACTGCTGAACACGCCAAAAGCGTGGCGGGCACTGTTTCCGATCCGTGATGGGGAGACCGATGCCGAGGCTCAGGAGCCCGCTCGGGTGCAGCGGCGTCTGCAGGGCATCGCCCCCGTGGCCGGAGGTTACGAGGTGCTGCACACCACCCTTTACAAGGTGCATCAGCGCGTCGCTTCCTCCTATCGGTCGGGTCGAGTGCTGCTGGCCGGTGACGCCGCCCACATCAATAACCCGCTCGGAGGAATGGGAATGAATTCCGGGGTCCATGATTCCTGGTTCTTCGTCAAAACACTGCTTCGTCAGTGGGCTGGCGAGGCCGGACCGGACGAACTCGATCGCGTGGCCGCGTGGCGTCGATCGGTCTCCGTCGATCACGTGAAAGCGACCACGCACGGAAACTACGCGCGCCTATCAGCGACCGATCCAGTCGAGCGGGCGGCTTACCGAGATGACATGATCGCAATCGCCGCTGATCCCGATCGTCGGCGCGCATACCTTCTGCGAACGAGCCTGCTGGAGAGCGTTCGGCAGTACGAATCAGTGATTGCGTAGGCGAACGAAGTTCTCCCGACCAGGAGCCGTCTGACAGACTCAACGGCGTGCATGAAGTCGATCTCGCTCTCCTCATCCTGCGGGTGACCGCCGGACTCACCATGGCCTATCACGGGCTCAACAAGACGAAGGGCTTGGCCGGCACGGCGAGTTGGTTTGCCTCGATGGGTATGCATCCAGGGGCCCTTCACGCCCGACTGGCGGCGTTCACCGAAATCGCCGCCGGTCTCGGTATGGCCGTTGGCCTTCTAACGCCCCTCGCCGGTGCAGCATTTGTGGGGCTGATGTTGGTGGCGGGAATCGTCGGTCATCGAAAGAATGGCTTCTTCATTTTTCGTAAGGACCAGGGCTGGGAGTACACGATGATCCTCGGCGTGCTCGGATTGTTCATCGCCATGACCGGCGGCGGGAAATATTCGCTCGATCATGCGCTGGGTCTCACGTTCCGCCAGTGGCTGGGCACCGCTATCGGCATCGCTGGTGCCGTTGGCGGCGCGGCCCTCCTCGCCATCTCGTGGCGTCCGACCAAGGGCTGAATTCGAATGTCCTCGGAGAAGATCCTTCCTGCCCCGCTCGCCAAACTTGGCGGCCTCCCCGTTTATAAGCCGGGCAAGTCGGCCGAGGCGACCATGGCCGAGCATGGCCTGACCTTCGCCGCCAAGCTGTCGTCGAACGAGAACCCGTTCGGTCCGCTCCCGTCGGTGATCGAGGCCATCGTGAAGGCGGCGGCCGACATCAATCGTTACTCCGATACCGGAGCGAGGGCGCTTCGGCAGGCGTTGGCTGCCTTCGTAGGTGTGCCGGTCGAGATGATCGCCACGACGCCGGGATCGTCGGGGGTATTGATTCAATCGCTGAACGCGTTCGCCGGTCCCGGCAGTGAAGTGGCGTTTAACTGGCGAAGCTTCGAGGCGTATCCGATCTTCACTCGCTCAGTTGGCGCCACCGATGTGCATGCCCCGCTGAAGAACAACTCGCTTGACTTGGAAGCACTTGCCGCTGTCGTCAGCGAGCGGACCAAGGTGGTGTTGATCGCCAACCCGAACAACCCCACGGGGACGGTAAAAACTGAAGCCGAGATCCGGGCGTTCCTCGCGGCAGTTCCCTCGACCGTGCTGGTGGTGCTCGACGAGGCGTACACCGAGTTCATCGACGCCGGCGCCACCGTCAATGGCATGACCCTGCTCGATGAGTTTCCCAACGTGTTGGTCAGCCGGACGATGTCGAAGGCGTATGGGCTCGCCGGCCTCCGGGTGGGGTATGCCATCGCCCACCCCGACCTCATCACCGCTATCGACAAAGTGGCCGCTCCGTTCGCCATTCCCGGTGTGAGTCAGGCGGCCGCCTTGGCCGCCCTGCAACCGGCGGCCCAGGCGGACTTATCAGAGCGCGTGGTCCTCATCCGGTCGGAACGAGCGAGGGTCATTGGAGAACTACGCGCGCTTGGTTTCGATGTCCCACCCTCTCAGGCCAACCTGGTCTGGCTTCCTGTAGGGGCGAAGGCGCTCGACACGTTTGCCGTTCTTGAGCGCGCCGGCGTCGTGAGTCGGATGTTCGACGGCGACGGTGTGCGCATCACTATCGGTGCGCCGGCGGAAAACGACATGGTGATCGAAGCGCTTCGAGGGATTGCCTCGGCCCGGTAGCAGCGGCGAGCGCCGGTGAACAACTGGGAAAGGGCAGGCTCCAGTCGATCGTTCGGTTTGTCGATAGAAGGTAGATGTCAGTTGGGCCGGAGCACCAAGCACTGTCGGGCACCGATGATCGTCGTTTGGTTCGTTCATGGCGCACCGAGCAACGGGTGTTGCTGCCGCTTGGCGTGGCCTGGCTCATCGGAGCGGTGATCATCGCCGTCGCCGCCCGCCGCGAAAATCCTCAGTTGCTCTTTTTTGATCCGTCGTTCTCTGCCCAGAACCCCGCTTGGTATGTGGGCTTAGTTTCTCAACTGGGCATCCTCGGTTGGACGATTGCGGCGTTATCGGCCGGATGGTCGTCGTGGTTTGCCGGACACGTGGGGCGCACCTCGGTTGCCCGATTTCTGCGAAATGGGGCGATCGCCACAGCCATCCTCTTGGCCGACGATCTCCTTGAAGTGCACGCCGTGGCCTACCAAGCGCTCGGTGTTCCGAAGATTGTCCTTCAGGTCCTCGTTGTTGCCCCCGCCGGATTTTGGGTCCTCCGCTATTCGCGAGACATCCTTCGCACTCGTTGGCCGGTACTGGCGGCCGCCCTCGCTGCGCTGGCCGGATCGCTGATCGTTGAACAACTCACCGGCAACTCTATGGGACCCCGGGCCACGGTCGCCGAGGATGGCGCCAAGTTCCTCGGTGTGTTGGCCTGGGCCACGTACTTTGCGCTCACGTCCATGGACATCTCGCGTTCCGTTCTCGGCGAGACCCATACGAAGCGCTGGGCGATCGCCGACGCCACCGTGGCTGAAACCATGAACACCGTGACCGCTGACGAATTGCCGTTCGTCCTGGCTTCATGATCGGGCGCCAGACCGTCAAGCTCCGAGGAGCAAGGCGGGGGTAGGTTGCAAGCATGCCGACCAACGACGACTTTGATCTCGCCTCGCTGTTCCAGGGCCCGGGGGCCGTCCTCGCCGGAGTTCTGGGAGTGGCGGACAATGCCCGCAAGACGGTGGGTGGCGTGATGGAGACCATTGCGTCGTTGCAACGGGCCGCGGTGGCGGTGGAAGCACTCGTGACGAGGATGAATCGTCTCGTGGACGACTTGGAGATGCCCCTACGCGCACTTACTCCTGAGGTGGAAAAAACGATCGCTCGCATGCAGCGGGTGTCGGCCGCCTTGGAGGGACCGGTCGACCGATTGATCCCCGGATTGGAGGCAGCCGTCGGAGTATTCGATCGCGTCGCGTTGAGCCAGCTGCCAGAAACCGTGGACGAAGCCCGCCAACAGCTGCAGACGTTGCTTGATCTCTTTAGCGAACTGCCGCGGCGTCTTGGATTGCTTGGCGGTCGATCGGGACTGGCGTCCTTGCTTCCGATGAATTTGCTCGGTGACAACAGATCCTCGTCGTCACGCCCGGCGTCAAACGAACCACGTCAGGTAGCCGCGCCGGCACGGAGAAAAGGCGCAGCAGCGGGCGCTGCGGCTGTCGGGAAGGCTCCCGCTAACCGGGCCGCCCTCAAGAAGACGGCGGTCAAGGAGGCCACGACAAAGCGGCCGACCGCCAAGAAGGCGGGGGCTCGAAAGACCGCCCGCTGAACGCGCGGTTAGACGGCGGCGGTGTCCGGTGCTGCCGACAGCTCGGGGAGCGGATCGAGGTTGAAGTACTTCGCCGCAGTGACGAATGTGCCCTGCGGTGCTTTCGTCGCTAACTCCTTCGTTGACCGCTTGATCGTCCCCCGCAGCTCGATGACTTTGGTGCCACCCTTTTTCGCCTTCGGAACGGGCGAGAAGCGAATGACGAGCGATCGCATCTGTCCGCCCGCATTGAGTCGGAGGTCAACACCGGCCGAGGAGCCAAATCGCTCGGCCGGGAAGAGGGTGAACTGCGTTCGAGTGGCGGTGCCGGTAAGCACCGTGGCCGCGACCGACGTGGTCGCTTTGGTTGACGGCTTGGTGGTGGGCTTCGGCGACTTCGTGGCGGCAGCTTTGGTCGACGAGTTTGCCGGTGCCTTGGCGACGAACCACCGATCGACCGCTGACGGAAGGCCGAGACCGGTGAGGATGGCGATGGGCAGCAACACCTCGTTTTCCGTCCCTACGCCGGCGTAGGAACCCTCGTCAATCGTCGTGACGTACCCGTCCACGCCTTCGGAGGTGCGCAGGGCAAGGGGGAACATGACCTGAATTCGACCGTTGCGAATGCGCAGGGAGAACGGGCCGCTGGCGACCGAGTCCGGGGCTGCGGGTGGTGACACGTATTGAAGGTCGGCGTCGGACGTGGCGAGGTCGACCAGGCCCCGCACCAGACCCAGGGCCGTATCCCCGGCCACCACCTCGAAGGCCACATCAACGCGATCCTGATACACGGCTCCAACTGCTCGCTTCCCGACGACCGTCGGAGGGAGCTGCCGACGCACAACGGCGATTCGGTCGGAGGACTTCGCCGGAGTTTTCCCGATGATCGCTCGCCCATCCTTGGACTTGGATGGTGTTGCCGCTGGGGCGCTGCTCGGGGCCACGGCGAGGAGCGTGAGCGCCGCCGCGAGAACAGCGACGGACCGGTGCGTCGAGGCCGAGGAGGCGTGCGGGTGGTTCACGGGTCGATACATCGACGGCTCCAGGTGGGAAGGAATACCGCAACGCTACCCAACGCTGACGCGTTGGGTACCCGCCGCTCTGTCGTCAACAGGCCAGCGACTGAGCCAACGCAAAGTCCCTTCCGGGGTGTTACAAGCCTTCGATGAAGTAGTGATCGGGTGATTGGGTGGCCTCGACGAGGGCTTTTTCGGCCCGAGCGAAGAGGGCCGCAACCGTGTCGCCGGCGCGGGCCACGCTCATCCCGAGCTGCATCTCGACGACGAACTCGCCATCACGCCCGGCGAGCGGTTCTTCGAGGCGCCCTAGGAGCCTTCGAGCGACGATCGGGAGGTCTTCGGCGAAGAGCCAATTGATGGATAGGACGGCGAAGACGTCCTCGCTCACGGCACCGGCGATTTCGATGCTGCGGATCGTTGATTCGAGGCGCTTGGCCAGCAGGAACAGGCTGTCGTTGGCCACTCGAGTGCCGGAGCGCTGGCGTTGGGCGCGGATCCCTCGCAGGTCAACGAACGAGACGGCCACGGTCAGAGCATCGCTTTTG
>JAYVSS010000180.1:0-17357 GCA_043775075.1 Acidimicrobiia bacterium
CAAACGGAAGCCCGCAATAATAGTAAGCCCACGTATTGTCGACGCGGTCCCGGTGCGGACTCCATACGGTGATGCGATAGAGCCATCGAGACCGTCCACCGTCGTGAACAGGTAACCCTGCGCCTTCAGCTTTTGGATCACTGCGGGAAGCGCAGCGATTGTCTGCGAACGATCACCGCCACCATCGTGCAGGAGAATGACCGATCGCTCCTGAATCGACGAAGCAACCCGACTTTCAATCGCTGCCACTCCAGGTCGGGACCAATCCGCCGGATCGTTGTTCCATGCCACCGCGTGTTCTCCAAGATCATTGGCGAGCTGATCAGCCCCAACTTTGTTTCCGGACATATCCCCTTTTCCATAGGGCGAGCGAAAGAGCATTGGCCGGAGTCCGGTAATTCCTTCGACCACGGCGGAACCAGCGAGGATCTCAGCTCGCGCATGGAGCGTTCCAATTTTCGAGAGGTCTTTGTGGGAATAGGTATGGTTTCCTACGACATCGCCGTCCTGCATTTCTTGACGCACCAGCGCCTGATGTTGTTGCGCCTGTTGACCGACAACAAAGAAGGTGGCGGGCACGTGTTCGGCTCGCAAGACCTTGAGAATCTGAGGCGTCCATCGAGGGTCCGGTCCGTCGTCAAAGGTCAAAGCGACTACGCCACGCACGTGAACGTTGCGCACCATGCGGCGGGGACCGATAGCCAGTACGGGGTGCGCCGTCCGACGGGCGTCCGCGGGCAGTTTGTCGAGCGCGCCGACTTCCTCGGATCCGATTCGCCACAGGGCAATCCCCCCAAGATGGCGGTCCAGCGCAAGCTGCGCGCGTACGGCGACGGCGCGACCATCGGAATACCAATAGGTGCGACCATCGGCCAGCCGACCGCTCCACTCCCCTGCCTTCGCGTCCCAGTTTCGTGTGGCGCCCGGCTTTCTCACGAGAGTATCGAACTCCCGCGCCGAGTACTCGACAGCATGACGAGCGGACGTCCAGGCGTACCCATAGGCAGCCACGCCAAGTTGCAGTTTCGCGTCCGGCACGACGGTCTTGGCGAAGTCAAGACCCTTGAGCGTCCACGGGAGAGAGGCCACGGGACCCGCAGCAGTGGTCAGCTCATGTTCGTCGTAGGCCATCCACGTGATTCGGTCCGCCAATTTCGACAGCGCGGCGAGGTTGTAACCGAGAAGATCCGGGTCGGTCGGGTCAGTGAATGCGGGAACGGCAATATCGATCGAACGTGATCCCAGCGCGCCTCGAAGTTCGGAGACAAAGGAAACATAGGTGGAACGGACCGAGGGTGGAAGCTTCTCAAAGTCCAGCACCACGCCGTCCCATCCTTGTTGCGCCACAAGCTTCGTAAGCGCACTTATGAGCAACCGCCTTGAGGTCGGATTGCCGACCACCCTTGCGACGCGATCACCGTTGAAGTCTCTACCGTCAAAGTTCGAGATGACGGCGAGCGCCGTGGTTCCTGCGGCGTGGGCGCGCACCAACGTGTCGGTGGCACTCGCGACTTCGATCGTTCCAGGCTTCGCACCGAGCGTCACTCCCGTGGGAGCCAGCGACGACACGTCAGACACGTCGGCGTCGACCCCGGCGGCCGAGTCCTCGTAGTCGGACGCCACGTATCCGAGCACGTCGAATGACGGCCGCTGCAACCCCGCAAAGCCGGGCACTGTTTTGGCGGTCGCCTCGGCTCCTGCGTCCGCCGCAAGGTTAATGATGAGCGGGTCGCGACGCTGCGCGTAGGTCGGAACGGCGAGTCCGACAAACAAGCCGGCGAGTGCGACGGCGACCGTCCCACCAGCCAACACCGTGCGCAAGCGACCAGGCCCCCGCCATCGAACTGCGGCATAAACGCACAGAACGGCCGAGGTCGCGATAACGGCCACGAGTCCGTCTGCTCGGGCCAGGGCGACAATGGCAAACCCGACGAAGAGCCATGCGACGAGGCCGCGTCGGCGCGCTCGCGCTTCCGGCTGCGCGTCCCTTGGGTCCGGGGCAGACGGCACTGGCAGCGGTGTCAGCGGAGAATCAATGACGTCACCGGGTCGGACCGTTTCGTACTGCGCGCGCATGGCGTTGGGTCTAGGCCTTTAGAGGTGAACGGAGGGCCCCCTTTCGGTCAACGCGGAGCAATCCCGGCCATCCCCCTTCGACGAAACGCGCTTCCCGGTTAACTAACCAACCCGACCAGCGGGGGCGTCGAGTCGGTACCCCACGCCTCGCAAGGTCGAGATGTATCCGGACGAATTCTCTGCGTCGTCAGCCCCCGATTCACCTAACTTGCGGCGCAGGCTGGCAACGTGAACGTCGAGCGTTTTCGTTGAGCCAAACCAATGCTCGTCCCACACTCGGCTCATCAGGTCCTCACGGGTAAGGACTCGACCGGTGGACCGAGCGAGCTCGTGGAGGAGGTCGAACTCCTTGGCTC
This sequence comes from Acidimicrobiia bacterium, assembly GCA_043775075.1. Lineage (GTDB taxonomy): Bacteria > Actinomycetota > Acidimicrobiia > Acidimicrobiales > JANYDT01 > JANLQX01. Next base: position 2,433 of record JAYVSS010000180.1, read on the forward strand.
GCAGTTCGACTTCTGCTCCGCTCAGCCACACTCGGCGTGATGCGGAGTCAATCACTAGTTCTCCTATTTCGATCCGGTCGTCCAGCGTGCCAGCCGGGAGCGGAGTGACCCGAACCTGGGAACGAACTCGGGCCAATAGCTCGGCGAGACGAAACGGTTTTGTGACGTAGTCAATGGCGCCAGCGTCGAGCCCGAGGACAACATCGATTTCCTCAACTCGGGCGGTGAGGACAAGGACCCGCAACCCGGGATGTTCGGCAATGAGCGACCTGCACACATCAAGACCGTCGCTGTCCGGGAGGCCGAGGTCAAGGAGCACGAGCCGAGGCAGGTTGGCCCGCGCCATCGCCTTGGCCTTCGTTCCCGTCACTGCGTGTTCCACCGTGTACCCCTGAGACTCAAGCGCTCGCACCAGTGAGGCAGCAATTCCCTCGTCGTCCTCGACGACCAGGATGCGGGTGATCGTGGTGGTCGCGTCGGCGCGGTCGGCGGCGGTCGTCATCGGTTGAAGTGTACGCAGGGCCACCACGCGCCAACGGACGCCACCCCCGTCATGAAGCCGGAAATGCCGCCAAACGAGTTGCCGCGGTGTTTACCGTGGCGGCGGAATTCGTGAGCGTACGGGGCCCGAGCAGTTTGGCCATGAGGTGGTCGCCGGCCACTACTGGCGGATACTTCGCCGGACTCTCGAGACTCACGCAAGTCGGCAAACATTCCACTAGCGCGTCGTGGTTTCCGTCGAAGAAGAAGGCCACTGAACGGCGGCGAGCAGTGCCGCTCGTGGACCTCGGCGGAGGAACCACTCGGTGCAAAGTGGATCGCCACCGATCGTTCGTCCACTCCGCCAGCAGATCACCGAGGTTGACCAGCAACGCGCCGGATTCGGGGATTACTCCCTGCCACGTGCCGTCCGGCGCAAGAATCTCCAGGCCCGCCACTCGGTCAGCGTAAAGTACCGTCACGATGCCGTAGTCAGTGTGCGCGCCCATGCGTTGCTGACCGTCGAGTGGATCGGGGGCACCCGGTTGGCGAATGTAGTTGTTCACCCGCATCGTCACCGTCGAGTGATCGGTCTTGGAGGCGAAGAACGATTCCGGAAGGTCGAGGGCCACGGCAAAAATGCGAGTGAGACGGCGAGCAAGGCTGCTGGCTTCAGCGAAGTAACGCAGCAGCGGCACCCGCAAACCGGGGAGAAGTAAAGGCCATATGTTTTCGACGAACAGGTCGTGTCTGCGCGCCTGATGGGCCGCGTCATCGGGCAGGGGTTCCAGACCGAGATTGAATGCCTCAAAGAGGTCAGGAGGTGTCTGCACGCCAACGCTGTACGAGAGCGCTTCGCTACCCATCGGGGCATACCCGCGGTTGATGTCGGCCGACGGCGCAAGACACTCCTGTTTGTCCGCTTCGGGCAGGGCGAAGAATTCGTCGGTGGCAGCGAGCATTTCGCTGATGACGTCGGGGTCGATTCCGTGACCGACAACCTGGAGAAATCCGAGGCGGCGGCACGCTTTGTCGACGGCGATGGCGATCGTCTCGCGCCCGGCGCCGTCGCTGCGCTCCCAGCCAGAAATGTCGACGATTGGCACAAACGGTTCACTCACACCACTCATTGTTGCAGTGAGGGCCCGCCACAAGATTGTTGGCGGGGCGAAGGACACGCTTGCACGACCGATGGCGCCACTTTGGCGGCAATTATCTTGTGGCGGCTCCTCAGCCAGAATGAGATATCGGCGACTTCGAACCAGCAGGGCCTTCCGGGCCACGCCATCCAGGGCTGAACCGCCGGGCGTTTCTTCATGGCGGTGCGGTATGCCTCCTCGGCGCCTGCGGAGGGTACGTTCTCGGGCGCGAGGGCTCACGCCGCGTGGACGCCCACCGACAAGTCCGGCCCGGTGACCAAACTCACACCAACCGCCAACGTCAGGCCGTGCAGCCAAACGGGCTCTTTCGGGTGGACACCGACCAGCGCATCGTGGCCCTGACGTTGGACGACGGACCGGACCCCGCCCATACTCCCTACGTGCTCGACCTCCTCCGCCGGGCGAACGCGGGGGCCACGTTCTTTTGCGTCGGGATCAACGCGGCATTCTCCCCCGAACTGGTTCGTCGGGCCGTGGGCGAGGGGCACGGAATTGGTAATCACACGTACGATCACCGCGAACTTCAGCTCCTGTCACCGGCCCAGGTGCAGCGCGAGATTGAACGCGGTCAGCGCGCCCTCGTTGATATTGGCATCGTCCGACCCGATCTGTTCCGGCCGCCAAAGGGTTTTACCGATTCGATCGTCGGTGTGCTGGCCGATGCGGACCAGTTTCAGACGGTCTTCTGGGACCTCTGCGTGGAACGGTTCGTAAATAAGGAATCGGTGACCGATGGCGTGCGCTCCCTCCTCAACGAGGTGCGGCCCGGCTCCATTATTCTCGCCCACGATGGCGGTCGCATTGTCGGTTCCGGCCGGGCCCCGCTCTCTCGGGCGAAGACCATGGAAGCACTGCCGATGTTACTGCTCGGGCTCTATCGCGACGGCTACGAGGTGGTCGACGTGGCCACGTTGATGACGCGCACCGGACAGAGCCTTACGCCGAGTGCTTCGATCGCCGGGGAATGACGGCGAAGCCGAAATCACGGTCGTGGCGGACCACCACATCGGCACCGTAAGTGCGTTGCACGAGATCTTGGGTGAGTACCGTCGACGGGTTTCCGGTGGCCAGTAACTCACCACCGGACAACAACGCCACAGAGTCGCCGAACTGCCCGGCAAGTGTTAAGTCGTGAAGCGCGCTTATCACCGTGAGGCCGTCGGCCTTGCGCAGCGTGTCAATCAGCTCCATGGCCTGTTGTTGGTGACGAAGATCGAGCGCGTTCGTCGGCTCATCAAGCACGAGTACGCGTGGTTGCTGCGCCAACGCCCGAGCAATAAGCGCACGTTGCATCTCGCCTCCGCTGAGCCGATCGATGCGTCGATCAGGGAAATCCTCCAGATCGAGACGGGCGAGAATGTCGTTGACAATCTCTCGGTCAATCGCCCCTTCGCGTCCGAACGGCGAGAGATGAGCCGTGCGACCAAGGAGTACGTAATCGGCCACCGTCATCGCCTCCGGAAGTTCGGGACGCTGGGGAACAACGGCGAGGATGCGAGCCCGTTCCCGCGGCTTCATATGACCAACGTCGACCCCATCGATGAGGAGTTCACCGGAGTGCACCACGTTTCCCGCCACCGCCCCTAAGAGTGATGACTTGCCCGCTCCGTTGGGGCCGACGACCACACACCAGGAACCGGAGTGCACCGTCAGGTTGAGGGAACGAACGACGTCGACGCTTCCCCGCCGGACCGACAGGCCCCGCATGACCAGGTCGCTCATGAGCGAGCTCGCCCCTGACGAATGAGAAGCCAGGCGAAGAACGGGGCACCGACAAGCGCCGTGACGACGCCGATCGGTAGCTCGCGAGGCGACAGAACCGATCGCGCGGCAAGGTCGGCGAGCACGAGAAAGGCGGCGCCGAAGAGCGCGCTTCCGGGCAGCGAGATCCGGTGCGACGACCCAAACACCAAGCGCACGACGTGGGGTACAACAAGGCCCACAAAACCAATAAGTCCACTTACGGCCACGGCGGCAGCTGTGCCGAGCGAGGCGGCGATGACCACGGTGGTCCGTATCCGTTCGGGGGAAACGCCAAGCGTGCGAGCCTCATCGTCGCCCACGCTGAGGACGTCGAGTAATCGGCTGTGGGCCAATATCACGGTGGCGCACACCACCAGGTAAGGCAAGATGAGCAGCACCTCGGACCAGCCGGAGGTGACCAACCCCCCGAGAATCCAGCTGTACACAAGGCGCAACGTGTCATCACCCTGCTGCTGAGCAAAGGTTTGTAGGGCGGTGAAAAAACTGGCCACTGCCACCCCGCCTAACACCAGCCGGGTCGGATCGCGCCGGGCGCCCGTTGAGCCGGAACCAAGGTGACCGACAGCAAACGAAAGAGCGACTGCGGTCATCGCCCCAATAAAGGCAAACAGCGGAAGCGGATTGACGATCCACCCGCGCACCTCCGGCAGGTAGACAATGGCCAGCGTGGCCCCGAGGCCCGCCCCGGCGGCTGACCCAAGGAGATACGGATCAACGAGCGGATTTCGAAACGCCCCCTGATAGGCACAGCCGCAGAGACCGAGCGCACCGCCCACCATGGCCGAAAGCACGACTCGGGGAACGCGTATCTGCCAGAGGAGGGCGGCGTCGAGAGAACTCAGGTGCGTGCCCGCACCTCCAGGCAGTCGGGCCAGCACATCACTGAGCGCCGCCCACACGCCGATACCGGCGGCACCACTAAGCGCGCTGACGATACCGGTGAGGAGCACGGCAAGCACGCCGACAAAGACCACGAAGCTCGGCCGACGTCTCACCTGCTTCAGGTCCTCGAACGCGTGGCGATAGATCCGCGGACTACGCGGCCACGGCGCCCGAAGCCACCGCCGCTTTGATGGCGTCGGCCACCGCCTTGACCTGCTCTGGAACGCGAGGTCCCCAACGTGATGCCACGTCATCGTCGAGAGCAATTACGCCCTTGCCACTCACTGCCGAAAGTTTGTCCCAGCCAGCCCGTTTCCCCAGCTCCGCGGCGCTTTGCCCGCAACACTTCACATCGGCCAAGAAGATCAGCGCGGGGTTGGCCTTCACGATGAACTCATTGCTCAACTGCGGATACCCGGTGTCCGCTCCGGGGGCGGAATCGGCGATGTTCTTCAGACCGAAGAGGGAATACACGGACCCGATGAACGTTTTCGACGTCACGGTAAAGAACGTCGGATCAAGCTCGTGGTAGTAGGTCAACGACACTTTCGGAGCGCTGGCGATGGCGCCGCGAATCTGCTTCTTCATCCGTGCGGCAGCGAACGAAGCCCCACCAGAGTTTCCGGTGAGCGTGCCCAACTGCGCCATTTGCGTGTAGCTATCGTCCAGCGTGCTCGCCGCGGTTTGCACCAAAACCGGGACCCTCAGCGCGCGTAGTGCATCGGTAACTTTATCACTCTGGCTCATAACGACGAGGTCCGGTTGGTAAGCAGCAATCGCTTCCACGTTGGGCTGAAATCCTGACAGCTTGGTCTTCGGCGCGGTGGTCGGGAAGTTCGACTGATCGTCAACGGCAATGACCTGCTTACCGGCGCCAACGGCGAAAAGGATCTCGGTGGCCGTCGGCGAAATCGACACGATGCGCTTGGGCTTTCGGGTCACCGTCACCTTCACTGCGCCAACGCTTACACTCGCCGGGAAGCGATCCACCGTGACCTTCGCCGCCGACGACGGGGACACCAAAACGAAACTGGTGCCACCGACGATCGCCGGAACAAGAAGAACAACGCTAAGGCGGCGTCGGCCGCCCGAACGAGGCGCACCGAAAGCAGTTCGGGAAGTAGCAGACATGGGGACATCCTTGGCTTGGCCGCAGGACGAAGGAGCCCGAGGGACGCGTTCAGCATCCGACGAACCACCCTTCAACCGAGGGTTGGGTACGTGGGCTTCGCGGCAGGCGACCGGACTTCGTCAGTGGTCATAGGACCCTGACTTCACCGTTGCGGGACAGTGCCGGAATTTCACCGGCTTCGCGGCAGAGGAGCCACCCGACTTGCGGCGGGCGAGGAGACCGTAGCAAGGTTCGCCCTTCTTCACCAATGGAGCGATCGATCAAACGGGTGGCATGTCCAGGCCAATCACGCGACCGGCGACCACGAAAAACGCATACTCGGCGCCACCGGCGACGATCGCGTTCACCCGTCCCAACACGTCTCGGTAGGAACGGGCCAAAGCGTTGTCTGGCACAATGCCCAGGCCCACCTCGTTGGTCACGACAACAGACGGCGAACGCCGTTCCATAAGCACACGTTGCAAATCGATGGCCTGCGTTTCAAGGTCCGCGAATCCATCGAGCATTAGGTTCGAGACCCACAGCGAAAGGCAGTCAACGATGACGAACGAGTCCGAGTCTGTCCTCTGTACGGCTTCAACGAGCCGACGCGGCGCTTCCACCGTGTGCCAGTTGTCCGGCCGTTCGTCTTGGTGACGGGCGATGCGATCAGTCATTTCGTCGTCCAGGGCCTCCGCCGTGGCGACGAAGGTCACCGACCGCCCCGAAGCGTGGGCTAGCCGCAGGGCGAGCGACGACTTTCCCGATCGCGCTCCACCGGCGACGAAGGTGTAGCCCGCAGAGTTCTGTGGTGGTGGTGGCAGTGTTGGCGGTGTTGGCATCGCCGTTGACGATACGCGGCCCCGGGTCGGTAAGAGCACGTTGAGCCAACGCGCGAAATCACCGGTCGGCCGGGCAACGGCATGGGAAACTGGTCGCCTTATGTCGCTGCTTGCCTCCGTCGAAATGGCCCCCCGTGATCCAATTCTGGGTCTGAATGAACAGTTCAACGCCGACCAGAACCCGAACAAGGTCAACCTGGGTGTGGGCGTGTACACCGACGAAAACGGCAAGCTGCCGCTGCTCAGGTGCGTCGCCGCCGCTGAGAAACTCATCGCCGAGGAACTCAAGGCCCGCGGGTATCTGCCCATTGATGGCCTGGCGACATACGACAAAGCAGTGCAGCACCTGGTGTTCGGGGCCGATTCCGCCGCCGTGACAGCAGGCCGAGTGGCCACGGTCCAATCGCTCGGCGGCACGGGTGGCCTCAAAGTTGGAGCGGACTTTCTTCGCCGCCTGTCGCCCGAGGCAAAGGTACTGATCAGCGATCCGAGTTGGGAAAACCATCGGGCCCTATTTACCAACGCCAACTTCGTCGTGGAGTCCTACCCGTACTACGACGCCGCCCGGCGAGGTATCGATGTGGATGCGATGATCGCCGCGCTCGACGCCGCCCCCGCCGGCACCGTGGTCGTCCTTCACGCGTGCTGTCACAACCCCACGGGATACGACCTCGCCGTGGCCGACTGGGAACGGGTCATTGCCGTCGTTCGAGACCGTGCGCTGGTGCCGTTTCTAGACATGGCCTACCAAGGGTTCGGGGAAGGCATCGCCGATGATGGCGCCGTCGTACAGATGTTCTTGTCCTCGGGGCTGGACTTCTTGGTCGCAACGAGTTTCTCCAAGAGCTTCTCCCTGTACGGCGAGCGCGTGGGGGCGCTGAGCGTGGTGTGCGCCGACACGGCCGAGGCCGCCCGAGTGCTGAGTCAACTGAAAATCGCTATTCGCACGAACTATTCGAACCCGCCCACGCATGGTGCCCAAGTGGTGGCCACGGTGCTCACCACACCGGCGTTACGCGCCATGTGGGAAGAGGAGTTGGCCGGTATGCGACTGCGTATCAAGGAAATGCGCATGGCGCTGGTCGACGGGCTCAAGCGGGCCGGGATCACGGGTGATCTGAGCTACATCACCACCCAAGTCGGCATGTTCAGTTATTCGGGCCTCAACGCCGAACAAATGCAACGGCTGCGGGCGGAGTTCGGAATTTACGGTGTGGACACCGGGCGGATCTGCGTCGCCGCGGTAAACCGTAACAACCTCGACGCCGTCTGCGCCGCCATCGCTGCCGTCATCTAACGAACCGGCGCGGCCGTCGGCTCTCACGACGTGGCTCGAACACCTAGCTCGTAGTGCGCTCGACTCGCCCCCATGAAGAGAGGGCGAGTCGAGCCAAGAAAACGGTCGGGTCAGCCAGCCTTACCAGTCGCCAACGCGCTGACGTCTTCGAATTCGGTGGTTAGCGGGACGACCTTGCCGTTCACCAGCTTGCTGAACACCACACTGCGGTTGAACAGCCGCTCGTAGCCCTTGAGACCGTCTGTCCATTCCTTGGTGAAGTCGAGGACCGGGACCATGCCTTTGAGGTCGAGCTTGGTCGTCGCCGACGCCGCGTCGTAAAACGATTTGGCCGTGATCGGGCTCTTGATCGTCTCGGCGATTTGGCTGAAGGCAACGTACGCCGCCCAGGTGCCCATGCCACCGAGGCTGTTGTAGTCAAGCGCCGAGGTGTCGTAACCGCCCTCTTTGAGGGCGACCCGATATTCGGCCCATGGTGGGGTGGAGATGTCCGGGTACATGCCGCCGATCACGTCACCATCAGTGGACGCCTCGTTGCCCTTAGCCGAAACCTCATTGAGATTGCCCTGGGGTCCGTATTGCCGAGCCTTGGTGCCGGACTGCGTCCACGCAGTGTTCCAGGTGATGTACGGGGTCTCGGAGATAACGGCGACCACACAGTCCGCACCTTCGGTAGCCTGTGCCACCTCGGAGGAATAGTCCTGGGCAGTGGGCGGCAGAATTACCTTTTTGCCGAATGTCTTGCCGAGCGCTTTCATGGCGTTCTCCATCGGCGGAACGAAGATTTGGGCGCCATCAATGATCACCGCGTTGATGTTCTTACAGCCATCTTCGACGGCTCGCTTGACTGATCCAACGGCATACATCGGCTGGTTGCCGATCGGGAACGAGTGCTTGTTGGTCAGTTCCGATGGGGTGATCGGGCAACACGGGCCGAACCAGGTGATGTCCGATTGGGCGATGACCGGCACGATGCTCTCGGCGAAGAAGGTGAACGAGCCGACCACTGACACCATCCCGCCATCCACAGCTTGACGAGCGCAGGTCGTGGCCACGGCCGGATCGAACTGCTCGTCGCACACCGTGACCTCTAGGGGGTGTCCGGCAATGCCGCCCCGCGCGTTGATGTACTTCTCGTATGCCTTGGCCGTGTTGGCGATGTTCTTGTAGGTCGGGCCGGACGCGTTCAACGTCGTTACCGTCATGACCTTGATCGGATCGCCCTTCGGAGCGCCAGCCACCGTGGTTGCGCTATCAGTCGCCGCCGCCGCTGTGGTTGCTGCGTCAGTCGCCGCTGCCGCACTGGTTGCGGCGTCAGTCCCCGCCGCGGCACTGGTTGCCGCGTCAGTTGCTGCTGCGGTCCGGGCCGCTTCTGTCCCGGCCGCTTCCGTGGTACTCGCGCTTTTCTTGTCGCTGCTGCAGCCGGCGGCGATGGCGACGAACACGAGGCCTACGGCGACTGCGCGCACCGACCTTGTCCGCTGGGCACGTGATCTCATCATCTGTGGTTCCCCTTGCTGTGGTGGCTATCTGCACGTGAGGTCGCTCCGGTCGGCTCGACATTCGCTCGGCGGCGCAATTCCATCACATGTCCGCCCCCGTGATCTATTCGGAGACATAGCACATCGGCGGATTATCCGGCAAGGTTTTCTTCCGCTTACCTCCGGCCCTCGATATGACATCCGGCGCATACGGCTAGTACTGTCCCGATTCACGGCGATCTGAAGTCCAACGGCTCCGAAAAAGGGATTCGATGAACGAGATCATTAGATTCACGTTGTTAGGGCTCGGGGTTGGCGCGCTCTACGCCTTTGCATCTCAGGGCTTGATCGTGATCTATCGCGGTACCGGAGTCCTGAACTTCTCCCTGGGGGCCACGGCGATCGCCGGCGTCTTCGTTGAGTGGGAGTTGCAGTACCAACACCGCTGGCCGTTCCTCGTTGCGGCGCTCTTCGGTGTTGGGTTCTCAGCGTTCCTCGGGGTGCTCACCCACTGGGTGATCATGCGGCCCTTGCGCCGGGCCAGCTCGCTGGTGCGGGTGATCGCCACACTCGGAGTGCTGATCACCATTCAGGCCGGAGTGGTGATCCGGTACGACTCCAACGCCCGTCAGGTCCCCAGCTGGCTACCGACGAACCGAATCACGCTGTGGGGAGATGTCGCCACGACGGCTGATCGCTTCATCCTTCTCGGTATCGCCTGCGTGTCGGCGTTCGGACTCTGGCTGCTCTACCGCTCCAGCCAGTTCGGCTTGGCGACCGAGGCGGTCTCCGAGAGCGAGAGATCAGCGTCAGCAATCGGCTTGTCCCCGAACCGGATCGCCGTACTCAACTGGGCGCTTGGTTCTGGGCTGGCCGCACTGGCCGGGATCCTGGTCGTACCAATCATCACGCTGCAGGTCACGGCGATGACATCGCTGGTCCTGGCCGGCCTGGCCGCCGCCCTGATCGCCGACTTCCGGTCGTTCCCGGCGGCCACCGCCGCCGGGTTTGCCCTCGGCATCGGTCAAACGCTCGTCGGAAGGTTCATTCATCAAACCGGACTCGGTCCTTCGCTCCCGTTTCTGGTCGTCATCGTATTCCTGGTGCTCCGTGGGCGATCGCTGCCATTGCGTGATTACTTCCTCCGCAAGCTCCCGATGATCGGCAACGGTCGGCTTTCGTGGGATTGGACACTGTTCGGCTTCGGCTTCGTGGTCTTTTTGATGCTGACGAAACAGTCCAAGTGGGTCGATGCCCTTACCGTCACGATGGGCGTGGCCATCGTTCTGCTTTCGATGGTGGTGCTGACGGGATACGCAGGACAGCTGTCGCTCGGTCAGTACGCCATCGCCGGCTTCGGTGCCTTCGTCGCCGGTCGACTCGTTGCGGTCTTCCACATTCCGTTCCTCCTCGGCCTGTTGGCCGGAGTCGTCGCGGCCATCCCGCTCGGCATCGTGTTCGGCCTTCCGGCGGTTCGAACGCGTGGCATCAACCTGGCGATTGTCACTCTCGGCTTGGGAACGACGATAGAGCTGATGCTCTTTCGTAACCGGGACTACACCGGCGGCGTCCAAGGAACCCAGGTAGGAAATCCTCACCTGTTCGGCTTCGATATCGGATCGATTCGCCACCCCGCCCGATACGGGATCTTCGTGGTGGGCATGGCGATGTTGACGGTGTGGGTGGTGGCGAACGTGCGGCGAGGTCGTAGTGGCCGTCGGCTACTCGCCGTACGAACCAACGAGCGAGCGGCGGCGTCGCTCGGCATCGACGTCACCGTAGCGAAGCTGTTCGCGTTTGCCCTCGCCGCCCCCATCGCCGCCCTCGGTGGCATTGTCCTTGCGTTTCGGCTTAGTTCCATCAGCTACCAGTCCTTTACGGCCTTTGCGTCGATCACCTTGGTCGGGCTCATCCTCGTGGGCGGGGTCGGGCATCTGTTGGGTGCGTTCGTCGGCGCGACGATGGCCACTGCGGCGCTAAATCAACAGATCCTCGAATCGACCTGGAATGGCGTGGGCCGCTTTATTCAGCTGATCAGTGGCATGGCGATCCTGCTGACCGTCCTCGCCTACCAAGACGGGGTGGCGGCCGAGTGGGTCAAGGTGTTCCGTCTCATCAAGAAGGCGCGAAAGTGGGGGCGGCCGTACATCATCGAGCTCGCCGATCTCGTCGATCCAAACGCCAGCACGGAACACACCAGGGTCGATTCACGAACCCTCACCATCACCGGGTTAACCGTTCGATACGGAGCGGTGGTCGCCGTCGACCATGTCAGTTATCAGTTGGCGCCCGGCATGGTGACCGGCTTGATCGGTCCGAATGGGGCCGGCAAAACGTCGCTCATCGATGCCATTAGCGGTTTCACCTCGGCCGAGGGCCAGGTCATGCTCGACAACGTCGACATGTCGAAACAGTCGGCGGTGAAGCGGGCCCGGGCGGGAGTGGCGAGGTCATTCCAGTCGCTGGAGTTGTTCGAGGACGCCACGGTGTTCGAGAACCTCAGCGTTGCCGCCGACCCCCAGGACCTCGGGTCCTACATTCGCGATCTTGTCCATCCCGTTGACCCGCCGTTCGCGCCCGAGGTGGTTCGGGCCATCGTCGAGTTTGGACTCGACGAGGATCTGCACCGCGACGTGAAGGACTTGTCGTACGGGAAGCGGCGCCTCCTCTCCATCGCCCGGGCGGTGGCCATGCACCCAAGCATCCTGTTGCTCGATGAGCCAGCGGCTGGCTTGAGTTCGGCCGAGAGCATGGAGTTAGCTGCGGTTGTCCGTCGCCTTGCCGAGGATTGGGGCATGGCGGTGTTGGTCGTCGAGCACGACATGAACTTCGTTATGGGGGTGTGTGATCAGGTGATGGTCCTTGACTTTGGGCGCCTGATCGCCTCGGGCTCGCCCGACGAAGTGCGCGCCAATCCCGTCGTCATCGCCGCCTATCTGGGCGACCAGACCGATGAGACCGACGTGACCGACCGGACCGATGAGACGCACCCGGCTTCGCTACTCACCGCTGCCCGAGTGGGGGGTGGCGGGTGAGTCCGATCCTGGAAACCCGCAACCTCAAAGCCGGCTATCTGAGCCGAGAGGTTGTGCGAGCCGTCAACTTGAAGGTCCATCGCGGCGAGGTCGTGTGTCTGCTCGGCCCCAATGGCGCGGGTAAGACGACCACCCTCATGACTATCGCCGGCGAGCTCATGCCCGTCGACGGGATTGTGATGTTTAACAACGTGCCGACCTTCACGCCCATGTATCAACGCGTGCGCGATGGCATAGGTCTCGTCACCGAGGATCGCCTGGTGTTCACCAAGCTCTCGGCCCGCGACAACCTGCGCGTCGGTGGTGGATCTGTGGAGGACGCGTTGGCGCTGTTCCCGGAGCTCGAATCGCGGCTGTCCGTGCGCGGCGGGATGCTCTCGGGTGGCGAGCAGCAAATGCTCGCCCTCGCCCGCGCTCTCAGCCGCAAGCCCACGATCCTTCTGGCCGACGAGCTGTCGCTCGGGCTCGCACCAATGATCGTGGACCGATTGTTGGGAGCGGTTCGAAGTGCTGCCGACGAGCATGGGACGGGCGCCCTAATCGTCGAGCAGCACGCCCGAAAGGCACTGCGGTATTCGGACCGTATGTATCTCATGGCACGCGGCCAAATCCAACTCGAACTCCCTTCCAGCGAGGCGCTGAAACGGCTGGATGAAATCGAAGCGCTCTACTTGAGTGGCACGTCCGAGACCGAAGAAGACCACATCGAGCGTCTGCGTCGCAAGAACAAGAAGAAGGCGTGGAAGCGGCAACGGGTCCGTGAGTGGGAGTTGTCGCGGCTCACGGGAAAGGTGGTGTCCACGAGGACTTCCGCCGAAGACGAGCTTTACCTCGACAAGGAACAACACCGGCGGATGGTCAGCCAACATCAGAAGAAATCTAGAAAAGGAGGTGGCTGAACATGGGCTACCGAACCGCCGAACTACCGCCGGTCGATCTCGACGAATTCGCCAAAATCCCGTTCTTTCCACGGATGAAATTGCTCCAGCTCCATTGGGTGGAACAAGGATTCGGCACCCCGAAAAACACGTCAATCTTCTATATCTGGAAGCTGTTCTGGTACGGACTGTTTGGGCTCATCTTCGCCGGGGCGTTTACCCGAGGTCTGGAGTTCAACAACATCGGAGACTGGTGGCACCAGCCGATCCTGTACCAAAAGCTCATGATCTGGACGATTTTGTTGGAGATCGTGGGTCTGGGGGCGACGTGTGGCCCGTTGGCCTTCCATTTCGATCCGCCGATCGGCGGCATCCTCTACTGGTGGCAGAACGACACCCTCCGGGTCCCTCCCTATCCCAACCACGTTCCATTCACCAAGGGAAGCCGACGCACGCCATGGGACACCGGCCTGTACAAGGCAATCCTCGCCAGCCTCGTGCTGCTCATGTTCCTGTCCGGAAATCGTCAGATAAAAGGACTCCCCAAGGGAAGCGTCGGCATTCTTCCCCAGTGGGCGGTGCTTCTCTACTGCGGCCTCATCGTGACTATGGGCCTACGCGACAAGGTGGTGTTCCTGTCGGCGCGCTGCGAGCAGTATGTGCCCACGCTGCTGTGCTTTGGCCTCTTCCACAACTTCACCGACATGATCATCGCGGCGAAAATTTTCATCGTGGTGATCTGGATGGGTGCCGGCTTCTCGAAGATGCAACACGGCTTTTCGTCCACGGTGGCGATCATGATCCAGAACACGCCGTGGGTCGTGTGGGACCGGTTCCGCAAGGCGACGGTGCGCGATTATCCGAACGATCTGCGTCCCTCCAGATTGACCCACGCCGTGGCTCACATCGGTGGCACGACATGCGAGTTGGTGATGCCGTTGGTGCTGTTGTTCTCTCCCTATCACTGGTTGACCTGGGTGGCCATAGTGTCGATATGGATGCTCCATACGTTCATCATCTCCACGTTTCCGCTCGCCGTGCCGCTGGAGTGGAACGTGTTCTTCATGTTCTGTGTCGCCTTCCTGTTCGCTAACTTCCACGCTGGGAGCGGGTACGGCGTCGGCGACATGAATCCGGTACTGCTGGCCATCGTCGTGTTCGCCGCATTGGCACCGATTGTCCTCGGGGCCCTTCGACCCCAGTACGTCTCCTTCCTGGTGGGAATGAAGCAGTACGCCGGCAACTGGGCGTCGGCCACGTTCTCGTTCCGCAATAAGTCTATGGAGGACCGAATCAACGAGAAGATTGTGAAGTCATCGGAAAACCAGATCGATCAAATAGAGCCGCTGTTCGGCAAGGAGATCTCCGAGATCTTCATCCAAAAGGCCGTGGCGTTTCGGATGATGCACCCCATGGGACGCATGCACATCTCCGCCCTAATGCGCCACACGCCGGGGCTTGACGATCGAATTCAACGCGAGGGCGAGTTCGTGAGCAATGTCCTCACTGGATGGAACTTCGGCGACGGACATTGCCTCGACGAACGTTTGATCGCCGGGCTGCAGGAGCGATGCCAGTACGAACCGGGCGATGTGGTCGTGGCATGGACCGAGTCGCAGCCGGCTTTCAGCAAGAAGGTCCAATACCGGGTGATCGACGCTGCGCTCGGCTGTGTCGAGAAGGGCTGGTATCACAACGACGACGCCGCCGACGAGCAGCCGTGGCTTCCGAACGGCGCAATCCCCCACACGGTCACTTGGACGCTGCCCGGTTACGTCGCGTCCGGCGTTCCGCATCCGGGCTCCGGCGGCCGGACATGAGTTGCGTGACCAAAGCCCTGTGGCCGGCGTTGCAGCTCACGCGTTCTTGGTGACCTTCTGCCGTCCCGCATCGCTCGCGCCCTATCGCCGCTACAAGCACGGTGCGGGAGCGTTCAAGGTCGACTTCGCCATCGAGGAGGGTGTTCCGTGGACGTTTCGCCCCCGGCTTCGGCGA
>JAYVSS010000181.1:0-7829 GCA_043775075.1 Acidimicrobiia bacterium
CATTGCCCCGAACGCCACCGAAGGCGGGCGGCTCAACGACATCATCGATCACTGGTGCGAGGTGGAGGGAACCGATCCAGCGTCGATTGAACGGACCGCCCTCGTGCCCGCCACCGCCGACGTCAGTGAATGGGAAGCCAACGGCTTCTCTCACCTCATTGCCTTCAGCGCTCATCCGTTTGACATGACCGCCCTCGAACCGTTGCTGGCCCAGCGAAAGTAGGCGCTCAGAGCGCGTCGATCGTCGCCGTTGCCGCGTCGATGAGTCGTTGGGCCCGGAGATCACCGGCGAGGTTTGCCGCCGCGCGATTCATCACGTAGGCAAATGCTAAGTCGCGTTCCTGCTGGGCAAACGCCACCGATCCGCCGGCTCCTGGATGCCCGTAGGACCCGGGCCCGGCGAAGCCGGACACCGTGCCGCTCGTCATGAAGCCCATTCCAAACGTGGTCAGCGCAACCAGGCACAGATCACCTTCACCTTCAGGGGTGACGCATGTGCGGGCCATGCTGCGGACTTCGTCGTGCATAAGTTGCACACCATCAATTGGGCCGAGAGTGGCGGCATAGATCTTGGCCAGGGAGCGGGCGTTGGAGATTCCATTGGCGGCGGGAATCTCGGCAGCATGGACATCACGACGATTGAACGATCCGTCGGGAAGGGCTCCCTCGAGGAACAGCGCCCGACCACCCCGGGTACCCGGGCCCATGAACATTTGCAGCATCGCGGCGATTTCCGGGTCGTCAGCAGAATCCATGATCGCCTGACCGATGATCGGCGACACCCGAGCTTCGAGTGATTCGGGCAAACCAATCCACAACTCGACGCCCAGCGGCGCCACGATTTCGTCGGCCACGAACTTCCCGGGAGTTCGGTGCAGAGGATCAACGCGACGAATCAGCTCACCGGCCAAGAATCCATACGTCAGCGCGTGGTAACCATGACCCGTTCCAATCGGCCAGTCGGGCTTTGTTGCCGCCATGCGAGCCGTAATGGTGTCCCAATCGAGCGCTTCGGCCAACGTGAGAGGCCCGTCGACGCCAAAGAGCCCACACTGATGGCTAATCAGCTGGGCCACCGTGGCCTCGCCTTTCCCATGCTCGGCGAACTCCGGCCAGTGCGTCGCCACGAGATCGTCGTACCGAAGCAGACCACGCTCCACCAACATCGCCAGGGCGATGGCCACGATGCCCTTGGTCGTGGAGAACACCAACTGCAGGGTGGAGTCGTCATAGGGCGCTGTGAGCGTTTCGTCGAAGAAGCCCCCGCTCAGATCGACGACCTTCTCGCCCCGGTGATACACGGTGACCCCGGCGCCAACGTCTTCGGTCTCGGCCAGGTTGTAGGCAAAGGCGGAGCGAACCGCTTCCCATCCAGGGGCGACGGTTCCGGTGATGTTGGTCATACCCCCGACCGTAAGCGAGGAAGCCCCCGATGCACCAGACGGCGCGTTGCTCATGTCGACGCCGACGTGTGAGGCTGGGATCGTGTCCACCGATGCCACCTGGATTATGAAGTTCGACGGACCGCACCGGGGAGTTCGGGTGGCGGTCAAGGACCTCCTCGATATCGTCGGTCAGCCAACCACGGCGGGGTGTGTGGCCGTTGCTCGCTGCGCCACGCCGGCGCTGAAGGACGCCCGTTGCCTCGAAGGTCTGCGGGCGGCGGTCGAGCGGGGCGAGGCGTCGATCGTGGGCAAGACCAATCTGCACGAACTCGCCTTTGGGGCCGATGGAATCAACGAGGCGTTCGGCACCCCGCGCAATCCCCTGGACGCCGCCGTCATTCCGGGAGGGTCATCAAGCGGCAGCGCCGTCGCAGTGGCCAACAACGAGGCCGATGTTGGCATCGGGAGCGATACCGGCGGGTCTATCCGCATCCCCGCGGCATGCTGCGGCATCGTTGGCTTGAAGACCACGTGGGGTCGCATTCCGGTGGAGGGCTGCTGGCCGCTGGCGCCGTTTCTCGACACCATCGGTCCACTTGCGAGGTCGGTGGCCGACACGGTGGTCGGTATGGATCTCCTTGAGCCGGGATTTACCACCGAAGTCGCCGACGCCAGCACGAAACTGCGCCGTCGTGTTGGTCGCATCGTGGACCATTGGGTTGACGTGGACCCCGTGGTGTCCGCCTCGGTTGATACTCTTCTTGACCGTATGCGCGCTGAGCATGGCGTCGAAATCGTCGACGTGAAACTTCCCGGTTGGGCCGATGCCCACGCGGCGGGACTCACCGTCCTGCTGGCCGAGGCCTGGCGCAGCAACTGTCACCTACTCACTGGCGGCGGTGTCAGCGCCGAGGTAACTGAACGCCTCCATCTCGGCAAGTCCATTACCGACGCCGCTCTAACGAAGGCTCGCGGCCAACGCGCCGTCATCCTTACCGAGCTACGTACGCTTATGACTGTCCGACGGCTCGACGCCCTGGCGATTCCAACGATGCCCACGCTTCCCCCGCGAATGTCCATCGCTAATGCTTCGTTGACGGCGCTCACCCGGCTGGCCAACATTGCCGGCTCTCCGGCGCTCTCGATTCCTGCCCCAATTCCGGAACAGCTTCGCCGCTCGGAGACAGCACACCTGGTGTCCTCGCTCCAGCTCATCGGCCAACCCGGGAATGATGCAATCATATGCGCGCTCGCCATGTTGATGGAGTAGTTCAAGTTGCGCGACGTGTCGCATCCACGATGCGTTAAGTCCACCAGCCCAGTCCGCAAATAGGTCGAGCGACCTATCGCAGGTGGTGCCTTGTGGGCGAGTACATCGCATGGGCAGTGAGCAGGCCGAGGCGGTTGATCTCGGCGTCAACACTCGCCATCCGTTCTTCCACCGTGCCCGACACCAGCACCCACGGCTCCATTCGCTCGCTCGTCAGAACCTCGACGAATCGTTCGTGCATCGCTGCGCGCGTCTCCGAGCCGAGCCGAATTTCGTCTTCCTCCCACGGAATGTCCGTATCACACAGGACGAACAGGTCATATGTGCGCATACGGCCTATGGCGTCAACCTCGGGTGACGCATTCCCTTGATACCGCTCGTGCCACAGCCCCGTCGTCATCGCATCGGTGTCGCAGAAGAACAATGGACCGGCGCCGATAGCGAACTCGTCTTCGAGCCGCTGCTGTTCACGCGCGATAGCGACAAAGTCATCGGTGGTCCAGTGGTCGTTGGTACCCGCGTCCTTCTTGGCAATCGTGTAATCCCGTCCGTATTCACCGACCCCCGCGGTGTGGTGACGTGCGCTAAGCGCGCGTACGAGTGTGGTTTTACCGGTGGATTCTGCACCAACAACGCAGACGCGAACCGTCAGCGCGCCTTGCACTATCGGGTGGAGCGACGCCCATCCATCGACCGGATCGAGGGCGGCAATCCGACCATCCCCGTCGGCGAACAACGGCCGGCCACGAACCAACGCAGCAGAAGCGCTCGCCGGTTCGAGCACCACCAAACCGGGATGAATGTGCTCGAGCCATCGCCGACGGACCGAGGACGACAGCGGGGCATCGCCAGTCCCGCCGGGGAACAAGACCAGCGACACCGGCCCATCGGCGAGGGCGGCGTCGAGTACCGCATGCTGGACCAGAACGGGCGGCGCGCACACTGCGGCGAACGCCGTGGGCAGACGACCTGCGCTCGGCACTACGCCGGATTGCCGAGCATCGGCGTGGGGGCGACCGCCCGCGACAGCAGATCGTCGACAATCGGGCCCAGGGTGGACGGATCGAGGAAATCATCAGTCGGCTTCACAAATGGGCCGCGGCTCCATCCTTCGGCAATACCCAAGATTCCCGACGAAGCTTCGAACACCCGTCCGGTGACGTGCTTGGCCTCGGGGGATGCCAACCACGTGACGATCGGTGACACCCAGTGCGGGCCACGAGCATCTCGCTCCTCTTCGGTAAGATCGACGTTGCCACCGAGGCCCTCGGTCATGCGAGTTATCGCAATCGGCGCAACGGCGTTGACCGTCACGCCATACCGGGCGAGTTCACGCGAGGCAATGATGGTGAACGACGCGATGCCCGCCTTGGCGGCGCCGTAGTTCGTCTGGCCGACGTTCCCATAAATGCCAGAAACCGACGACGTGTTGATGATGCGACCGTCGACCTCGCGACCCGCCTTGGACTCTTCGCGCCAATACGCCGCAGCATGTCGAGCGGGCGCAAACGTGCCTTTGAGATGCACGTCGATGACGGCATCCCATTCGGCTTCAGTCATGTTCACCAACAACCGATCGCGCAGGATGCCCGCGTTGTTCACCAGGATGTCGAGGCGGCCAAACGCCTCCACGGCAGCGTCGATCATCCGCTTCGCCCCATCGAAGGAACTCACGCTCTCGCCGTTGGCAATGGCCTCGCCGCCCATGGCCTTGATCTCGGCCACGACCTCTTGGGCGGGGGAAAGCGATCCGTCGCCACTGCCGTCGATCGTTCCTCCAAGGTCATTCACCACGATCTTGGCCCCCTGGTGAGCCAGCGCCAACGCGTGACAACGGCCAATGCCGCGCCCCGCTCCGGTAACGATCGCCACGCGTCCTTCATTGATTCGAGCCATGCGCCAAAGTCTCGCCGACCATCGCCACCCACCGCCAACCGTCGTCGAGGACCTAGGTTCGGGGACATGGAATTATCTGTGGCTGCGGTTCGGGTATTGGGTTGTTTGGTCGAGAAGCAGTTCACCACGCCGGAGCAGTATCCGATGTCCGTCAACGGCATCGTCACCGCATGCAATCAGTCAACCAATCGCCAACCGGTGATGCAGCTAAGCGAACGTGACGTGCATGGCGCGCTCGACGAACTCCGCACCGAACATCGACTCGTTCGTATGATCCATGCTGGCGCCGGCAGCCGCGTGGATAAGTTCCGCCAGAGCCTCGATGAGCGCCTCGGACTCACACCCCCCGAAATGGTCGTCCTGGCCATGCTGGCGCTGCGCGGCCCACAGACCGTGGCTGAAGTGAAGGCTCGAACCGAACGCATGATCGATATGAGCACAGACCATATCGAGCGAGTTGTCTCACGGCTCTGCGACCCCGCGCTTGGGGCCGACCCGGATGAGTTCACCGCCCGATCGACCGATGGCATGATGCGCACCGGACTTACCGGCGTCACCGCCGAAATTCCGGACGGTCACGCTCGTCCCTGGGCTTCGGCCCTCGTGGTCCGCCTCCCCCGCCAACCCGGCCAGAAAGAACCTCGGATCGCCCAGGTCTTGCAGGGGCTCACGGACATTGATGCTCTCGCCGCATCAGCAAACACCGGAACCACGGCGTCCAGCGCGGACGGCCTTCGCTCGAACAGCGCCGACCGGATCGCCGCTCTGGAGGCCCGGGTCGCTGCGCAGGAGTCGGCGCTCCTTGCCCTTTCGCAACGTTTCGACGAATTCCGTCAGCAGTTCTGAGGTATACCTCTAGGCGTTCACGAACTAGAGCGGGCTGACGAAGCTCACCCAGGACCTCGCCGCGGCTTTTTTGACTTCGACGGTCTTGCCGGTCTGCGGAGCGTCGACCACGGCCTCATTCACCCCGAGATACATCGAGACGTGGCCCGGGTGCCAGACAATGTCTCCCGGGAGGAGGTCGGCCGCGGCTTTACGGGCCAAGCCCTGGTATTGCAGCGTGCTGGTGCGGGGAATCTTCACGCCAGCCTCGGACCAGGCATAGCTGGTCAGGCCCGAGCAATCGAATCCGCCCGGCTGGTTTCCGGTGTAATGGTACCGGGTACCGACCTGAGCCATGGCCGTGAGGATGGCCTTCATCCGACGAGGATCGGTTCGAGACCACACCGCTTGGAGCGCCGCCGGGTCGGTTTTCGTTCGGGGGCCGACGACCTTGGCCAGGGCCGTCAACAGCGCTGCATAGCGATCGGATCCGACCGTCGGCAGGGCTGACAACACCGCTTGGGACTCTTGGCTAACCGGCGCCACAATCGCCGTGCCGGTCACATATTCCGCCAGATCAGATGTGTTCATGATGACCGACGAACTCCCGGTACCCGATGGTGGTCGAGGGATGTTCGGGTCGACAGTTGGGGGAGTTACGGCGAACTGGATGACCGCGGTCGCCGGGGCCACGGCGACGACCGGGAGGGCCGCCGTTTGACCGGTTGCCGGCACCGAACCCGTGGCCGCGCCAGCAGGTATCACGAGCAGGGCGGCCGCGGCCAAGTCGGCCAGAGGATCCGAGAAACTGACCGCTTCCACGGGCGCAGCAACGACGGAATCGTCGGCGGGGACGGCGGTATCGGTGGGCTGGGTGCTGGCCGGGCTTTTCGCACCGAGAGCGGTTGTGGTGGTCACGCCGACAACCGCGGCGGACTTTGCCTTCTTCGCTTTGACGATGGCTGTCGAGACGGAGGGCGCAGCCACCCGATAGGTCGCCGACACGACGGCCGCCGTCGGTTTGACCGTGGGGAGGGGCTGGGCCACGACGGTGTTGGCCGGGGCGATGGTGTTGGCCGCAGTCACTTGCGCGTGCCCTGCAGACGGGAAGAGGGCGCTAGCGCCGAGCGCCGGAGCGCAGGCCGCCAGGAAACATACAGATCGGGTGGACCACGTGGGCATGAAACCTCCGCACACAACCGAGGGAAGCGGTTGTGGTGGGTCAAGGGACCATGTGGTCCCGGACTCGGAACGGCTGTGCTTTCCGTCGGGGGGCTAACCCCAGCACTCGACCGCAATGTCGTTCGGTTGTGGCGGAGAACATAGCAGCCACGTCTTGACCATGGCGCCTCGACCGCTCCCCGTGGTCAACTCGACGTTCCGAACCGTCAATCTCGCTCCGGTTCTCCGGGCCTCAGCATGGCGGGATGGAGCAACGCCGCGGTCCCTCGACGGAACAGGTCCGGACCCCGCCGGTCGCCGATGTCCGTCGCATCGGAAACCACGAAGCCCGGAGTGGCGAGGACCTTGCGCCGGAAGTTGGCGGGGTGCAGCGGCACGGACCAAACCGATTCGTAGACCCTCCGCAATTCAGGAATGGTGAATGGTTCCGTCACCAGCGTGGTGGCGACGGTGGTGTACTCGAACTTCGCCCGGACTCGCTCGACCGCATCGTCGAGCAACTGGGCGTGCCCGTGCGCCAACACGCCTGTCTCCTGCAGGTCGTCAACGGCGAACACTCGACCGGTCGGCGGCGCAAGAGCGGACTCCGCCACCAACGCCACGTAGGCAACCGACAGACTGCAATCGGTTTGCCGAGCGCTCATTCGGCCGTACGTCCGAAGCTGTTCGACAAACTGGGCATCGTTGGCTTCGGCTATCCCGCCAGCGTCTTGAAGAACGGCATCGGCAACATCATCGAGTTCCTCCGCCACCACAACCGCCCGCGGTAGCTGCCACGCCCCAACCGAACCAGGCTCTTCCGCTGGTTCACCCGATCGCCATACCGAGTCAACCCGCTCAACTAAAACACTGAGCCGCCCCTGTCGAACGGTGAGCACCGCAACGTCCACGGTAATAAGCACATGTTGTAGTCGCTCTGGTTGTTTTGCCATCAGCGTCGATTCGACATCAGAGCGAGATCATGGCCGCAGAGCCCACAGACGCGCCTTCGGACGCCAGCTCCACCAGCGTGCGTTCACCACTCGCCGTATCCACTGCGCCGTATCCACTGCGGCGATCAGATCCATAAGCACACGTACCGGGTACCCCAACGCCGACGCTGATCGAACGGTGGCCGCCACGCAATAGATCAGTGGCAGGACCAACCACGTCGATGGCGTTGACGCTCCGGCGACGCAGGTACTGATCGAGCGTTTCCTCAGAGGTGGTGGAACGACCTTCAAACCCGGAATATGGCGCCTCGTGTGATCCTTTGGCGAACCATGCTTCGA
>JAYVSS010000182.1:0-1941 GCA_043775075.1 Acidimicrobiia bacterium
GGTGTACTGGCCCCGCACGACCTGGCGAACCACCTGGGAGACCGAGAAGCGTTTGATGGCGTGGAGTGCCTTGACTTTTTCGTCGCGTATCGATGCCGCGTCAATGCGGACGGGGGGCTCCATCAACATCAGCGCAAGTACCTGCATGACGTGGTTTTGCACGATGTCACGCATGGCTCCAGCCTCTTCGTAGAAACCGCCTCGATGTCCGACACCGATTGACTCAGCCACGGTGACTTCAAGGTAGTGAACATACGTACGATTCCAGAGCGGCTCGAAGATGGTGTTCGAAAACCGCAGGGCGAGAAGATTCTGTACGGTCTCTTTGCCAAGGTAATGATCGATACGAAAGACCTGCGACTCCGAAAACCCTGCGTGAATGGTCTCGTCAAGCGCTTTGGCGGTGGCACCATCACGACCAAACGGTTTCTCCACCACTATTCGCGAGTAGCTTCCCGTCCCCAAAGGCTTGTTCATTCCCGCAGCCGTAAGTCCACTTACGAGCAACGGAAATGTGCTGGGCGGCGCAGAGAAGTAGAACATCCTGCTCCCGGCACCGGGGGCGATACCAAACTGGGTGTCCACCGAACTCAGGACCACGTTCAGGCGCTCATAGAGAGCGGCATCGCCGTACTCGCCCTGCACGTAGCGAAATGTTGCCGCCCGTTTGGCCCAGGAGTCTCCACCGTCCGGAACGGCAGCGATCATCCGAGTGCGAAAATCTTCGTCGGACATCTCGGTCCGAGCGACTCCGACAACAGTGAACCGCTCGTTGAGAAATCCTTGCTTCTCCAGGTCCTGAAGCGCAGGCATCAGCTTGCGGGAAGTCAGATCGCCAGAAGCTCCGAAGATGACAAGAATTGTGGGTTCGGCAACAACGAGGGCAGGTGCATTCACGAGAAACGATTTTCAGTTCGACGTGAATTCGTTAGCGCGCTTAGTAAGGGAGGCGAGCAGGTCGTCGAAACTCTTGGCAAACGACCCAACTCCCTCACGCTCAAGGGTTTGTGCCACGTCGGCCATATCGACCCCCACCCGGGCGAGGTCCGTCCACACCTGGTGGGCTGCGGCAATCGCCTCCACCGAGTCCACGGTTCGGGCCAAGGTGCCATGGTCGGCAAACGCTTCAAGCGTGGGTTCGGGCAGCGTGTTCACCGTGTCTGGACCAATCAGGGCGTCGACGTACAAGGTGTCCGGATACGCCGGGTTCTTGGTGGAGGTGCTCGCCCACAGCGGTCGCTGGACGCGGGCACCCCGGTCGGCCAGCGCGTTCCAGCGGGGACCGCTAAAGCGCCGACGGGCCAACTGATACGCCAGTACTGCCTGGGCGATTGCGGCCTTCCCTCTCAACGCCATGGCATCAGGCGTGCCAACCGTATCGAGACGCTTGTCCACTTCGGAGTCCACTCGCGAGACAAAGAACGATGCCACCGACGCCACGCCCGAAAGGTCATTGCTGCCGCCGCTGACGAGAGCCTCAAGGCCGACGATGTAGGCCTCGATCACGGCGTCGTAGCGGTCGAGACTGAAGATCAACGTCACGTTTATATTGCGGCCTTCAGCGATCATCGATTCGATGGAGGAGACGCACGCTTGGGTGGCGGGAATCTTGACCATGAGATTGGCCTTGGCTACCCGCTCATGGAGATCGCGCGCTGCGGCTGTCGTTCCCGGGCCATCTTGCGCCAGCCCGGGCGAGACCTCAAGGGAGACGTATCCGTCCACGCCACCACTCGCTTGATGCACGGTGGCCAGGACGTCACAGGCGTCGCTCACGTCGTCGCATGCCATGGTCCAAAATGCCGCTTCTGCCGACGCGCCGCCACGGACCAACGCTTCCAGCTGTTCGTCGTAATCCGAGGATCCGGCGATCGCTTTTTGGAAGATCGTCGGATTGCTCGTGACGCCGCGCACACCGCGCTGGACAAGCCCAGCGAGCGT
>JAYVSS010000183.1:0-1926 GCA_043775075.1 Acidimicrobiia bacterium
GAGTCCAGCACCCGGATCGGATTGACCTCAAGAGTGGCCCGGGACTCGGCCGTGAGATCGGCCGCAGAGGAGACGAGGTACGAACGGAGCGCGTCGAGATAAGCCGGGCGGGTGGTGCGGTCACCCAGCGAATTGAGTTTCACGGTAAATCGTCGAAGACCCAGACCCTGAAAGAAATCGTAGGCAAACGAGATCATTTCGACGTCAATATCGGGGTCATTTGACCCAATACATTCAGCATCAAGCTGCATAAATTGGCGATAACGACCGGCCTGTGGCTTTTCATGACGAAATGCCGCGCCCCACGCCCATACCTTCCAGGGCAGGACCTGCGGCCGACGTTGCACGAACATTCGGCACAGCGACGCGGTGAATTCGGGACGAAGCGCGATGCGCGATCCATCCTTGTCGGTGAAGTCGTACATCTCTTTGGTCACAACGTCAGTGGAGTCGCCGATACGAAGGAACACACCCAGGTCTTCGAGCATCGGCGGAATGACCTCGCCGTATCCCGCCCGATGGGCGTGCTCGGCGTAGGTCTGCACGAGAAGCCGCCAACGGTCGGTGTCGGGGGGCTGCAGATCGCGCATGCCCTTCAGGGTCTGAAACATGGCTGCCCAACCTACCGGGAGCCGCCACCGCAACGATCGAACTCAGTCTGAAACATGGCTGCCCAATTTTAACGTGCGGGGTGCTTCGATCGTCGTGCGGGATACCCGGCATTACCCACGCGTCCGAAATGCATCGTGCTCAAGCGCCGGTCGCAGAATGCCGACGTCTTGGCTGTGTCCGCATTCCCTCGTACCTACGCGCCGGAATTCGCCACTCCGTCGTTCAGCAAACAGGGGGACGGACGACCAGTTTGCGTAGGCCATACGAACGGTTTCCGGACACTTTCCGTCGCAGCTGTGGGTCGGTGGACACCACTCACAGCGCGCCAGGTTCAGTTTCCGATGACTCGTTCACTATCCCGGCACCACCGCAGAGCGTTTGGTGGTTGGCGCCCGCTGAGCTTTCTCCGTCGCTCCATACAACGATCCGAACGCGGTGCCGCAGCCGTCGAATTTGCTGTTGTCGCCACACTCCTGATGCCCATCGTGACCGGCATCGTCGACTACGGAACGCTGTTCCAGAAGCGCCAGTCGGTCCAAGATTCCACGCGCGCAGGTGCCCGAAGTGGGGCCGCAACATGCGCGATTTTGAGCACCACGGCCATCGATCCAAGGTGCGACCGCGGGAATCGTATCGACCAAGACGCGCAAATCATGCAGGCCGTTCGCGCCCGCCTCGGTTCGGCCCGAAACCAGGTACAAAAGGTCGTCATCTATCGATCAGTCGCCCTCGATGCCGACCTTATGCCCCTCAAGGGAAGCATGATCAAGGCCTGCAAGGAAATCTCGCCACCGGGCGGCATCAACGGGTTTTGCAACGTTTATGGACCCGACGAACTGGCCCTTGTCGATACCCAAGACGACGCCGCTTTAGCCGCGTCGTTCTCGTGCATTCCGGTGACCGGCCTGGCCCGGTTCTGGTGCCCAACTACGCGTGACCGGGCCAAAAGGGCAACGGATGCGTACATCGGCGTGGAGGTCCATCTCACCCATCCGCACGTCCTACGACTCTTCGGTTCAGACCTCAATATTGTGTACCGGTCGGTCTTCCGCCTCGATCCGAACCCCGGCGTTCCGGACCGCCCGTCGCCGCTACCCGTGCCGCCGCCACCATCGACGACCACCACGACGACGACGACCACGGCCCCGCCCCCCACGACTACCACCGCGGTCCCTCCGTCGACCACGACCGACGTGCCGACGACGACCGTCGCCCCGCCCACCACCAAGACAGAGGCACCCACAACAACCACCGAAGCACCGACCACGACAACAATCGCGGCTGCGACAACAACGGTCGATCCGTTCGCATTCG
>JAYVSS010000184.1:0-2953 GCA_043775075.1 Acidimicrobiia bacterium
CACCTGGAATCTGCAAGGTAGCTACGGCGCGGATCTCGACTTCATATGTGCACATATTACGGAACAGGGGTCCGACATCTTCGTGGTGCAGGAAGCCACCGCACGCCAGGTCAGGCGCCTGGCTCGACGCCTCGGCATGCAGCACCTGTGGGCTCGCAAGCACACCTCATTCCCGTTCTTTTCCGAAGGCCTCGCCGTCCTCACCACCTATCGAATCGCCGCCTCCACCACGGACGTGCTGACCGCAGCTCCGCTCTGGAGTTGGCGGCGGCGTATTTTTCTACGTACTCATATTGAATCCCCCATCGGGACAACACTCGACCTGGTGAACGTGCACCTTTCACCCCATGGCGCGGCTGAGCGCAGAGCTATTGAACTCACCCACCTTGCGTCGCTGGGCGCCGATGTAGTGATCGGCGACTTCAACGCTGAGGTCGACGCCGTCGGCCGAACACTTCATCCCCTGACCGACACCGCCCCGGGTAGCTCTCCCACCTGCTGGACTGCAGGTTCGCGTCGGGGGCGTCGGCCGACCCAGCGTCTCGATGGAATCCTCGCAGCACCGGCGTTCGGCGCTCGCGACCCGCACACTCCCCATGAGGACCTCGATCGCTGGGCCAAGGTCTCGGACCATCTGCCGGTGACCGTTACCGTCGAACGGAACTCTCCGTCGGCAAACGGATCGACAACGCATCAAAGTCGTGGCGGCGAACTTCTTGTTGACGTATCCACGGACGAAGGTCCGTAATAGCCAATGCTCGGCTGAAGACGAAGCCCTGCAGAAGGTCGATGCCGAAGGTGCGGGCAAGATCCAATTCCTCTTCGGTCTCGACGCCCTCAAGCAGCACCGTCGCTCCAAGTCGATGGGCCAGTTCAGCAATACTGACCACCAACGCCTGGGTCCGCGCATCGGCAGTCATGCCATGGGCAAAGCCACGGTCAATCTTAATCTCGCTTACATTAAGCGTACGTAGGTTTGTGAGAGACGAAAACCCAACTCCAAAGTCGTCCATCGAAACGCCGAAGCCCGCCGCTCGCAAACGTTCAACGGTACGAGCGGCTTCCACCGGGTCTTCAAGCAAGGACTCCTCGGTGACCTCAACGCAGAGCTTGCTCGGGCTCACTCGATGACGCCGAGCCGACGCAACGACGCGCTCAGCGAGGGTGCCCGAACTGAGGTCCTCGGGACTCACGTTGAACGACACCACGAGATCGGGGAATTCTCCATGCAACGCCGACGCCGACCGCACCGATCGGTCGATCACGTAATCCGTGAGAGCCGACATGAGACCGGCGGTCTTCGCCGCCCCAATGAGCAACGGCGCAGGCTCGAACTCCCCGTTGCGCCGCAACCGTAACAGTGCCTCCACGCCGTAGACCGATCCATCAGCCGAGCGCACCTGCGGTTGAAAGTACATCTCGAACTTCTCGCGCTCAAGGCCCTCTCGCACAAGGGCCAACGTCTTCAGCACCGAATGCTCACCGTCGAGCACGCTGCTGTGGGCGACGACGCCTGACTGCAATTGTTTGGCCCGGTACATCGCCGCATCGGCAAACCGAAGAAGGTCTTCCGGCTCGGCCGTGTCCACCGGAAAAATCGCCGTACCAATACTCATCCGCTGATCAATGCGTTGACCTTCGATCACCGTTGGAAGCGAGGCCACGTAGCGCAGTCGCTCGGCGAACGTCACGAGACCGTCGGCCGGACTTACAATGCACGCGAACTCGTCGCCACCGAGGCGGAACAGGCGGGCCTCGGCTCGCTCCTCGGCGATCACGCGGCTCAGACGGGCGGCCAGGGCGCGGAGGAGGTGATCTCCGGCATGGTGACCGAGCGAGTCGTTCACCTCTTTGAATCCATCGAGGTCCATGAGCAGTACCCCGCACGACGCACCGCCAGCGACCGTCGCCCGCAGTTGCTCAACGAACGCCCGTCGGTTCGGAAGCGAGGTGAGCTCGTCGGTACGCGCCTCCTTCCGATGTTGGGCGGCCAACCGGACCTGTCCGTACGCCAGCGACAGGCGAAGGACCACCAGGAAGATGGCCACCCCGGCGGCGAGGCGCGAACCCAGCGGTGTCGTCGGCCACAGCAACACCGCAAGCGCGGCGAGGGCCCCCACCCAGGGAAGGGCGAAGACCCGCGAAAACCGCAGTTCATCGTGTTCGGTGGCGATCCACCGACGATCAGCGAAGGTCGCGGCAATCGCCATGGTGTATCCGACGGCGCCCAGACGGACGGCCAAACCGCTGTTGGCGGCCACGCTGCGTTCGAGCAGTGGCCCTAGGTCAGCGCCGACAAGGAACAACTGGGCGGAAATCAGCGCCAACAATTGCCGGGGAAGGCGCCAACGGACCAACGAACACAAAAACACGCACGCCGACAGCGTGACGATACTGAGCGTGGGAAAAAGGATCGAGACCACAACTTCGGCGGTGGAAAGTTCGCCCATTCCCGCCGACGCGATCGAGAACAGCAGGATCGCAATGCCCACGCTCGCCACCACCGCGCTATCCAACCAAGTCCCCCACTGACTTGACTTCGTGCGGGTCAGGAGGAAGTGATGCTGGGCGACGACGATGAGCGGATACGACGAAGCGAAGAGCGCGATGCTGACTGGATGGGTGAGGGGAAGGCCGAGAGCCATCGCCCCGTAGCCACCTGCGCTTAACGAACACGCCGCCCCGAACCAGCGCCAAGCGGTCTGCTCCACTCCGGGTTTGCGGGAAACGATCAGAATCCGCAGGACGAGCACGGCGAGCAGCACCACCACCGTCGGCGTCGTGTGACCTTGCGAGTCAGCTGAGGTCAGGGCCGCAAGCGCCAGCGCCGCCACCAGGCAGCCGCGACCAACAGCGCTGCGCCCAAGCGGCCCAAGGGGGCCAATTGCTCGCTTACTCACGACTACTCATCGGCACCTTCGATCGTCGAATGAAGGTTTCCGACGAGAATCTC
>JAYVSS010000185.1:0-30158 GCA_043775075.1 Acidimicrobiia bacterium
CTCGGCTGCGCTCCTGCACCGGTCGGCGACGAGCGGACCTGGCATCCGAACGGGAAACTATGGAACCGGGCGCAAGGGCGGAACCGGAACCCGGCAAACCCGCAGATCTTTTGGTGGTCGCTGTGGTTTTCGGCGTTGCTCCTGCCGTGGTTGTCGAGAGTGAAGCACGGGGCGACACGAGGACCTCTTCGGGCGGCGGGGCAAGAAGGAAAATCGGTTCGTAGTTGAAACCCGAGCCCGACTCGGTTTACTATGCCACGAACTTGACAAGGAGTGTGCACGATGGCCCGTTTCCTTCCACGTAGTCCCTTACACCCGGGAGGGCGCCGGCCCAACCGCGTCGCCCCGATCTTGCTCGTGGCCGGAACGTTGTTCTTCGCCGGGTGCTCCTCCGACAAGAAGGCGGCGTCAACGAGCGCAGCGATCGAGACCGTCGCCGCCGAGACGAGCGGTGCCGCGGCGACTGAAACCATCGCGACCGACACCGCTTCGGCATCGGTCGTGGATACCGCCGGATCGGCAACATCGGCAACAACGGCGGCGACCGCCGCCACCACCGGCGCAGATGGCCGCGAGCTCGTGGTCGCCCGGGACATGGACACGAATTCCCTCGACCCGGCCCGGGCGTATTGCGATACATGCCAGATCTACCTCACCGCGGTATACGAGACACTCATCACCCTTGATCCGAAAGATCCCAACACCGCGTTGCCCCGCCTGGCCACGAAATGGGAGGCCAATGCCGACAACACCGTGTTCACCTTCAAACTCAACCCAGCAGCAAAGTTTGCCGACGGGTCCGCCGTTGAAGCGAAGGATGTCAAGTGGTCCTGGGAGCGATTGGCCAATGTCAAAGGTTCAGCCTCGTACCTCATGAGCGGCGTGAAGTCGGTTGATACCCCAGACGCCACAACCGTGGTCGTGACCTTCTCCGCCCCGAACTCGGCGTTCCTGCCGATTGTGGCGGCGGGGTACATGGGCATCACCAACAGCGATGTGGCCACGGCCCAGGGGGCCAACGCTGCAGCAGATGCTGCGACCTCGGACAAGGGTGAGCCATGGTTCTTGAAGAACTCGGCCGGGAGTGGGCCGTTCGCGCTGGAGTCCTACACCCAGGGCGACTCGCTGGTGCTGAAGCGTAACGACGCCTACTGGGGGGCGAAGAAGTCGGTCTTCCCGAAAGTCACGTTCAAGCAGGTCAAGGATTCGGCATCCCAGCTCCAGCAGCTCCAACAGGGCGATGCGGACATAGCAATGCAGCTCGCCATCGATTCGCTCTCGCAACTCGACGGCAACGACAAAGTAACGACGAACATCGTCGACTCATATAACTATGTGTACATAGCATTAAGCCCCGGAGCCGTCGGGGCAGAAGACATGAAGGATGCCAACGTGCGCAAGGCCATCGGCATGGCCATTGACTATCAGGGAGCGATCGACGCGCTAGTGGCAGGAAAGGGCAAGCCCCAGGCCTCGCCAATTCCGAATGGATTCATTGGATCAAAGGATCTGCCGCTCCCCAAATATGATGTCGCTGGCGCTCAGGCATTGCTCAAAGCAGCAGGAAAGGAAGCCGGATTCAGCCTCGACGCCACCTATCCGAAGGTGAACGTCTACGGTGTCGACTTCGACCTGATGATGCAGAAGCTTCAACAGGATCTAAAGAAGGTCAAGATCGATTTGAAGCTCACACCGGTGGAGTTTCCGCAATGGGCAGACAAGATGGGGGCCCAGGGAATTCCTGTTACCGCGGTGTACTTTGCCCCGGACCACTCCGACTCCAGTCAATATGTGCAGTACTTCGGGATGATTCCGGACTCGTCGTGGGCGGGCCGGGCCGGGGGCGGCAAAGCCGGCAAGCCGATCGATAATCCGAAGGAGTCGGACTTGCTCAAGGCGGCGCTGGGCGCATCGGGTGATGCGAAGACCAAGGCGTACACCGACCTCGGTCAGGAGATGATCAATGACTCCATTATTTTCCCGATTGTCAACCCGCAGCTCGTTCTGGCCTCCGCCGCGGATATTACCGGCATGCACTACAGCGCCTGCTGCAACCTTGACCTTGCCCTTCTCGGTCTGAAGAGCTGACGGGACTCGACGGTTGGGAAGGTTCATCCTTCGTCGACTTCGAGTAATGCCGTTCTTGCTCCTCGGCATTGTGACCATCGCTTTCGTTATCTCCCGATTGATTCCCGCCAATCCGCTGGCGTCGATCGTGGGCGAGCGTCAGCTCAACAACGAAGAAATTGTCGACGCCGCCAAAGCCCGCTGGGGCCTGAACGGGTCGCTCCCCGAGCAATACGGGAAATACCTCCAGAATATGGCGAAAGGCGATCTGGGCACATCATTTCGGACCCGTCAAAGCGTGGTCACGGACTTGCGGCAACGTCTTCCAGCGACGCTCGAACTAGGCGTTGGCGCGCTACTCATCGGAGGCGTGGGTGGTATCGCCCTCGGTGCCGTTGCGGCGAGCCGCAAGGACAAGCCGGTTGATCATGTTGCGCGGCTGTTCTCTCTTCTCGGTTCGTCGCTTCCGGTGTTTTGGATTGGGCTCGTACTCCTCTCGGTTCTGTATGCCCGCCTCGGCTGGTTCCCCGGCCCGGGACGTCTCCCCCCGCGCACTCCGCCGCCCGATCAAGTCACGGGGTTCTACACCGTCGACGCGTTGATCGACAGAAACCCGCGCCTTTTTTGGGAATGCTTGAAGCGGCTGGCATTGCCCTGCTTCGTTCTCGGATGGGCGTACATGGGCAGCATTTCGCGTCTCGTTCGCGCCGCCATGCTTGATGAACTGCACAGTGATTATGTGCGGACGGCCCGAGCGAAAGGTCTGCGGGAGCGAACGGTCTTGCGGTCGCACGTCTTGCGCAACGCGTGGCTCCCGACGCTCACGATTCTTGGCTTCTCGTTTGCCCAGCTCCTCACGGCGTCCGTCCTTACCGAAACGATTTTCCAGTGGAACGGCATCGGCTCGTATGCCGTGCAGGCGGCGCAGACGCTCGACTACCCCGCCGTTGCCGGCGTCTCGTTGTTCGGTGGCGTGGCGTTCCTGCTCGCCAACCTCGTCACCGATCTGCTCTATGCGGTCGCCGATCCGAAGATTCGGCTGTCATGACCACGCCGCTGCTGGCCACAAAACAGGCGTCAAGTGCCCGGTCTCGTCATCGGCGTACTCTTCTGCACCAGCTGACGAGCCCGACGATCATTCTTGGCGTACTCGTCGCAGCGGCCTGGTTCATTGTGGTCCTCACGGTGTCCTGGTGGGCTCCATACGGCCCGCTCGATTCCGTCGGTCAACGTTTGCAGCCTCCGAGTGCCAAGCACTGGCTTGGCACCGATGCTCTCAGCCGCGATGTGTTCACACGCGTGCTCTACGGATCCCGCCAGACGCTACCGATCTCGGTGGCCGTGATCGTATGTGCGGTTACTATTGGCGGTATACTCGGTTCGATCGCCGGATACGCCGGGGGATGGCTTGATACAGCGATTATGCGTCTCGTGGACGTCACGATGGCGTTCCCCCCGATCTTCTTAGCCATGGCTATTGCCGCCGCGCTTGGCCCGGGCTTGCGCAACGCGTTCTTTGCCATGGTGATCGTCTGGTGGCCAATCTACGCGCGCTTACTTCGTGGCCAGGTGCTCTCCATCAAACACCGCGACCATATTCAGGCCGCCGTTTCCATAGGCGCAAAACCGGGTCGGATCGTGCGCAAGCACATCCTTCCGCTGTCCTTCACTCCGGCCCTCATCAATGCCACCCTCGATCTCGGACAGGTCGTGATTCTTACCGCCACCCTGAGCTTCCTCGGCCTTGGCGCTAAGCCACCGTCTCCTGAATGGGGGTCGATGATTACCGAGGGAGCAAAGTATTTCTACCAATGGTGGGTTGCGGTGGCTCCGGGACTAGCCATCCTCACGATTGGTCTGGCGTTCAACTTCCTGGGCGACGGGCTGCGTGACGCTCTCGATGTACGCGGCCGCCGATGACCGCTTCCATCCTCGACATTCGCCAACTCGACGTTCGGTTTGCAGTCAGCGACGGCAGCGTGCATGCCGTTCGTGGGCTGAATCTCACCGTAGAACGGGGCGAGGTGGCCGCCGTCGTGGGGGAGTCGGGTTCGGGCAAGAGTGCGACGATGCTCGCCGTGCTTGGCCTGCTCGATCCCAACGCGACCGTGAGTGGCTCGGCTCGCTTCGACGGTGTTGAACTGCTCGGTGCCTCCGACTCGGTCTTGCGTGCACATCGTGGCGGTCGGATCGGCATGATCTTCCAGGATCCGATGACCTCGCTCAATCCGGTGCTCACGATTGGACGTCAGGTGGCCGAGGCGGTCATCACGCATCAGAAGGTGAGTCCGAAACAGGCGGAGGCGCGCGCTGTCGAATTGCTGGAGATGGTGTCGCTGCCAGACGCCTTGAATCGCGTGCGGGCCTACCCCCACGAACTTTCTGGTGGAATGCGTCAGCGGGTCATGATTGCCATAGCACTGGCAAACGATCCAGACGTGCTGATCGCCGACGAGCCGACGACAGCGCTCGACGTCACCATTCAGGCCCAAATTCTCTCCGTCCTGCGCGATCTGCAAAAGGAACGTGGACTTACCATTGTTCTTATCACCCACGATCTCGGAGTGGTGGCTGGTCTTGCGGACACGGTCCATGTCATGTATGCCGGCAATGTGGTGGAGGCGGGCCCGGTAGTTGAGATGTTCTCCAGTCCGCAGCATCCCTACACTGCTGGCTTGCTCGATTCACTTCCGAGACTTGATCGTCCCGAGCGTGAGCTCCTTCCCATTGGCGGCGTCCCACCCTCATTGCGTCACGACCCTGCGGGCTGCGCTTTTGCCCCGCGCTGTCGCTTCGCCGTCCACGCATGCCACTCCGTGATTCCGAACCTCCAGCGGACCGCCACCCGCGCCGTGGCCTGCGACGTGTTACCTCTTGCGGCCGTGTCCGAAAGCTCAGCGCAGGTCACGCCGTGAGCTCGTCTGCTGACGCGCTTGTTGCCGTCACCAATCTGACGAAGACCTTTCCCATCCGACGCCGTTCATGGAGGGATCGAACGCCCGCTGTTGTTCAGGCCGTGTCCGGCGTGTCTTTCGATGTTCATCGGAACGAAACCCTTTCGCTCGTGGGCGAGTCTGGTTGCGGCAAAAGCACCACGGCGCGCTGCGTCCTGCGGATTGTGGAGCCAACAAGTGGATCGATCAATTTCGATGGCGTGGAACTGACCGAACTCGGAGCGGAGCCGCTGCGCACGATGCGTCGCCGTTTTCAAATGGTGTTTCAAGATCCTCAAGCGTCGCTCAACCCCCGCATGACCGTTGGCGACATCATCGGCGAACCTCTCGTCGTCCATGGATCGGATCGGGCCGCGACCGAGGAACGAGTCGGTGAACTCCTCTCCCTCGTACAGCTGCAGCCTGATGACGGGGACCGCCACCCGCACCAGTTTTCCGGAGGCCAACGCCAGCGAATCGGTATCGCCCGTGCCCTCGCCCTCAGGCCTGATCTGCTAGCTCTCGATGAACCGGTGTCGGCTCTCGACGTCAGTATTCAGGCCGAGATCATTCGCCTTCTCCAACGTCTTCGTGACGAACTCGGACTCGCCTATCTGTTCATCGCCCACGATCTTTCCGTGGTGCGTCACCTCAGCGATCGCGTTGGCGTGATGTACCTCGGAAAGATCGTCGAGACCGGACCAACGGCGCGGCTGTATGTCAAGCCGGCACACCCGTACACGATGGCCCTGCTTTCGGCTGCGCCTATTCCTGATCCGCTTATCGAGCGCGAACGAGAGAAGATCGTGCTCGTGGGGGATCCGCCAAGCGCCGCCCATCCGCCTTCAGGCTGTCGGTTCCGCACGCGGTGCTGGAAGGCCCAAGAGCTATGTGCGCAAATTGAACCACCGTTGCGAGATCTGGGCGATGGCCATCAAGTGGCCTGTCATTTTCCGATGTGGTGAGCAATCGTCTCCGCAGCATCGCGTAACTGGCGGAGTTGTTTGGGAGACATGGCGTCGATGACGAGTCGACGAGCTTCGGCGACGTGGCCCGGAGCGGTTCGAGCGAGCTTCGCCTTTCCGGCCTTCGTGAGGGTGGCATCCGTCAGGCGACCATCGTCGAGATTAGGTGAGCGTTGCACCCAACCTCTCTCCTCCAGCTTCTTGACGGCATGAGACAGGCGGGAAAGCGAGCCATTCGTCATGTCAGCGAGTGCGCTCATCTGCGTGCAACAGCCCGGACATTGCGACAGGCGCACGAGGATGGCGTAGTCATAGTGAGTGACGCCCGCATCGCGTTGGAGTTGGCTGTCCAACAGCGCTGGCACCCTTGTCATCACCGTGATCAGGGCCAGCCATGCCCGCTGTTCGTCGTCGCTTAGCCAATGCACATCGGGCATCGACGAAGTCTAATGCAATTACTTGAACAGTAAAGTCATCTGTGATAGGTTGAACATTCAAGCAAAATGACTCGGCTGAACGGAAAGGTCATTCTCATGTCCACCATGTCCACCAGGACCGCAACGATGCCTGCCCTGTATCTTCCCCATGGAGGAGGTCCAGCCTTCTTTATGACCGGACCGATGGCGGACCTGTTCGCCCCAATGGGCACGTTTCTTCAAGGCATCGAAGACGTATTGCCTGCTCGACCGACAGCAATTGTCGTTGTCACTGCGCACTGGGAGACCGAGCACGTCGCCGTGACCGGGGGTGAAACTCCGCCGTTGATTTTTGACTACTACGGCTTCCCCAAAGAGACCTACGCCCTCACGTATCCCGCCCCGGGATCACCAACGCTGGCTGACGAAATTGTGGCCCTCCTCCATGGCGAGCAGATCGAGGCCAATGTAAACCCGACGATTGGATGGGATCACGGCGTCTTCATTCCCCTCAAAATGATGTTCCCGGAGGCGACGATTCCGGTGGTCTCGGTGTCGCTTACCGCCGATCTTGATCCGGCCCGCCATGCTCTCGTCGGCCGGGCGCTGCGCCCGCTGCGCGATCAGGGCGTCCTGAGTGTGGGGAGCGGCATGAGCTATCACAACCTCGCCAAGCTCGATGCGGCCGCTCCGTCTGCGGAGTTTCATCGGTGGCTCGACACCGCACTCGCCGGCGATCTCGATTCTCGCGAACAGCACCTGAACCTGTGGGCGGACGCCCCGTCGGGCCGCGCGTCGCACCCGCGCGAGGAACACCTCATGCCGCTCATGGTCGTCTCGGCCGCTGGCTCGGATGCCCCGGCACAGAAGATTTGGAATGGCCACATGGGCCCCACCCAGGTCGACGCTTGGGCCTTTTACTAGCACTGGCTGGTGAATCTCAGTACGGCGGTTATGTCCCACATTCTCTCCTGCGGATGGGTCAATCCGGAATGGACGGGATGCCTCACCGCCCTGGTCAGCTGCGATTTCGGCCTACCGCGGCAGCTCTACTTGCAGCTCTAGCTCCGCACTTTTCGGTACTCCAGCGTGGCTTCGTCGATGAGCGGTGCGATGTCGCGCCGCAGCAACACGCCGGCGGCTTGGGCGCGGTTCGCAGCTACGGCGAATTGACGAACGAATTCGGCTTCGTCTGGATAGAGAGCGTCGATCGTTACCGCTTCGAACGGGTGGTATGCGCCGCGGAGCAGACTGAAGATGTCCGAGGCCCTCGGAGCCGCGGTGTTTTGTCCTAAGGGAGCATCGACCTGTGGAAGGCGGACACCGCCAACGGCGATGCCGTGGCGGTCGCGCACGACGTCAGCCGGATCTCCGGCGAACTCGATGAATGGTTGCATCGGCGGTGGTTCGCCCGCACCGATCCAAATGTTGAGGTGGTAGAGCGCGGCATCGAACACCGGCTCTAACGCGATCCGATTCATGCGTGTGTCGATCGGCGCGGAGGCGCCGAAATCTCGTTCGGACTTCTTTGCCCGAGAGGTAACGGACGACAGTGATGTATGACTTGCGCCAGCCACTTCCCATGTGCGACGACGATCGGTGTCGGCCTGCCGAACCCCGAAACACGCAACGGCTTCGAGCTCAGAATTGACGACCATGATCGGCACCTCGAGGTCATCACGAAGGAGCATTCTGCCGGC
The DNA here is from genome assembly GCA_043775075.1 of Acidimicrobiia bacterium. Classification (GTDB taxonomy): domain Bacteria; phylum Actinomycetota; class Acidimicrobiia; order Acidimicrobiales; family JANYDT01; genus JANLQX01. The sequence continues at coordinate 8,082 of JAYVSS010000185.1, forward strand.
CACGCCGGCGGCTGCGACCGCCTGGCCCAGCGTGAGGCCGTCGGCCGCGGGCGGCGCGTTGTTGATGTTGACGACAGCACCTTCCGCTTGCAACGGCGACGGATTCCCGAAGTAGATCTGAAGGAGATATGCGTCGAACACACGGGTCAGACGGTGAAGAGCGTTGATGAACGTGGCAAGCCGCGATGCAGACTGCGAAGCGCCAACGCTGATGACCCGTCGTACATCGAGACCCCCGAGCGGATCGACGCCAGTGCGGTTGCGGTTTGTCCCTACTGCGTGGGCGATTTGGGCATAGATGTCGTACGAGACGTCATCGTTCGGGATGCTCAGCGTGCCGTACCGGGTTGGGTCCCAGGCGACGAGCCCCTGACTGTTTGTCGGGAAGCCGTGCACGCCGACATGCTGCACGGTGGCGGCCACGAACGCGTAGCCACCCTCGAAGATCTCTGCGCTTTCACCTCGGAACAATTCGTGTCCGACGGTGACATTGTTCCAACTGACCAGAACGGTTCCGTTGAATCGCTCGGCGGCGACAGGTCGGTACACCAGGAATCGTGTTCGAAAGGGGAACGAACCCGTCGACTCGACGTCCCAGCGGCCGTCGCGTGCTGGGAGCGCTTCTCCGGCCAACCGATAGGTGGTGGCATCACCGTCGAGGAAGAACTCCTCCATCACGTAGCCGTGTTCAGCGAGATCAGTTAGTGGACAAGCGAATGGCCATCCGTGGTCCCCGCCGGTGATGGGTCCCGTGACCTGACCCGGAGTCATCACCGCGGTGTCGTACTCGAGCTCTGTCATCGTGACTCCTTGGGTCATTGCCTGGGCAACAGGCAAGGTGACCCTATTGCGAGCGCCCGAGCGCGTCGATTCGATGGGGGGCCTCGGGCGGCCCGATCGTCGCGAAGGGTGGACCAGCCGTCTCGCCCCTCGTCGCCGCCACGAAGGCCGACCGAACGAGGCCAACCCACCGAGGCCGACCGAACGAGGCCAACCCACCGCTACCTTCCCCCGACCCACCTCGCTTAGTTCCGCGCGATTTTCACCGTCGGATGGGCGACCTGGGTCGCGAGCGGTACGAGGTGGGGGCGGGAACGGCACCAGGAGCCCGTTCGATTGTCACAGGGTGCGGCGTACCCTGGTGGGGCTATGAGTGCCCGGACGAACCCCGCCCAGCCGAGCTCCACTCCGCCGAGCAGCCCGCTTGACCCCACGGCAGTTCTCGCCCGGTTTTCTGACGCCACGAGGGCCTGGTTCACCAACACGTTCGACGCTCCCACGACCGCCCAGGTGCAGGGGTGGGACGCCATCGCCGATGGTCAGCACACGCTGGTGCTCGCCCCGACCGGTTCAGGCAAGACCCTTGCGGCGTTCCTGTGGGCGCTCGATTCGTTGGCCAAGCGGCCCCGAGAAACGAGGGCCAAGGTGGGCGTGCGGGTGCTCTACGTCTCGCCGCTCAAGGCGCTTATTTACGACGTGGAGCGCAACCTGCGGTCACCCCTTGTCGGGATTGCCCGCGAGTCACAGCGGCGGGGCGAGCCGCTGCCGGACATCACCGTGGCCACCCGCACGGGCGACACCGGGCAGAAAGAACGTCGGGAAATCGCCAAGCATCCGCCGGACATTTTGGTCACCACGCCCGAGTCGCTGTATCTGATGCTCACCTCGCAGGCGCGGTCGGTCCTGGCCACCGTCGAGACGATCATCGTTGATGAGATTCACGCGGTCGCGGCGACGAAGCGCGGCGCTCACATGGCGCTGTCGCTGGAACGGCTCGAAGCGTTGATTGCCGACGCCGGAAATCCGCCGCCGCAACGCATCGGGTTGAGTGCCACGCAGCGTCCGCTCGAAGAGGTGGCGCGTTTTCTCGCCGGTCTTCGGTTCGACGAAGCAACGCAGAAGTGGCGCGCTCGTGAGGTGCGCATCGTGGACACCGGTGTGCGAAAGACACTGGACCTGCAAATCGTCGTGCCCGTCGAGGACATGGGAGAGTTGGGCAAGCCGGTGCTCGGGGCCGATGGCGAACCGTTGATGATGGGCGCGGCCGCTGGTGAACCGGAAGCGCGGTCGAGCATCTGGCCGGCGATCTATCCGCAGCTGTTGGAGTTGATACGTACGCATACGTCCACGCTCATCTTCGTGAACTCGCGTCGATTAGCGGAGCGATTGGCGTCGAAGCTCAACGAGTTGGCGGGAGAAGAGTTGGTACGTTCACATCATGGTTCGATCGCCCGCGAGCAACGCTTAGAAATCGAAGAGTTGCTGAAGGCGGGGCGGCTACCGGCGCTCGTGGCCACGTCTTCCTTAGAACTTGGCATTGATATGGGGGCGATCGATTTGGTCGTGCAGGTTGAGGCGCCATCGTCGGTGGCCAGTGGACTTCAGCGCATCGGACGAGCCGGTCACCAGGTGGGGATGCCATCGAAAGGTCGGGTGTTCCCGAAGTTCCGTGGCGATCTCATTTCCGCTGCTGTGGTGGCTCGTCGCATGGTCGAGGGCCTGGTGGAGGAGACCCGGGTGCCGCGCAATCCGATCGATGTCTTGTGTCAACAGATCGTGGCGTTGGTCGCCACCGACGACGCTGGCTCAACCGTCGAAGCAGTGACCACGATGGCTCGCGGCGCGTACCCTTTCGCCGACATTTCCGACGATGTGATCAACGGTCTGCTCGACCTCCTGGCCGGTCGCTATCCCTCCGATGAGTTCGCTGAGCTGCGGCCGCGCATCACGTGGGATCGACTCACCGGACGATTAACGCCGCGACCCGGTGCCCGTCTGCTTGCTGTGACCAGCGGAGGGACGATCCCTGACCGCGGTCTGTACTCGGTGGTCACGCCCGAGGGCACGAAGGTCGGCGAGCTAGACGAGGAGATGGTGTACGAGAGCCGAGTCGGCGAGGCGTTTCTCCTCGGGTCGACCACGTGGCGGATCGAGGACATCACCCCGGACCGCGTGGTGGTGACACCGGCCCCGGGAGTGCCCGGCAAGATGCCGTTCTGGCACGGCGACAAGATCGGTCGGCCCTACGAACTGGGCCGAGCCATCGGTGAGTTCGTGCGCACGGTGGAGCAGATGTCCGACGAAACGTTGGCCGGAGAATTCAGCCTCGATCCGCTTGCGGCACAAAATTTGCGTGCCTACGTGGCCGAAGAGAAGGAAGCCACGGGCGGCTCGCTTCCCACCGATCGCCAGATCGTGGTGCAACGGTTTCGAGACGAACTCGGCGATTGGCAGCTCTGTCTCCTCTCTCCGTTCGGGGCCCAGGTGCATGCACCGTGGGCGATGGCTATCGAAGCGCGCATACGAGACCGGTTGGGTATGGAGGCGCGAGCGATCTGGAGCGACGACGGCATTATGGTCCGTCTCCCCGAGGCCGATGAAGCGCCACCGGCGGACTACGCCATGATCGATCCCGACGAGCTCGACGATCTGTTGATGAACGAGCTCGGCAACTCGGCGTTATTTGCCGCCCGTTTTCGGGAGAACGCCGCCCGATCGCTCCTCCTGCCGCGCCGCAAACCCGGCTCTCGAACTCCGCTGTGGCGCCAACGCCAGCGCAGTGCCGACCTGCTCAAGGTGGCATCTCGCTACGCCGCATTTCCAGTGATGTTGGAGACCTACCGGGAGTGCCTGCGGGACTCGTTCGACGTTCCCTCGTTGATGGCGCTGCTCCAGGAAATTCGTTCCCGCAAGGTGCGGGTGGTGAGTCTCGATATGGCCCATCCGTCGCCCTTCGCGTCGTCACTGGCGTTTGGCTACATCGCCAATTTCATGTACGACGGCGACGCCCCGCTGGCCGAGCGTCGGGCCGCCGCCCTGGCGCTTGACCGGGACATGCTCGCCGACTTGCTCGGCAGTGAAGAACTACGTGAACTTATAGAACCTCGCGCTCTGGCAGCGGTGGAAGATGAGTTGCAGTGCATCGACCCGCGTCGCCATGCTCGCACGATCGATGCTGTGCATGATCTGTTGCGGCGCCTCGGCGATCTCTCACTCGACGAGTTGGCGATTCGATGCGAGGGCGGGGAGGTGTTCGTCGAGTCAGTGATAAGCGCGCTGGTGAAAGAGCGCCGAGTCGCCCTTACTCGCGTGGCGTCGGAGGATCGGTATATTGCCGCCGAGGACGCCGGCCGGTATACCGAGTCGTTGGGATGTCGGGTGCCGCCCGGGCTGCCGGCGGCGTTTCTCACATGGGCGGGTCCGGTGGAGCCGACCGATCCGGCCGCCCCGCTCGGCTCGTTGCTGGTGCGCTACGCCCGCACGCATGGCCCGTTCACCACGCTCGACGTGTGCGCCCGGTTCGGAATCTCGGCCGACGTGGTGGACGCGTGTCTTCTCCGACGGGGCGACGGGGGACTGTTACTGAGTGGTGAGTTCCGTCCGGACGGCGTAGGACGCGAATGGTGTGATCCCGACGTGCTCCGCCAATTGCGGCAGCGCTCGTTGGCGGTATTGCGGAAGGAGATCGAGCCGACATCAACGGAAGCTTTGGCCCGGTTCCTTCCGGACTGGCATGGCGTGGGTTCGGCCGTGGTCTCGGGTGGCGTGGATCGGTTGTACGAAATCATCGGCCAGTTGCAGGGCGTGGCCCTTCCCGCTTCGGTGTTGGAGCGCGACATCCTCCCGGCCCGTTTGCCGCGGTACACCCCGAGGTTGCTCGACGAGTTACTCGGCGCGGGCGAGGTGGTGTGGGTGGGCGCCGGCCCGTTGGGGCGAGACGACGGAAAGGTCAAGTTGTTCCTGCGCGAGCAGGCGGCACTGCTGGCGCCGGTATCCCTTGCGGGCGACATGGAAGGGACGGGTGCCGGAGCGACAGTTGGACCTTCGGAGGCGGAGCACGATCGTTTACGTGGACTGCTGGCCGAGCGGGGAGCGTGTTTCTTCCGCGAGCTACAGGGAGCGAATGATATGCGTACGATCGATTCGCTCTGGGATCTGGTGTGGGCCGGGGAAGTCACGAACGACTCGTTTGCCGCCGTGCGCGCCCTCAGCGGTTCGAAGAAGGCGTCGTCGGCCGGGGCGGCGACCCGACGCACCGGTCGACCCCGTCTCTCATCGCTATCGGTACTCGGCCCCCCTAAAGCGCAGGGCCGCTGGTCGCTGGTGACGCGCGAGCTCGGCCTGCGCGTCGACCACAACGGTCAGGGAACGGAAAGCACAAAGAAAGCGCGCATAGCATCTCTTCGAACGGCGGCGACAGCGCGCGCCCACGCGTTGGCCATCACCCTGCTGGAACGCCATGGGGTATTGACCCGCGAGGCCATAAAGGCTGAGGGGGTGGCAGGCGGATTCGCCGGTCTCTACCCGGTACTGAAACTGCTCGAAGACGCAGGCCGCGTTCGCCGTGGGTACTTCGTGACCGGACTCGGCGGAGCGCAGTTCGCCGTGCCCGGTGCAGTCGACCGCCTGCGGGCGTTCCGTGAGCCACCTCCGGTTCCCGAGGTCACCGTCCTCGCGGCGGTCGACCCGGCAAATGCCTACGGAGCGGCGCTGGCCTGGCCGGTGAAGGGGCCGCAACGCGCCGCCGGGGCGTATGTCCTTCTCGTTGATGGCCTGCCCTCGCTCTATCTAGAAAAGGGTGGCCGTTCGATCGTCGCCCTGAGGCCGTTCGATGATTCGTGGGAAGACCATGTGGTACGCGCGCTTAGCGCTATGGTCGGCCCGGAGGAAACCCGCGACCGTATTGTCCGTTTCCGTCGACTCGTCCTGGAGACGGTGCCCGACGAACTGCTACCCCGACTTCGCGCGGCAGGTTTCGTCCCGACCCCCAAAGGCCTGGCCAAGTACGCGTAAGCAGGGCGACCGAGGACATCGAAGTACCGTTCGTGCATGAGAGTGAACACGGTCGCCGTTACGGAGTACACCGACCCGATTTGCTCGTGGGCGTGGGGGACCGAGCCAAAACTTCGGCTGCTGCAGTGGCGTCACGGTCATCGGCTGACATGGCGGGTCGTGATGGGTGGACTCGTGGGCGATGCCACTCAGGGCCGAGCGGACTGGGATCCGGCGCGGGCGGCGGGTCCGATGTCTGACTATTGGCGACGCAGTTCGGCCTACACAGGTCAGCCATACCCGATGCCTATGCACCGCATGGCCCGCTCGACTGATCCCGTTGGTCGGGCCGCGGTGGCGGCGAGGCCCCAGGGCGACGACGTGGCGGCGCGTGTGCTTCGCCGGTTTCGGGAATCGACGTTTGTCTTCGGCGTCACGCCAGAGACGCCCGACGATTTCGTCGCCGCCGCCATCGGCGTCCCGGGTCTCGACATCGCGCAATGGCGCGCTGCCCTGGCCGACCCGGCGAGCGAGGTCGCGTACCGAGCGGACTGGGAGGAGACAAGGCAACCGAACGACCATGTCCGTAACCTGACCGGTGAGCAGGTGGGAATTGGTGCAATGAAGCAGACCGACGGCCGCGATCGGTACGCGTTCCCGACGCTCATCATGACTGGACCCGCGGGATCGTTCACCGTTCCCGGATGGATGCCGTGCGGCGCCTACGCCGAGGCGCTGGAGTCGGCGTCCCCCGGGTCCACGAGCGACCCGCGCCCGGACCCGACGGTGGCCGAAGCATTCGAGCAATGGGGTGTCCTCACGGAACGGGAGCTCACAATTCTTTGCGGGGCCGATGCGGTCACCTGCCTGCCCGACGACATTGTCGCTCACGTGTGGGGCTGCGGTGCGGTCTATTTCTCCGCCGTCGAGGCCGCTTCGCGGTCGCTTCCGACCGTGGCCCCTGCCTCAGCACGAGCCTTCGCCGACCTCGTGCAGTCCCTTGACATCGCCTATCGCCTCGTCGCCAAGATCGGGGTGGACGACTGGGCCCGCCCGACCCCCTGTTCCGCTTGGAACGTACGCGCGCTGGTGAGTCATATGGTTGGAAGCGCGCATATGGTCTCGTTTGGCATGACGGGTCGCGCGATTGGACCGGAGTTCTCTGGCAATCCCCTGGATGACGACTTGATTGCGTCATACGGCGAAGCAATCGCCGAGATTCGTGAACTTTACCGAACGGACCCTGATGTCCTCACGCGAAGGCTTCTGCTTCCGTGGGGCTCGATCACCGGTGCGGACCTCTCAACGATGTTCGCCGCCGATCACCTCGTCCACGCGTGGGATGTGGCTCGCAGTCTCGGGCTCGGCACCGACTTCGATCACGATCTCGTTGCCCGCCTCCGTCGATTCGGCGAGAACTATGCCGCCGCCCACCGAGGTCCTGAGATGTTCGACGCTGAGCAGCCCGCCCCGAACAACGCCACCCCGATGGATCAACTAGCGGCACTCGCCGGCCGGCGGTTCGACCAGCCAACTAGCGTCCACGCACAGTGACGCGGAACGTATGCACACGTGTCATGGCGGCGATGAGTAAGAACAGCGAGTCATGACGGCGATGCATGATGACGGCGAGTCGAACGGCGACGAAGAGCAACGCCAGATCCATCACCGAGTACATCAGTGAGATCAACCGTCCGGGGTGGCCTGCCCGGCAATCGGGACATAGCTGTCCATCACTACGACCCCCAGCACGGAGAACAGCGCAATGGCGAAGATTCCGGCGTCGATCAAACCGGCCGAGTCCTTCGAGCCGCTCGAATTGCGCCGAATCTTGAGGGCCAAGCCAGCGATAACCAACGGTTACATCAGGAGATAGAAGCCGTCGGCGATGGAGGGAATGGCACCGACCGGGTGTGCGTTTCCAGCCAGTAGTAGATGAAATCACCGACAAGAAACGAGGCTTGACCAAGGGCAAACAGGATCCACGGTGCTCGGTACCGGGATTTGTGGAGCTGGATCCCAACGATCGTGCCCAACAGGCCAAGAAATCCGACACCGTTGTACAGAGCGAGCTTGGTGGTGGGGGTGGGACTCAGCATGAAATAGGCCGACGACATGACCAGGATCACACCCAGGTAGGTGGCTAGTGCCAGTCGTTTCACGGGCTGACCTTCGACCCCGGCCAGAACCGCCTTGAGGATTCCTCGAACGAATAGGTCGACCGACCCCTATTCGGTGATCTACTTCACGCCCGCCGAGGCCTGGTTCTCCACGAAATATCGCTGGGCGGCGATGAACACGAGGATCGGCACCGTGACGGCGAGCGCAACGGCGGCGAAGACGAGCTGCGGCTTGTCGGCGGCGCGTCCTCCGAGTTGGCTCAGCGAAATAGTAAGTACATGGAGCTTTTCGTTGGCGCTCACGGACACGAGGGGCCAGATGAAGCTGTTCCATGCGTACAGGAAGGTGAATGTGGAGAGGGTGGCCACGGCCGGCCAGGAGAGAGGCACCAGTACCTTCCACAACACCTGCATCTGTGTGGCCCCGTCGATGGTGGCCGCCTCGTCGAGATCCTTCGGAATCGTCAGGAAGAACTGGCGCATGAGGAAGGTGCCATAGGCACTGAAGATGAACGGGAAAATGAGTGACGACAGGTGATTGTTCCAGCCCATCCACACCATGAGTTTGAACAGCGGAATGATGAGCAGCACAAAGGGGATCATCACTGACCCTAGGTACACGGCAAAGATGGCGTCGCGACCACGGAACTGGATCCGACTGAACGCGAAACCTCCCATGATCGACGTGACGACTGTGCCGAACACGACCAGCATTGTCACCAGAGAGGTGTTCCACAGCGACTGGTCGATGTTCTGAAGTTTTCGCACCTCGCTGTAGTTTTCGGTGCGGAAATACAGACGTTCATCGCGAGTGGCGAGACGGGGGTTGGCCACGATATCTGGCAACTTTTTTTGCGGATCAGCGAAGCGGCCGCGAGTCGTCTTCGCCACCTGCGCCAGCTCAAGCTCCTTCCCATTCACAGTGACTTTGAATGCGCCGACCTCCTCGCCCGTGGCCAACTTGATCTTTTTCGGGTTGGCATACCCGCCCACGGGAGTGAGGTCGAGCGGTTTTCGCTCGATACGTGGCCCGGTCTCCTTTCCGGCGGCGTCCACCGGCGCCAACAGAGAAACGTCGATGCCGGCCTCGACGAGACCATACGTGCGCGTACCATTTCCGGGAACGTTGACTCTGTACAGCGGAACCTGCTTTCCATCGATCGTCGCCACGTTCTGTTTGCGAGGAAGGACGGTGGGCGGATCACGGAAGATGTCTGAGCCTTCTTTGAACGACGCCGCTAGTGCGTAGATGAAGGGAAAGGTCATCATCAAACCGAAACCGGTAAGAACGGCATACGCCGCGAGCCGGGCAGGCAGACGCTCTGATCGACGCTTGACGGCCATGTCAGTTCTCCTTTAGATCATCAGTGGACATACTAAAGCAGCCGAGCATCAGAAGCCTCCAGCGGTGTCACGTTGGCGACGGAACTGCACGAGAGTGAATCCGAAAATTAACAAGAAGAGCACCCAGGCAACTGCCGATGCATATCCGAAGCCGAGCTCTCGAAACCCGGCGTTGTAGAGATAACTCACCGGAGTCAGCGCCGAGTTTTCCGGTCCCGTGCCCGGCGTGCCCGAAGCAGAAAACAATAGATATGGCTCGCTGAACAACTGCAAGGCCAAGATGCTCGTGGTGGTGGTGACGTACAACGTCGTGGGCGCCAGCATGGGAACGGTCACCCGACGGAAGGTGACCCACCATCCAGCACCGTCGATATCTGCGGCTTCGTAGACATCGGATGGAAGCCCCTGTAACCCGGCGAGAAAAAGCACGGTGTTGAAGCCGATGGTCTGCCACACAAAGACGATGATCACCGACCACAGAGCCACCTTTTTGTCGGAGAGCCACTGGATGTTCACGGAATCAACGCCGAAAATTCCAAGAACTCTTTCGAGGGCGTAGTTCAGAAATCCGAGGGTGGACGAGTACATCTGCTTCCACAGTGTGGCCACGGCCACGATGCCCGCTACCGACGGAATGAAGAAAATGGCTCGAAAGAACTTCATCCCGCGCAACTTCGAATTCAGAAGCTGGGCCAGAAACAGCGCTGGAATAATGGCCAACGGGAGGGCGAAAAAGGCGAACACGACAATGTTGCGCATGGCCAACCAGAACAATTTGTCGCGGGCCCCGAGCACCCAGTGGCCACCAAACCAATCGACCCGCATCAGTTCTGCGTACCCCTTCTTTAGTACCCCCGATGCCGGTGCCGTAGCCGATTTCACCGAGGAAAAGTCCAGGCTGAAGATCTTCTGGTAGTTGCCAATGCCGCTCCACTTCGGCGATGTCACGCCCTTCCAGTTGGTGAGGCTGGCGTAGAGGGAAAAGATCAGGGGCCCAGCAAAGAACGTCAGGAACCCAATGGCGTTGGGCGACAGAAAAAGCCAACCGGTGAGCGACCGCCGCTGCTCGTTGGTCATGCCGAGATGGCGGGTCACCGCCGGAGACCACACCACTCGAGCGACGAGCAGCGAACCGATGGCCAGCGCCAAGAGCGCAATGCGGTGCGCATCGCCCAAGCGCGACGCTCCTTCGAGCAACGCCTGGGGGACCTTCCACACGAAGAACAACACCAACGCGGCGAGGCCCGCCATCATCGGCCCGGCCTTGATCAACACCGGCGCCCCGGGCCGGCCGGCCAAGCGTCCATCGCGTGCAACACTCCGGAGCCAGAACCCGAGCACAATCATGAGGAGAAACGGCACGCCCCGCCCGAAGATGCCCGCCCATGCGTCGATCCCGTCGATGGCCCCGATGTCGTTGAGAAACATGGCGAACGAGAAGATGCCAACGATCGTCGAAACACCAAGAGCGGCCGTCATCCCTCGCCGCCGGTCGGTCAACAGACCGTGGGCGCCGAGCGCACCAAAGGCGGCGACCAGCCCGGCGGCGCAGACGATGCCGATCTTGGCGGCGGGCGCTCTTCCACTGGATAACCCGGCTACTGCTCCGGCTAGCCCGAGCGCCCCCAACAGCCCCGACCCAACCGCCGCCGGCAACAAGAGTGCCGGTCGGAGCGTGCCACTCAAGGCAACCGTCATGGTGAAATCCCTTCACTGGAATGCTTCTGGTCGAGAGAATGCCGTCGCGACGGCGAGGTCGGTCGCAAACTTTGCCGCCGCACACGTCAACGATCATCGAAGACAACGAGACCCCGGCTTCGATGCGTCGAAACGCACCGGGCCGGGGCCTCGTCAAACAGCAAAAATCAAGCGGTGAAGGCGGCGGTGTTGATTTCGCCGGCCTTGCCCTTGAAGTCGTCGAGCGTCGATGTGCCCTTCATGACGCCCTCGACCAACGGACCAGCCGCCCCATCGAACTTCGGCCATGAACCGGCCCACAGCGGACCTTCGGCGGTGGGCTTGTTCTTCGGATCGATGCCGTCCAAGAACGCCTGGTTGTTGGCCGGCGGGCTGTACGACAGGAATGCCTTCTTGGCCTCGTCGGAGACCCGGCTCGGGATGTTGGCTCCGAGCTCGGCGATCTTGGCCTGAATATCGGCGCGGGTGAGGGCGCGCACGAGCTTCCATGCACCTTCACGATTCTTGGTTTTGGCGTTGACGGCGTAGGAGCCCCAGAACAGCCAGTTGCCCGAAGTGCCCTGCGGACCCTTCGGAAGACCGACGACGTCCCAGTTGAACTTCACGTTGGCACGAGCACCGGGCGTGGCCCAACGACCGTTCTGGAACATGGCGACGTTGCCAGCATTGAACACCGGCTCCGGATCCTCGCCATAGGGAACGGCGACCTTGAGGTCGTTATAAATGGTGCGAGCGAACTCAAGACCCTTGAGGGCCTCGGGGGTGTCGAGCGCCTCTGCGGTGCGGTCAGCGTTGAAGAAACTGCCGCCGGCGGCGTTGACCCACACGCCGTAGGGGCCCCACCATGCGCTGGCGCCATAGCCAAACTTGCCTCCGCCGAGGGCGGTGACCTTCTTGGCGACACCGAGGAAGGCATCCCAGTCCCACTTGCCCGCCTTTTCGAGCTCGCGGGGATCGTCGGCGCCAGCCTCCTTGATGAGGTCCATGTTGAGATAAAGGGCAAACGTCGATACGTCGCGGGGGAGGCCCCACAGCGCCTTGCCGGTGGCCTTGGCCGCCGGGTCGTAGGTGAGGTGGAACATCGGGCCTTCGTAGAAGTCCGAATCCTTGTAGTCGGTTTCCTTGGTGGCCAGGTCACGAAGGTTGGAGGTGAGCCCGTTTGTGGCGAAGTCGGCGGTGTCAGTGCCGGGGATCCAGAACACGTCGGGGGCGGTGCCGCCGGCGATCTCCGTCTTCAGCTGATCCTGGTACGGCGAGCCTTCCGAACCGCCCTTGGAGTATTCGAGGGTGAAGTCCTTGAACTCCGGCTGCAGGAGGTCCGAGATCGACTTGTAGAGGTTGGCTTCGGCGTCGTTGTCCGGGCGGGTGCGCCAGACCAGCTTGGGCGTGTCGCCGCTAGCGACTGCTGCTGCTGAGGTTTCCGCCGCCGCTGCGCTGGTCTCGGCTGCTGCCGCCGACGTTTCGGCGGCCGTTGCGGTGGTTTCGGCGGCCGCTGCCACGGTGGTGTCGGCGGCCTTTTTGTCTTTGCTGCAGGCGGCGAGGATTGTCCCCATGGCCGGCGCGGCGAGGCCGAGCACGGCACCACGCTTGAGGATGTCTCGGCGGGAAAGGCCCTTGGACGTGGCCTCGTCGAGAAGTTGTTGTTCGGCGGAATTGGGCTCGAAAGCCATAAGAAGATCTCCCCTTCTTGGATAGATAGACCGCGGTTGGCGTGTTTGCCGACCGTGGCGGACTTCGCAACGTGGAGCACCATGGTCGCGAGGTACGGTCAAAAGGGAGCCGAACGCCGACGATTTTGGTGACCGCAGTCACAATTCCGCCAAATCGTAGACGTTTCAGCAGTGTTTCGTCGTAACTGTCGTGCGCCGTCGACCGATTTAGCCCACTCATGCCCACCTCACGGTTCACCGGGCAAAATGCTCCAAAGCATCGGCGTGAAGCGGGAATGTCTGATCCCCAAAAAACGCTGATGAAGTTCAACGAACGAAGTGCCGATGGATCAGCCATCGGAAGCAATTTCGTCCAGACACTATGGGCCGACGGGGGCGTAGACTCGCCTGAGCCGTTCCAATGGAGGCAGAGTGAAGAAGAAGATTCCCCGCAGTGCTGGTTTCTACGTGCTGATCGCCCTCGTGGCGCTCCTCACGGCGTCACAGGTACTGAAGCAGGGCACCCCCACCAAAAAGCTCGCGTTCAGTGAGTTCCGGGCCCTGATCGACAAAAACCAAATCAAGGAAGCGAAGATCAATGTTCGCTCCAACACGGTCTCGGGCGAGCTCACGAGGCCGCTCAGGGCGGGCGAGCCGGTTAAATTCAATCTCAGTTATCCGAATGGCTACGAAGAAAAGCTCACCACGGCGCTGATTGACCACAAGGTCAAAGTCGATACCAACGCCGAGCGGGAAAACGTCTGGCTGTCGATCCTCTTCCAGTTCCTCCCGATTATTCTGCTCTTTGGCCTCTTCATGTGGCTGATGAACTCAATGCAGGGCGGTGGGAACCGCATCATGCAGTTTGGCAAGTCGAAGGCCAAGCTCCAGTCCAAGGACGCTCCCAAGGTGACTTTTGCCGATGTGGCGGGAGCCGACGAGGCGATTGAGGAGTTACGCGAGATCAAAGACTTCCTCCAAGACCCCGCCAAGTTCGCCGCTATCGGGGCCAAGATTCCCAAAGGCGTCTTGCTCTACGGTCCACCGGGTACGGGCAAAACCCTGCTGGCCAAGGCCGTTGCCGGCGAGGCAGGCGTGCCATTCTTCTCGATCTCGGGTTCTGATTTTGTCGAGATGTTCGTGGGCGTCGGTGCCTCCCGTGTTCGTGACCTGTTCGAGCAGGCCCGAGCCAACGCCCCGGCCATCATTTTCATCGACGAGATCGACGCTGTCGGTCGTCACCGCGGTGCCGGTATGGGTGGTGGTCACGACGAGCGTGAGCAGACGCTGAACCAGATGCTCGTCGAGATGGATGGTTTTGAAGCCCGCACGGGCGTTATCCTCATCGCCGCCACCAACCGTCCGGACATTCTCGATCCGGCGCTCCTGCGTCCCGGCCGTTTTGATCGCCAGATCAACGTGGACCGCCCCGACCTGGAAGGCCGCAAGGCGATGTTTCGAGTTCACGCCAAGGGCAAGCCGATTGCGCCTGACGTCGATCTCGACGTCATGGCCCGCAAGACGCCGGGCTTCACCGGCGCCGATATCGCCAACCTGTTGAACGAGGGGGCGCTTATTGCCGCTCGGCGCAACAAGTCGGTCATCACCATGTCGGAGATGGAAGCGGCCACCGATCGGGTGATCGCCGGTCCGGAAAAGAAGTCCCGGGTCATGCCCGAGAAGGATCTGTGGATCACGGCTATTCACGAAGGCGGCCACGCCCTTATCGGTCATGTGCTCGATGGTTGCGATCCAATCCACAAGGTCACGATCATTCCTCGCGGCCGGGCCCTCGGCCTCACCATGTCTTTGCCCACCGAGGATAAGTACAACTACACCCGTTCAGGTCTGCGGGATCAGTTGGCGATGCTTTTGGGCGGGCGCACGGCCGAAGAACTGTTCTTCGGCGAAATTACCACGGGTGCCTCCAACGACATTGAGCGAGCCACCGCCATTGCTCGCTCGATGGTGACCGAGTACGGCATGAGCGACGTCCTGGGTCCGCAGCAGTTTGGTGGAGACAAGAACGGTGAGGTGTTCATGGGTCGTGATTTCGGTCGGGGCGCCACGTACTCAGACGATCTGACCTCCACAATCGACTCCGAGGTCGGTCATTTCATTGATACTGCGCACTCCACGGCGCAGGACATCCTCACCACATATAAAGACGTGTTGGAGAGGTTCGCTCGCGAGCTGATGAAGCGTGAAACGCTGGACGCCGAGGAGATTGGTGTCATCTTCAAAGACGCCACCAAGTGGACCAAGTCGCAAGACGACCCCACGCCCACCCCGGCGCCAATCAAGATCGACGGTACCCCGGTGCCCGTTGCTGAGCGTGAGCTGGTCGGCGTGTCGCGCCGTCGCGTCAGTGCTCTCTCCAACGCCAAAAGCCGCGCTGGCCGAGCATGGGAGGGCGCCAAGGAAGGTATGCGAGGCGGCGACGACGATGTCACGCCGCCGAAGGCACCGGCCGGGGCCCGCCCTCGTCGGGCCCGCCCCCAACTGGGAGCCGGCCCCACCGCCTGACCGGCGAATCACTGTGCTTTGCGGCCCCCGCCGATAGGTCGACGTTTCTTGCGTCGGTCGTCTTGGCGGCCAGCAAGCTGGCCGATTCAGTTCGCTGTGTCTCCTGGCCGGCTCGCCTCCTTTACGGTCCGGCTTTTTCTCTGGCAAAGAGAAAAAGTCGGGCCGTTTCGCATGTGGACGCCGTTTTGCGTCGGTACACTCACGTACTGGAAGCAACACGAGTGGCTCCCGACAAACCTCTGAGGAGTGAACGTGCGCGGCAAGTGGTCGAAGGGTATCGAGCCTCGCAATTTTTGTTGGGTGATCAAGGATGCGATAGCCATCTGCGAGCGTCCCGGCGGACACACCACCAACCATCGCCGGGTGCGCCGTCACGAAGAGATCATCTGGATTCGCGAGAAGGGCTTTGCTCGTGTTGTCTCGCTGATGCCTTCGCCTCATAATCTGCACGCATATGAAGAACTCCACGTTCCGTATGAGCACGTACCGTTTGGAACGCACGACGATCCGCGAATGATCGTTTCGGCGCTGTATCCGCAAATGCGGGCGTGGATTACCCGAGGCGACAAAGTTCTTATGCACACCGATGAAATAAATGATCGCCTCCAGGGCGTCCTCGGCGGCTATCTCCTTTACGCCGGCCTCATGAAAACCGGCCCCGAGGCCATCTCCGTCATCGAAGTGCTGTTCCAGCGCCAGCTCGGTACCGTCGGCCGTGAAGTTGTGGCCGCCGCCGCCACGCTGTAGGCCCGCTGTTCCGCCGGTGCTGACCGAGCCGCAGGGGCGTCGGTAGTGGTCTGCCTTCGGAACAACCGGCGCGCCGACACTGCGCATCGGGGCTGGTTGTCGCCAGAACCTCGGCGCATCGACGCCCTCGTTGTACCTGCGACGGACCACTAGTGGAGCGGATCGAAACTATTGACGGGCTCCGGCTGGCGCTCGATCGTTGTCGCCGGGGTGGTCGCACGGTGGGACTGGTCCCCACTATGGGCGCGCTGCACGAAGGTCACGTCTCATTGATTCGGGCGGCTGTTTCGCAGTGCGACGTGGTTGTTACGACGATTTTCGTCAATCCGTTGCAATTCGCCCCGGCCGACGATCTCGACGCCTATCCCCGGGACCCCGGCGGGGATGCCGCGCTCGCGGCGGAGGCACGATCGTCGATCCTGTTCACTCCGAGTGTGGCGGAGATGTATCCGTTTGGACCTCGCGGCGTGCTCACGAATGTGTCGGTGGCCGGTATCACCGACGTGCTCGACGGCCTGGCCCGGCCCGGTCACTTTGATGGCGTGGCGACGGTGGTGGCGAAATTATTTGCCATCGCCGGACCGTGTACGGCTTTTTTTGGGGAGAAGGATTGGCAGCAGTTGGCCGTCGTCCGCCGCATGGCCGTCGACCTGTCGTTCGCAGTCGAAATCGTCGGCTGCCCGACCGTGCGCGAAGCCCACGGGCTGGCGATGTCGAGCCGCAACCGGTACCTCTCCCCGGCCGATCGGGACGAGGCCAGCGTGGTGTGGCGGGCACTCCAGGCCGGCCGGCGGGTGGTCGAGTCAAACGAGACTGCGTTGGCCGGACCCAACCAGGCTGGCCTCGAACCCAACCTGGAAGATTTTCCTTCAGGAAACGAAAAACGTGCGCGGTTGGGTTCAGATGCTGCGCGGTTGGGTTCAGACGGCGTGAGTTCGACGGATGTGAGCGCAGCAATGCTGGCCGTGCTCAATGCGTCGCCAGTGGTGCAATCCATCGACTACGCCGCCTGTGTGGACCCACACACCTTGCAAACTTCGTCACTGGTGCATTCGCCAGTGCGCTTACTGATCGCCGCGCGGGTCGGTCGCAACGGCGCCGTCGCGCGGCTAATCGATAACTGCGCTGCCGCTCCCGCCTGAACACTCACGTTGGCGGGTTTGTCGGGTCTACGCGATTGACGCGGCAAGGGGTCGTTTGGCTGGTTCGGTCCAGGAGGTTAGTCGGAGGGCGCGGTAGCGGCATTTGAGGGTGTAATTCCGGGTTGACCGGTAGCCGTATCCGAGGCGTTTGACGTGTTTGATGGTGCGGTTCCGGCCTTCGGTTCTGCCGTTCGTGGCCCGTAGGTCGAAGAACGCGAGGAACTCGTTTTCCCATGCCGATACGGTCGTTGCGAAACGGACGAGTTCGGGTACTGGGTGGTCGGCGATGAAGCAGTACCACCAGATCAACATGCGGCGTGCGTGGGCCCGGTTGAGGGCGTGGGTGTAGATCTCGGCGAAGTATTGCCGGGCGGCCCAGGCCCATAACAGCTCGCCTTCGAGGCCGTCTCCGGCGTCGGTCCGCATGGCGTTCACGACACGGGCCCAGCCGTTCACGGTGAGCCTGGCAGGGTGGCGGAGCAGGTCATGTCGGGCACGCCATCCCGGATCGATCTTGCGGCCCCGGTGAGCTTGTTGTTCCCAGATCCGTCGACGGCGGACATCGGTCAGCGCCCGGCCGCCGAGTTGTTCAAAGTGGAACCGGTCACCGACGATCACTGCGTTCGGGAGGACTTCTCGGATGGCGGCGCGGTATCCGGTGTGGAGGTCGATCACGACCGTCGACACACCAGCGCGTTCGGTGTCGGTGAGGCCCGCAACCCAGTCCCTAAGCGTTTGGCTGCTACGTCCACATACCATTTCGATCAAGTCCGAGTTAGCGAGGTCCACGATCCCTGTGAGCCACGGTTCACGCCACCAAAACCGGGTCTCATCAATTCCGATCACCGCCGGGATCCGCCGCCCACACCGCCCGAGTTCACGGACGGCAACGGTGCGGATCGCTGTCCACGCCGTCGACCATGACACCGAGAACTCTCGGGCCACCGACGCCGTTGAACGGTCCTTCCCGGCCCTCCCGATCTGCTCACGACACCGGGCGGTGGTCCGCCGTCGAACCGAAATCTCATCGGTGTGTTGCGTGAACGTGCGACGTTCACACCAGTCTGCGGTGCACCGAAACGAACGTTTCGCCACGGTCAATGCCACCGCCCGTCCGGCGTGCGGGACATCGCGCACGGACTGTTCACGGATGGCTTTCACCGCAGTCGAGAACTCGCCGCACGCCGGACACGGAGCCGACATCGCAGTGGCGATCACCCGCACCGTCAGGCTGTTCGGCGTGTCATCAGCGGTGACGATCGTGTACTCGTGCAGCCCGGTCAAGACACGCGTGAGCGCGTCGAAAGCAATAGGGTCGATACTCATCTGGGGTCTTCCGGCAGGCGACGTTAGGAATCACCAGCCTGGAAGGCCCCAGACCATCAAGCAGGGATCACTGCCGCGTTAAACGCGAAGACCCGGTTTGTCAGACGAACCACTCGTCGAAGTGATATGTGCTTATACGTTCGGGGCCCGGGCGAATGATTCGTCGCTGAGACCGGCCGAAGTTTAGCACCGACCCAGCCGGTTTTGAGTGGGTGGCCATGCTGACATCGCTGGAGACGCAACGCCGCATGGGCACCCATCGGCAGTGTGGGCGCCTACCCGGGCTGAGCTAGCCGCCTGAGACGGCTTGCATCAACGTGACCTCGTAAGTCACGGTCACTGCACTGTTGAGCGTGCGGGCGATTTCGTCGTTGATGAAGATCCGCATGTGCTTGCGGATCTTCTGTTGCTCGTCGATGGCGCGGAATCGGATGCCCGGGTAGGTGGCATCGAGCGCTTGGAGCACCTCGTCGAGGGTGGTCCCCGGCGCATGGACCCATGTCTCGTTGTTGGTGTACGACCGCAGCGGCGTAGGAATCCGAACTCGGGGCATCGTGGTGCGTTCCCACCGCGTGCCAGGACGATAAAGTCGATAAATTCCGCAGTGGTTCTGCTGGTAGAGACGGTCCGGGCGCAGCGGATGCAGACGCATGCCGTGCGGGTCTTGGCCGAACTCCATATCCCTGTCGGGAAACATTGGACTAACCAAACCGGCGTTGAGAGGATGCCAGTCGGCGCCGCCATCCGTTGACTCGAAGACGCCCCCCGAAGACAGTCCGAGGTAGAGGTGTTGCCCATCACGGGGATCGAACACGATGGAGTGGAGCATCGAGCCGTCGGGAGTGTTTTGCTCGGGCCATTCAGCCCACGTCTCCCACATCGGATGCTCATTCCACCCGTCAACAGGCGACCAGCGATCGCCGGCATCGGTGGTGCGGAACAGACCTTGGGTCGATCCGCCGGCGTACCAAACGCCCGGCTCGTCGGCCGACCCCGGAGTAAGCCAGAACACGGCGGAAAGACTGCGCTTCAAGCGCTCGCCGGGGTGGAACGCCGGCGGTTTGGTGGCCTCGCGCCAGCAGTCGCCGTGGTCGTCGGACAGAAAGACTGTGGGCCCAAGATGACCGGTGCTGACCCCGGCGACGATTCGCCTTGGGTGACTCGGATCTTGGACCACGTGCTGGGCGATGTGCCCAGGAAACTAGGCGCACGGACGTCTGCTCGACCGTGACTCAGCCCATCGGCGGGCCGAAGAACACCTCGCGGGTGATCTTGCCGTCGGTCGTTGAGTACAGACCGACTTCGCGGCCCTGGAACCGCTGTCCGGCCATCGGCCCGACCTGTCCGGTCACGTCCATGGAGAAGATCACCGTGAACTGATCCCCGTTGACGAACGGTCCTTCGGTCTCCAGCGAGTGCACGGTGTGGTTTTCGTACCACCAAACACCCTTCGCCTTGATGGCATCGAGACCAACGCTGTCGGTTCCTTCTGGACCCATGGCCATCGGCTCGACGCTGACCGCGTCGTGGGCGTAGAGCTCGGTCTGCATTGCTTCGGTGGCTTCGCGTCCGGCTTGGCACGCGTCGACAAGTGCTTGGGCCAGCTCAGCTGTCGTGGGTGACATTTCCATCTCCTCTGCGTCGTCCGGTCGGGCGACTCCAACGTGGATCGTACGCCCGGTGGATGAACGCTCGGTAAGCGTTGTCTCGCGCACCGTCGAACGTTTCGGGTGATGCTTCAGCGGGAAGCAGTTCGGGCAAGCCCGCTCTGACCGGGTGGGTGAACTTTTCGATGGAACTTTGCCCAGCGGTTGGTTTGCCCTAACGTTCGCCTACCGTCGAAAGACGATTGATTCGCTCGGGTGCAAGCCCGACCTCGAAAGGACTGCAACATGGCCGCAGCAGGATCGATTCTGGGAAATGCCGTACAGCGAATGGAGGACCCCACCCTCCTGACGGGGAGCGGAAAATACGTCGACGACATGGTCCCCATCGGCACCTTGTTCGTTCACTTCGTCCGCTCAACTCTGGCCCACGCCAAGGTGCACAGCGTCGACGTTTCCGGTGCCGAGTCCATGCCCGGAGTGAAGGCGGTGTATTACGCCGGTAACGATCTCGGCCTGCCGTCGTTCCAGGGCTTTCCGATGATGCCGCCTACTTTGAACCGGCCGATCTTCGCCCAGGACACGGTCCGTTTCGTTGGCGATATCGTCGCGGCAGTGGTGGCCACATCGAGGGGCGCTGCGGCCGACGCCGGCGAGGCCATTGTCGTCGAATATGAGGCCTTGCAGCCAATAGTGACCGCCGCTCAGGGTCTGGCTCCCGATGCCCCGATCGTGTTTCCTGAGCACGGTTCCAACGTGTGCTTTGGCACCGAGCACGGGGCCGACGTTGACCCGTTCGAAGGCGCCGATGTCATCGCCGAAGTGACGATGATCAGCCAGCGCCTGGCCGGCGCGCCGATGGAGAACAACGGAATGCTCGCCGAGCCGGGCGAGCGTCCGGGCACCCTCACCTGCTGGGTGTCGCACCAGGCTCCCCACGCCGCCCATGAGGCCCTGGTGGCCATGCTCGGTATGGAGCATGCCGACATCCGCGTCGTCTGCCCATGGGTCGGTGGCGGCTTCGGACCGAAGGCGGCCATGTATGTGGAGTACATCGTGGCGGCGGCCGCCTGCCGAGCACTCGGCGTTCCCGTGAAGTGGACGGAGACCCGGTCTGAGGACATGGTCTCGCTCGTCCACGGACGTGACTACGTGATGACCGCCAAGCTCGGCGTGACCAAGGATGGAAAGTTCACCGGCCTGGAGGGCGACGTCACTGCGGCTGCTGGTGCCTACCCGGCGATCGGGGCGATCCTGCCGATGCTCACCCAAATGATGGCCGTTGGCGTGTACGACATCGACAAGGTCAAGTTCGCCACCCGCACCGTGGTCACCAACACCACGACCATCGGTGCCTATCGTGGCGCCGGCCGGCCGGAAGCGACGCAGCTCATCGAGCGGGTGATCGACGTGGCCGCCCACAAGATCGGTATGGATCCGGCCGAGATTCGTCGGCGCAACTTCATTCAGCCCGATAAGTTTCCGCTCACCACCAACACCGGCGCGGCGTATGACTCGGGCGAATACGAGAAGGCCCTCGATGCGGCGCTGGCGGCGTCGGACTACACGGCGTTACGGGCTGAGCAGGCGGCTCGGCGAGCGTCGAAGGATCCAGTACAGATGGGCATTGGCGTGTCGGCCTATGTCGAAGTCACCGCTCCGGTCGGGCTCCATATTGAATTTGGCGCCGTGGAAATTCACGACGACGGTTCGGCCAGCGTGTTCGCCGGAACGAGCGTGCATGGCCAGGGTCATCACACCGCCTTTGCCATGCTCGCCACCGAAGTGCTCGGTATTCCGATGCACATGATCAAACTGGTGAACTCCGACACCGATCTAGTGCCGCGTGGTGCGGGCACGATGGGTTCGCGGTCTCTCCAGACCGCTGGTTCGGCGATCTTCTTGTCGTCCAAGGAAGTGCTGAGTCGAGCCCAGACCATTGCTGCTCACCTGCTCGAAGCAGCGCCAGAAGACATCGTGGTGGCCGACGGTTCGCTCCACGTGGCCGGCACACCCTCGAAGTCGATTTCGTGGGCCGAGTTAGCCGTCGCTTCGCGGGACGCAGCCAAGTTGCCCGAGGGTCTTGAGCCGTCCACGTTGCGTCACGAGTTGGACTTCGACGGAACCAACTCCACGTTCCCGTTTGGCG
>JAYVSS010000186.1:0-2054 GCA_043775075.1 Acidimicrobiia bacterium
ACCGGCGCGTATTCGTCGATCTTCGTCGCCTCGCCGGTGCTGTCGTGGCTGAAGGAACGCGAGGAGCGGTGGACGGGTCTGCGTCGTCGCCTCGGCGGACAAACTGGCGTGGTTAACGCCGCCCAGGGCGCAGTCGCCCGGTCCTCGATTAGTCGCACCCTCTCCGTCGGTGGCGACATCACTGCGGCGGGCGCGAAAGCTGCGGTCGCCGCCGCGGCGGGCACCGGAGCGTGGGAAGGCGCCGCTCCCCGCCCCCGTAAGCAGGGCAAGAAGCGCTAGCTCATCGTTGGCGCCGCCGGGCGGGGCGGGTTGGTGTCCAGATTGCGACGAGATGTCCGGATTGCGACGTCGCAATCCGGACTTTCTGTCGCTAATCGGACAGTGATGGGGCTGGAAGAACTGTGCCGAACCGAAGCCGAACCCACGCCGAACCGACGCCGAACGGTGTCCGACGACGGCGAGCAGGGCGTAGTTTGGTCGGCGAAATGGGAACTCTTGTCTGCTTTCATGCTCACCCTGACGACGAATGCCTGAACACCGGCGGCACCATCGCGCGAGCGGCGGCGGAGGGCCATCGGGTCGTGTTGGTGGTTGCCACCGGCGGCGAATGGGGGGAGTCGCCTGATGACTTGAATGAGGGCGAAACACTGGCCCAACGGCGGGCGCAGGAAGTGCGGACTTCGGCCGCGGCGCTGGGCGTGCACCGCGTCGAGTACCTCGGCTACGAAGATTCGGGTATGACCGGTTGGACGCAAAATGCCAACCCCGGGTCGTTCTTGAATGCCAACGTCGACGAGGCAGGAGAACGGTTGGCCAAAATACTGCGTGAGGAAAACGCAAGCACGCTTACTATTTACGACTGGCATGGCGGGTATGGTCATCCGGACCACATTCAGGTGCATCGAGTGGGAAACCGCGCTGCTGAACTGGCTGCCACTCCGTATGTGTACGAAGCAACGATGAACCGTACGGCCATGATCGAATTCTTTGAGAGCCTCAAAACCATGGGCATCGATCCAGAATTTGATCCGGAAAGCGGAACCGACGACGGCACTCCGGTTGGAACACCGGAAGCGGAGCTCACCACCAGCGTTGACGTGTCGGCCTTTCTTGACCGCAAGCGGGCATCAATGGCGGCCCATCGAAGCCAAATCTCGGACACGTCTTTCTTCCTGCAGATGGCCCCGGAGTCGTATCAGACGGCGTTTGGGACCGAGTGGTTTCGGCGGTCCGTACCGGCGTTCGATGATCAGCCGGGTCTCGTTGAAACATGGCTGGGCGGTCTTCTGTGAGTGACCTCTTCGTCCATGAATACGGCAACGCTCAGGGCCCCGTGCTGCTCGCCCTGCACGGCGTGAGCGGTCACGGCCGGCGGTTCATCCCGATGGCCGCAGCGGCGTTTCCCCATGCCCGGGTGATCGCTCCCGACCTCCGTGGTCACGGCCGATCCCCGGCCGGCAGTCCCGCCACAATTGAGCGTCACGTTTCCGATCTCCTCGCTGTTCTCGATGAACGCCAGGTCGAGAGCGCAGTGGTGATTGGTCATAGTTTCGGTGCATGCCTCGGTTTGAACTTTTTGGCTGGCGCCCCCGATCGAGTTCAGGCTCTCGTGCTCCTAGATCCGGCGATGGCCCAGCCGGCCGAGTTAGTCAGCGCGCTTAGTGATGGGATGGTTGTCTCGGACATTGCGCAGCCAACCCTTGACGCGCTGGTCGAAGCCAAGCGCGCCGGTCGAGTGCCCGCTGCCGTTCCCCATAGCGACGCCGACGTCACCCTCGCCGCCGTGCGGGGCCCGGACGGCTGGCGGACGGCTTGGGACCAAGACGTGGTGCGTCAGGCGTGGATCGAAATGTCGCGCCCCATGCCCCCGCTGGCGGTCGCCCGTCCGACGCTGTTGCTTGATGCTATGCAGGCCGGGTTCGTCACCGAGATTCAACGCAACCACCTCGCGACGGAGCTGGGTCCGGCGCTCACCGTCGAGCAGTTCGACCTCGGCCACATGCTGTTTTGGGAAGACTTCGACGCGGTGTGTGCGTCGGTGCGAGCATTTCTCC
>JAYVSS010000187.1:0-3084 GCA_043775075.1 Acidimicrobiia bacterium
CTACGCCTCGTTCCTCGTTACTTCGTTTCGTCGTCCGGACTTTGTTGTCGACGTCACGGCCGGGGAGTCCGTCATACGAGGCGATGCATTGTCGGCCAAGGCCAGCAGTCATTATCTCTTCGGCGCCCCGCTGGCGGACGGGATTGTCCAGTGGACCGTTGACATCTCGGCCAGCTACCTCACGCCACCGGTGAAGGTCAAAGGCATTGATCCGTCCACGTTCTCGTGGGATTTCCAGTGTTTCTACGATCCGAATAAGCCGTGCGCACCGGATTCTCCGACCGAATTAGATCGGTCCGACTACCCCGAGACCCTGGACGCCGCCGGGGAAGGAGTGGCGAACGGAGCGTTAGGGATTGAACGGGAGCGTCATCATCGGCTCCAGGTCACGTTTGAAGCCGAGGTGTCCGATGTCAGTCGTCAAGCCTTCGCTGCTCGGGACTCAACGTTTGTCTACCCCGGTGAATTCTCCCTCGGCGTGCGTCGAACCGGGTCCTTCCCGCAGGCCGGCAAGCCCCTCACCGCCGAGGTTCTCGCCGCTGATACCGCGGGCAAATTGGTCGGGGGTGTGGCGGCGAAAGCGTCGCTCGTGCGCTGGGACTGGGTCTCCGTGGATCGCGTGTCAAGCGCCGGCGACAGTGTGGCGGACGGGGGTTGGAAGTCAACGGTCGTCGACTTGGCCGATGTCACCACGAGCGGCACCGGCGTGGCCCCACTCACGTTCACGCCGAAAGCTCCGGGTACATACGAAATTCGCGTGTCGGGCAACGATCCGCGAGGGAACTACCTCGAAGCCGGACTCGTTGACTATGTCGTTGGCCCCGGTGAGGTGGCGTGGGAACGAAGCGACTCGCCGAGCGTACCGTTGGTGGCCGACAAAGAGACCTACGCCCCCGGGGAAACGGCGCAGATCCTGATCAAGTCTCCGTGGGCGAAGGCTTCGGGGCTTCTTACCCTGGAGCGTAACGGCGTGATCGAGTCCCG
Organism: Acidimicrobiia bacterium; assembly: GCA_043775075.1. GTDB lineage: Bacteria > Actinomycetota > Acidimicrobiia > Acidimicrobiales > JANYDT01 > JANLQX01. Next base: position 985 of record JAYVSS010000187.1, read on the forward strand.
TCGCTTTGACGTGACTGGTTCGGCGACCGTCGTCACCGTGCCGATCACCGCGGCGTTGGCCCCGAATGTCTACGCGTCAGTGTTACTCACGAAGGGTCGGACCGAAGCGGCGTCGGCCAAAACCGGTGATCGTGGCCGCCCCGGCGTGCTGTCCGGTTCGGTCAACCTGGTGATCCCGCCGAAGACTAAGACGCTGAATGTCTCGGTCACCGCCGATCAGGCCGAATACCTGCCAGGCGCCGATGGCACCGCGACGGTCAAGGTCCGGGGAGCCGACGGTAAACCGGCGAGTGGCGAAGTGACGGTGTGGGCGGTGGATGAAGGGGTCTTGCGTCTGACGAACTACACGACGCCCGACCCGTTGGCCACGTTCTACGCTCAGCGCTCGCTCGACGTCAGCACCAGCGATAGCCGGATGCGTTTGGCTCGCTTCGGCGCCGACGAATTCGCCGACAAGGCGAAGGGTGACGAGGCCCCGGCCTACGCGCCGTCGCCGGGTGGGGGCGGTGGCGCCGACGAAACGGGCAGCGGCGTGCGTTCTGACTTCCGGATCCTCGCCGCCTGGTCGGCATCGGTGCCGGTGGACGACACCGGCGAGGCGTCGGTCAAGCTCAAGCTGCCGCAGTCCCTCACCGCCTATCGCCTGATCGCCGTGGCCGCCAGCGGCGAAGATCGCTTTGGATCGGCGGACTCGAAATTGCGGATCTCGACGCCCTTCCAAGTGCGCCCCGCAGTGCCGCGGTTTGTCGCCATTGGCGACGAGTTCGAGGCTGGCGCGGTGGTCCAAAACCTCTCGAAGACCACTGGCCCGGCGACGCTGACTATCGCCCTTCCGGCCGACTCGCCTCTGACGCTCGTCGGCCCCGGGACAATTACTCTTCCCGCGTTGGGAACGGCGCCGACCGAAGTGCGCTTCAAGCTCAAAGCAACCCGCCTGGGCACGTCGTCGTTCACCATGAAGGGGGTCTTTGGCGATGGCTCTGTACCCGGCTCCACCGACGAGGTGGCGGCATCGATCCCGGTCCTGCTGACCCAGCGTCTCGACACGGTGGCCGCCTCGGGTGAGGTCGACGCCAATGCCGCCGGGGCCACCGCGCCGGCCGAATCAATTCGGGTGCCGAAGGGGGCAATAGCGGGAATCGGCGGACTCAAACTAAGCGTTTCGTCGTCGAATCTGGCCGGGCTGCAGCAGTCCGTTGACTCGCTCGTGGAGTACCCGTACGGCTGCCTGGAACAGCGATCGTCGCGTATCAAGGTGATCCTCGGCCTGGCGTCGTTGGAGGGCCGCTATGAGTTACCAGGACTGGCCCCGGCGAAGCTCAAAACCCTGGTGCAGAACGAACTCAATAGACTCGCCGACTACCGCGCAGAAGACGGCGGGCTGTCGTATTGGCCGGGTGGCGAGATCAGCGACGTGTTTCTCTCGGCCAAGGTCCTTGATCTGTTGCTTGACGCTCGAGCGGCGAAATTCGGCGTGCCCGTGGGCATGATCGATCAACTCGCCGCTTACCTCGGAGAACAAGTACGTGGACTTACCACCGGGGAGACGAACGAAGAAGCCGCAGACATTTCATCGGCCCGGGGCACGGTGGCGTCGGCGCTGGCGCATGCCGGCAAGCCTGAGCGCAGCTTGATGACCACGCTCGTCAACGAAGCGAAGGACAACGACGACCTTCCGTATACCGAGCGGGTGGCATTGCTTGATGCGTTGCTGGCCTCCGGCGAGACCGGCTCCGTACCCCAAGGTATGTACGCAGATGTTCTGGCATCCGTGCGCCTTGACGGTGATGAGGCGTCGGTCGAAGCTCCCGAGGATTGGTATGGATCGTTCTTCTCCTACCGGGGATCGGGATCGGTTGTCGCCACCGCCGATCTACTGTCGCTCGTGGTGCAGATCGACCCGAAGCATCCCCTCATTGCTCCGTTGTCGCGGTGGCTACTCAATAAGAGGATCAACGGCACATGGGGTGATACGTACACGAACGGTTCCGTCCTGCATGCGTTCACCGATGTCGCCACCATCGCCGAGAGGGTTCGACCGGAAATTTCGGCGAGCCTGACGGCGGGTGCTGCCACACTGACCGAGAAACTCGGCCCGAC
>JAYVSS010000188.1:0-1824 GCA_043775075.1 Acidimicrobiia bacterium
AGCTCAGCCCGAACCTCGTCACCTAACACAATCGGATCAACACGACTCATCCACCCATCCAACTACACGCGAGTTAAACCCGCGAGGATGCACTAGCGATGTTGCAGGCGAACACGTAGTGACCCGGCTTCAAGTTGAAGGTTTGCGTCCGAACCTTTCCCGGCGTCAAGTTCTCAATCTCGCCGATCTTCGAAAGCGACTTGGCATCCTCGACGAATCTGTCATCCGCTTTGACGAACGGGAGCTGGCCCGAAGCGAGGTCAGTGCGGATCACGATGAGTTCGTGGGCGACCTTTCCTCGATTCGTCGCAGTGATCCGAATCTTTCCCGCTTTCAACGTCCCCGGGGACAAGCCGAAACGCCACTCATCCATACGAACCTTGACCGAAGTCGGTGCGACCAGCTGCGCTTGGACACCGACGGGCCACAGGGCAGCCGTCAGTGCCGCGGCGCTGACCAGCGTCTTGGCGAACTTTTTCATTACGTGCTCCTTTTCTCTGGCTCCAGCTGACGCCTTTCCCCGAGCCCCGTTGAGAGCACAACGTCCCTCTCCACCCGCCAAAAGTCCCGACGCCTCTCTTCGCCCGGCGAGACGGAAAGAGGCGCGTTAATCTTCGGAAACAACTTCTTTGATCGGAGGCTCCATGCCAGGTGATGTCGTCCGCGTGACGTGCACGCATGATTGCCAAGACGCCTGCAGCGCGCTGGTGTTCGTCGACTCTGGGGGCCACGCCACCGACATCAAGGCCGACGCATCGCATCCGATCACCGGTCGCCACCTGTGCGTCAAGGTCGATCGCTACCTCGAACGTGTGTACAGCCCGGATCGTCTGCTCACGCCGCTGCGCCGAGTTGGTCCGAAGGGCTCAGGCAAGTTCCGCCCGATCGAGTGGGACGACGCCCTCGACGAAGTCACGACGAGGTGGCAGGCGATTATTGGAGAAGAGGGCGCCGAGTCACTCCTCGGATACTCGTACCTCGGGTCAATGGGTGTCCTCGACGCGTTCGGCACGACGCAGGCGTTGTTCAACCGGCTCGGCGCGACGCAACTCGAGCGGTCGATCTGCGGCCCTCAATGGTTCGCCCTTTCGGGCATCACCGGTCAGGTCTGGTCCGACCCGGAGAACCTCGTGGACGCCGACACGATTGTGGCGTGGGGGACCGACCCGGTGTCGACGTCGATTCACACCTGGGAACTGATTCGCCGAGCACGTAAGGAGCGCGGCGCAAAGCTCGTCGTCGTCGATCCGATCCGCAGCCGGACGGCGAAGTACGCCGACCTCCACCTTCGACCCCACCCCGGCACCGACGGAGCCCTCGCTCTGGCGGTCGGCCACGTGATCGTTCGCGACCAGTTGGAGGATCGCGACTACGTCGAGCAGCACACCACCGATGTTGCGCTTTACCGGGAGGCCGTGAGTACCTGGACGCCGGAGCGCGCCGCCGCAACGACGGGATTGAGCACCGAGGCAATCGTCGAGTTCGCGCACCTCTACGCCGGTCGGCGTCCGGCGGCCATCAAGGTCGGAGTCGGCATGCAACGGTCATACGGCGCAGGATCGGCACTTCGAGCGATTCAATGCCTACCGGCGCTCACCGGGCAATGGCAGTGGCCGGCTGGCGGTCTGAGCGGCGCTGTCTCGCTCGGACAGTTGAACATGGCGGCGCTGGCGCGACCGGACTTCGTGCCGCCTCACACGAGACAGGTGAACATGATCCAGCTCGGCCGCGTGCTCACCGACCCGGCGATGCAGCCGGCGATCAAGTCGTTGTTCGTGTGGAACAGCAACCCCGCGGTCATCGCCGCCGACCAGCAGCGGGTCC
>JAYVSS010000189.1:0-11092 GCA_043775075.1 Acidimicrobiia bacterium
AGCTCAGCCCGAACCTCGTCACCTAACACAATCGGATCAACACGACTCATCCACCCATCCAACTACACGCGAGTTAAACCCGCGAGGATGCACTAGCGACCCGGCCGGCCTGCGGACTGGCACCCCACTCCGAATCTCAGGTGGGTTGGTGACCGGGAAGGGCGAGGAGAAGCATCGACGCCTTATCGAGGAACCACCGACGCTGTTCTTCGCCGATAGTGACTTCGACGGCGGGCGTCTCGATGGCCACTCCGTCGTCGTCCGGCTGGAGGTACCCACGGACCCGGAAGGCCAGGCGATGGGTCACGACGGCCCCTTCGGCTCGGTTGTCGGTGATCGTCAACTCAGCGGTTGCCGTGCGGTCGAGCGCGGACGGCGTGGCGGTGTCGGCCTCGGTCAAGGTCACGTCCACGGGGAATTCGATGAAGGCGGTGGTGTCGGTGGACAGTTCGCCCTTCGTCGTCGGGATGTCCCGACCGCTCGCCGTAAGGATCGACGGGCCGACGGTGGTCACGCCGTCGGAATCAATCCATCGAATGGTAACGATGCGTCGGCCCACCGCCTGATTACACACGACACGGGCGGTGAACCGGACCGCGTCCCCGGCATGGAACACCAACTCCTCGACCGCACCAGGCGCATCGCCGACCGCCACCCAGCCAGTATCGGCGACGCCCAGCTGTGCCGGAGGCAGGGCTTCGTCGAACCGATCGCGCAGGGCGAACACGTAGGTCCCGTTGGCCGCCCGCAGACCTTCCGCCGTACGCTCAGCCATGAGGCGCATGGCGTCGGCCTGCGCCTGACTGGCAGCGACCATCTCGGCCGGAAAGAGTGGCGCCGGTGCGCTGCTGCGAACCCGCCCGAGGACGTAGGCCCCGAGGACAAAGCTTGCGCTTCCGGCGGCCAACGCGCCCCAGGAAACGATCGTGACAAGGGCGAGGCCGTACATACCGTGAGCAGTATCGGCACTTCGGCCGTGCGGGTTGATCCGCGGCGTAAACAACCGCCTGCCGTTTGGCTGCAGGGCCCTGCGGGTTGACCGAGCTAAACGAGTTCGACGTAGAGGTTCGAGGCCAACGCCGCGCCGAGAGCAACGGTGGACGTGCCGACGCGGACGCTCATCGCTCCGTCGGGCGCCTTGGCATCCACGGTGCCGTCAACCCCAGTGATAAATCGCTGGTCATTGAGGTAATTCATAGCCGCGGCGTCGATTTCAACGGTCTCGGTGACCCGACTCAACCGGACCCGCGTGCCGGGACTCACGTCGCTCAGGACGACGAGGGTCCGGGTATCGCGCATGCCTCCGGGAATGGGATTGCCGTGCGGACAGGTGGACGGATCGTGGAGCTTGGCGGCCAGGAGATCGGCGACCTCGTCGCTAATAACGTGTTCCCACCGACCTGCTTCGAGGTGCGCCTTGTGCCACGGCAACCCGATGATGTCGGTCAGAAGCCTCTCAGCGAGGCGATGCTTGCGCACCACCTGTTCGGCCAACGCCCGTCCTTCGGCCGTGAGTGAAATTGTGCGACCATCGACAGCCAGGTACCCCTTGGCCTTCAACCGACCGACCATTTCCCACACGGTGGGGGCGGAAAACCCGAGACGCTCCACCAGGCGGGCCTGAATCACCGTGACGCCGTCCTCGGCCAATTCGTAAATCGTCGTGAGGTATTCCTCGATCGGCGGATGGTAGGCATCAACGACCGTAGGCATCTTTCCATCGTAGGCCGATACCCGCCCGAAGCCGGCTTCGAGAGACGAAACGTACGGCGAACCAACGCCACGCACGGGGCCCGTCCATCACCCGTCGATGACCAGCGCCCGCAATGCGTCAGCGACCGCCTCGGGCAGCCGATGGGGTCGTCCGTGGGCGTTGCATGCACCCGCCCGGACCTCGGCCTCGCACAGGACTTCAACGACATCATCGGCGCTCGTGCGCGTGATGCGCTGGCGCCAGTGCCCGACCACCCGGCCGAGCTCAACGATCACCGTGTGCACCGTGACCACATCGTCGGCCACGGCCGGGAGGCGATATTTTACGTTCAGCTCAGCCACCACCACCTGGATTCCCTGTTGGGCCAGCACGGCCAATGAGCACCCGACGGACTCCAACGCTTCGCATCGCCCGGCCTCGAACCAGCCGATATAGACCGCGTGGTTCACGTGGTTGTACGGATCGAGTTCGCCGAACCGAACTTTCAGCGACAGTGCGTGGGGCGCCATGGCCGGAGAATACCGAACAACGGGGATCGACGCGGCCAAGACTCCGCCACTCCCGCTTTGTTACTGCACAAAGGACCTGCGGGGGCGGCGTTCGCCTCGACACTGAACGGAGCGTCGCCTGGCCCGGGCGGCCTTGTCGCAGGAGGATCTGTCCCATGAATGCACCCGGACTCGGCGCAGAGGTCAAAGCATCGGATCGACGCCACGTGTTCCACTCGTGGTCGGCCCAGGGCATGATCGATCCGGTGGCCATTGCCGGGGCCGAGGGCAGCTGGATGTGGGACTTTGATGGCCAGCGCTACCTCGACTTTTCCTCTCAGCTGGTCAACGTGAATATTGGTCACCAGCACCCCAAGTTGGTGAAGGCCATCCAGGAGCAGGCCGCCAAGCTCTGCACGATCGCCCCCTTCCATGCCAACGAAGCGCGCAGCGAGGCCGCCCGGCTCATAGCCGAACGTGCTCCCGAGGGCCTGAACATGGTGTTCTTCACCAACGGCGGCGCCGACGGCATCGAGCACGCCGTGCGTATGGCTCGCCTCCACACCGGCCGGGCCAAGGTGATGACGGCCTATCGCAGCTACCACGGCGCCACCGGTGGGGCCATCATGATGACCGGCGATCCGCGTCGTTGGGCGAGCGAGCCTGGGACTCCGGGCTACGTACACTTTTGGGGACCGTATTCGTACCGCTCAGCGTTCCATTCGTCGTCGGTCGAGGAGGAAGGCCTACGGGCCCTCGAACACCTTCGTAGCGTCATCATGGTCGAAGGTGCACATACGATTGCGGCGATTGCCCTTGAGTCCGTCGTCGGAACCAACGGCATCCTGATCCCCCCGCCCGGCTACCTCGCAGGCGTGCGGGCCATCTGCGACGAGTTCGGGATCGTCATGATTTCCGACGAAGTGATGAGTGGGTTCGGCCGCTGCGGTGAGTGGTTTGCCATCAACCACTGGAACGTCACGCCGGACCTCATCGTGTTCGCCAAGGGCGTGAATTCGGGGTATCTGCCGATTGGTGGCGTGGTCATTTCCGATGCCATCGCCGCCACCTTCAACGAGCGGGTGTATCCGGGGGGCCTGACCTACTCCGGTCACGTGTTGGCCTGTGCCTCGGCGGTGGCGAGCATCAAGATCTTCGAGGAGGAGGGCATCTTGGACCATGCCCGCGAACTCGGTCGGATCATCGGTCACGAGTTGTGCGAGATGGCGGCGCGTCATCCGTCGATCGGCGAAGTCCGTGGACTCGGTGTGTTCTGGGCCATCGAATTGGTGAAGAACCAGGCCACCCGTGAACCGCTGGTGCCGTTCAACGCCTCGGGCCCGGCGGCGGGTCCGATGAACGAACTCATCGGAGCATGCAAGGCCAAGGGGCTGTGGCCTTTCGTGCACTTCAACCGCATGCACGTGGTGCCGCCGTGCACCACATCGGTCGAAGACGTGCGCCACGGCTTAGCCATCATCGACGAGGTGCTGGCCCTGGCCGACGCCCGCGTCGAGGGCTAGGACCGGGTTCGCTCTCATTGATGTCCGGATTGTGACTGCCTGTCCGGATTGCGACGTCGTTTTCCGGACATCATGTCGCCAAGTGGACATCAACCAGGCCCGGGCGAGCAAGAAGTCGCCACGTCGGCCGACGACGAAGCTGGACCGTTTACGGTGCTCCCCACGCACCGACTTGAACTCAGCTCTCGGAAAGCGACTGCGGAGTACCGTTCGGGCTGACGAATTCGATGCTCGGCTCGGCGGGGATGAATTCATCGTCATCAGCGATCAGGTGACCGATCCTCATTCACTCAGCCAGCTCGGATCTCGGATTCAGTCAATGATAAGCGCGCCTATTACCGTGGGGCAACGAAGTCACGCGGTCGGTGTGAGCATCGGTGCCGTTTGGACTTCGGATCGAACCGTCACCCCGTCGGGTCGTCGTCGACGAACTCCGGTCCGACATCACCCCGCTCACGCAGACCGCGTAGCCCGGTCACGCAGACGCTCAAGACGCACAGGCATGCAGACGCGAAATTGGTCGCCCACCGAGTCCAGAGGACCCGGCGAGCGCCCAAAGTGTTGACTTCTTAGTTGCCGCCCTCGTTCAGGGTGACGGTCGTTCCCTTGAAGCCAGCACCCTTCACATCGACGCCCGCGGCTGACCACGTCTCGTTGGCCTTTTTGGCGAAGTCGTTGGTGAACGCGGCGGCGTCGGGAGCCTTGGTGATGATCGTGGCACCCTCAGCGTTCTTCGTCTCCATCGCCACCTTGGCGGTCTGATCCCAGGCCGCCTGATCGATCATGCCCACGCCACCGGCCGACGGCCAGATCAGCTTGTTGATCTCGTTCATCTGCCAGGCCTGGTGGCTCTTGCCGAGCTTGGAACCCTTGGCCACGACAATGTCAACGCACTTGTCGGCGTTGTCACGGCAGTACACCCAACCCTGGATTGAGGCGTTCACGAAGCGCTGCGTTTGATCCTTGTAAGCAGCGTCGGCCAGCTTCTCCGTGTTTGCCCAGATCGCATCCTGGAGCATGGCGGTGCCTTCGTCGTTCCAATTGATGGCCTTGAACGCATCGGCGGTGTAGAGCTTGCCAGTGGCGGGATCTTTGGCCTCGAGAAGCTGAGCGTATTCGTTGTAGATCATGGCCTGGGCGGCGTCGATTTCCTTCTTCAGCAGCGCCTGCATGTCGAACTGCTGCTGCACCAGGGTCACGTCCTTGGCCGGATCGAGACCGGCTTTGGTCATGCCGGCGAAGAGTTCGTATTCGTTGCCGAAGCCCCAGTTACCGATCTTCTTGCCTTTGAAATCCGCCGGTCCGGCGATCTTGGAGTCGGCCCAGGAAACTTGGAGGGTACCGGAACGCTGGAAGATTTGGGCGACGTTGGTGATACCTGCACCCTGCTCACGCGACGCGAGTGCCTTTGGAACCCACGAAATGGCGTAGTCCACGGCGCCGGTGGCGAGCTGCGTCTGAGGGACGATCTCCACACCGCCTTCGACGATTTCAACGTCGAGGCATTGGCCCTTATAGAAGCCCTGATCGGCGGCGGCAAAGTACCCGGCGAACTGCGCCTGGGTGACCCACTGCAGCTGGAGCTTGACCTTGTTCGGCGTGGTGCACTCGGCGGCAGCCGCAGCAGCGGGGGCCGCGGTGGTCTCGGCGGCAGCCGGAGCAGCGGTGGTTTCCGCGGCGGCCGGAGCGGCTGTCGTGTCGGCGGCGGCCGGCGCGGCGGTGGTGTCTGCGGCTCCGGCGGTTGTGTCAGGGACGGCAGTGGTGTCCTTGGAGTCCTTGCTACAGCCAACGGCAAAAAGGGTAACGACGCCGAATGCGGCGACGGATTGGATCAACTTGGTAGTTCTCATATGCTCCTCGGAGGATGGTCGTGGTGGTACGTATTGGTGGTTTGGGTACTACGTGTACAGATGTTTTTCAGGTGCTACAGGGAAGATGGGTGAGGAACCGATTATGCCCGGTCCGACGCACGACGCCGGGCCTGCCACGGCATCGCGACTCGTTCGAGCAATACGGCAAAAAGATAAAACGACAGACCCAGCGCGCAGGCGGCGGTGACGTAGGCCCAACCCTTGGCCGTGGCCGACAGTTTCATCGCCGATGCCGCCCGATTGCCCAGTCCGTTTTGTAGGCCCCCGAAGTATTCGACGACCACGGCCGCAATCACCGATAGAGAGGCGGCGATTCGAATACCGGTGATGGTGAAGGCCAGGGCATTGGGCAGACGAACGAGCCTCAGGAACGCGCTGTCGGAAGCGGCGTAGGACCGCATGAGTTCCGTGTGAACCGGATCGACCTGGGTAAGCCCTTTCAGGGTGTTGACGAAGATCGGGAAGAACGCCACGAGCCCGATGACGACGCGTCTGGCAGTATCAGACGTGGAGCCGAAAAGGTTATAGAACACTGGCCCGAGCGCCACGATCGGCATGGTGTTCAGCGCCGCTCCGATGGGTGCGATAAGCGCACGTACGGTTCCGAATCGTTGGGCGACAAAAGCGAGCAGCAGGGCCACAATTGTTCCCGCAATCAGACCGATCACGGCGTTCGTACCGGTGTTGACGGCCGTCTCCCAGATCCCCGTCTTGTTCAGTTTCATCTGTGCCCATATGGCTGACGGAGCCGGAAGCAGGAACGGTTTGATCTTGCGCCAGATGACGAACCGTTCCCAGGCAAAAAGAAAGAGAGCGCCCCACGCCAGCGGCGGGACGATCTGGATGGCCCGACTGGAAACCGTCTTAGCGAACCGATTCATCGGTCGTCCACTCCGAGCCCGGCATGCGCGCCACCTGCAACGTGACGAAGTGCTTCACGCACCTCGGTGATCTTCTTGAAAAACTCGGCGGACTCGCGAACTTCGTCGGCATCGCGTCGATCACCGAGGTCAACGTCGATCACGTGCGTGATGCGGCCGGGCCGGGCCGACATCACCACGACCTGGGTCGAGAGATAGACCGCTTCGGGAATCGAGTGGGTCACGAAGACCACTGTCTTCTTCGTCTCTGCGCAGATGCGCATCAACTCCGCCTGCATATGTTCGCGAGTCATTTCGTCAAGAGCCCCAAACGGCTCGTCCATCAACAGCAACGGCGGATCACATGCAAGGGCGCGGGCAATGGCGATGCGTTGCTGCATGCCGCCCGAGAGTTCCCACGGGTAGTGGTTGCCAAAGTTGGGCAGCTGGACGAGTTGGAGAAGCTCTTCCGAACGCGCTTTGCGCTTGGCTTTTTCCCACCCCCGAAGTTCGAGCGGGAGCTCGATATTGCGATGCACTTTGCGCCACTCAAACAGCCCAGCCTGCTGGAAGGCCATGCCGTAGTCCTGGTCCTTGCGGGCTTGGTGGGCATTCTTTCCGTTGACCGCAATGGTGCCCGACGTGGCCTGAGTGAGGTCGGCGATGAGGCGAAGCAGCGTGGACTTCCCGCAGCCCGACGGGCCGATCAGCGACACGAACGAGCCGGGCGCGACCGTCAGATCCACGCCGACGAGGGCGTCGACCTGATTGGCCTTTCCGGCATTGAAGATCTTGGAAACACCGTGCACGTCAACGGTGTTCATGCGACTTCCGTGTTTGGACGATTTCTCAACAGGAGTTTTTCCAGTGCGTTGATGAGGCTGGCAACGATGAGACCAAGAGCGGCGGCACCCAAGAATGCGGTAAAGACCCGCGCCGGATCGCCGGTGGCCTTTTGGAAGTAATCGAGGATGAGTCTGCCGATTCCCCCCGCCATACCCGACGAAATCTCGGCCACGATGGCGCCCACGATGGAGGCTGCGGCCGCCAGTTTGAGGGCCGGCAGCAGATAGGCGATGGCGGCCGGGAAACGAAGCTTTAAGAGGGTTTGGCGCGATGACGCGGCGAAACTTTGCATCAGTTCAAGCGACTGCGGTTGGGGTGATTGCAAACCCCTAAGCGCGCCTACTGCCACAGGAAAGAACGAAAGGTAGGCGCTCATCGCAGCGACGGACATCCACGGTTTACCCTGCACTCCGCCGATCTTGATTTGTCCGACGAGCCCAACGATGAGTGGCGCGAGCGCAATCAGGGGAACGGTTTGCGAAAGCACGACGTACGGCGACCACGCACGCTCGACAAACTTGAACCGCTGCATGACGATGGCCAAGGCCAAGCCAACTAATACTCCGACAACAAACCCGGCAATGGCCAGGCGGAAACTGAACCACATGCCCGAGGCCACGGCGGCGAATACGGTACGACCATTTCCTCGAACTTCGGGCTCGGAGAAGCGCTGGAGGACCGTCCACAGATGGGGCATCGAGGCGTCGTCGGTGCTGATGGGCATGCGCCACCCGAGCACGGTCGAGTCCGGCCCACCGAGGCGTTTGACGCCCTCCCAGGCGAGAACGAACAGGGCAGTCCCCAGCAAGCCGAGGGCGGCGTCTCGAAGCTGGCGGCGGCGACGCGCTGTTGTCGTCGATGCGGCGATCACCGCCAGATCGTGGGCCAGGCACGCGTCATCGTCCGTGCCCGACGCGGCAGGCGTGGCGGGCGCGGCAGGCGCGGCAGGCACAGCGGGCGCGTTGCTCAAAGCGGACGACATTCGAGGAGCAATCTACCGAGCTCAGTGTTTCGGCGCTGTTGCCACTGCATATTGCTTACGCCTTGGCCGGTCCACCCGCATTGATTTGCGGGATCACGTGGTTGCCGTAGGCGGCGAGGGTGCCGTCGAGATCGTCGTGCTGAAGGTACACGGCGAACTGATCCACGCCGAGGACCCGGAGCTGCTCGATGCGTTCGATTTGCTCCGTCGCCGTCCCGATGATGCAGAAGCGGTCAACGATTTCGTCGGGAACAAAATCGGCGTGGGAGTTTCCTGCCCGACCGTGTTCGTTGTAGTCATAGCCCTGGCGACCCTTGATGTAGTCGGTGAGGGCCTGCGGAACGCTGCCGCCACCGGAGTCTCCGTACCGCTCCACGATGTCGGCCACGTGATTGCCGACCATGCCCCCGAACCACCGACACTGATCGCGAGCGTGGGCGTTTTGCTCGTCAGAACCATCGGTTACATAGGCTGGAGCGGCCACGCAGATGGTGATGTCCTCGGGGTCGCGTCCTGCCGCGATGGCGGCGTTCCGGACGGCCTTGATCGTCCACGCAACAATGTCGGGGTCGGCGAGCTGGAGGATAAAACCATCTGCGACTTCACCGGCCATGGCGAGCATTTTCGGGCCATAGGCGGCGAGCCAAACCTCCAGTTCAGAGCTGCGCACCCACGGGAAGCGCAGCGTCGAACCCTTGTATTCGACGGCCTTGCCGCACGCCAGATCACGAATGATGCCAATCGATTCGCGGGTGTCTTTTAGCCCGACCGGAGCACCGTTGATGACCCGCACCGCAGAGTCGCCGCGCCCGATGCCGCACACCGTGCGGTTGCCGTACATCTCGTTCAGCGTGGCGTAGACGCTCGCCGTCACGGTCCAGTCCCGGGTGGCCGGATTGGTGACCATAGGACCGACGATGACCCGCTTCGTCTCGGCCAGGATCTGGCTATAAATGACATACGGTTCCATCCACAAAATGTGGGAATCGAAGGTCCACACGTGCGAGAACCCAAACGTTTCCGCCTTCTTTGCCAGGTCAACGACGCGCCATACGGGAGGGTTGGTCTGCAGCACAACTCCAATATCCATCGGGTGAGTCTTGTCATCTGCGGCTTTGTGTCTACGCATTGTTCAGGTACAAAACCTGCAGCGTGGGTCAACCAAGAGGCGGAAGTGGTTGGGGCGGGGGTGGGCCGATGTAGCGGGCGCTGGGGCGGATGATTTTGTTGTCGATGCACTGCTCCAAGATGTTGGCGCACCAGCCGATCACCCGACTTGACGCAAACGTCGGCGTGAACATCTCTCGCGGGATTCCGCACAGTTCCATCACCACGCCGGCATAGAACTCCACGTTGGTGTGAAGCTGACGACCCGGCTTCAGTTCGGCAAGCAGGCCAAGGACCGACGCCTCCGTCTCGATGGCAAAATCAACAAGATTCGTGGCGTGCGGATCGTTTTCGCTCAGGCTCTTCGCCACCGCACGCAGCATCGTTGAACGGGGGTCGTCGGTCTTGTAGACCGGATGCCCGAAACCCATGATCTTGTCGCCACTCATGATCATCGGGCGCACGATCTCATCGATGCGATCAGGAGTACCGATCTCGTCGAGCAAAGCGAGGGCCCGGCTTGGCGCCCCACCGTGGAGAGGTCCACTAAGCGCGCCTATCGCTGCGGTTACGCACGCACCCAGATCCGCACCGGTCGATGCCACCACCCGGGCAGTAAAGGTGGAGGCGTTGAACCCGTGATCGATGGTGGAGATGAGATAGCGCTCCACGGCCTGCGCATGCGCAGGGGTACCGTCGACACCGGTCATCATCCAGAGATAGTTGGCGGAATACCCAAGCTCGGGCCCGAGGCGCAACGACCTCTTGCCCGTTGCGCAATCGGTAGAGCGCACAAAGAAGTGTCGGCGTGACTGCGCAGAGAAAGAGGGCATCGCTTCTGCGGGTAGCGGGATCGATGTCGATGTTGGCCCGCATGCCACGGTCGGCGGCCGCGAGCGAGAGTGCCGTACGCAGACCTTCCAGAGGCTTGCTCACGATGGCGATCGATGGAAGTACGTCGCTGATCGCTACGGGGAGGACCATATGTGGACGTACTTCTTCGGCAAATGCAATCCTTTGCTTGGCGTTGGTGGGGAGAGCGCCGTCAATCATCAAACGCCACACGTCTTCGAGCGGTCGTTGCGTGGCCAGATCTACGGCTGAGTACTGGCGGTAGTGGTAGAAACCTTCGACGCCGCGCACATCGCCGACTTCTGTATCGGAAACCACGACGCCCTTAAGCCCGCGAGGCACGTCGGCTGGTCCGATCCGCGCCACGCGAAGCAGGTCGCGTAACGACACCACACCCACAAGCAGATCCCCGTCAACCACCGGCATATGGCGGTACCCCCGTTCGCGCATCGTCGTGAGGGCGACGGTGAGGTCGGTGTTTATGTCGATGCACTCGGGCGGCTTGGTCATTGCCTCGGACACTGGCCGGCCGACGCTTCCGGTCGTCTCATCCTCAGTATCCGTGGGGGCTGCGGCCGTAACCCGCAAGACGTCGCGCTCGGTCAGGATTCCCACGGGCACGCTCTCACGGACGATCACCACCGACCCGACGCGATGCTCGTGCATGCGGCGGGTGACGGCCACCAGCGACTCATGTGGTCCGGCAGTAATTGGAGGGCTCGTCATCAAGGTCTGGATCGTCGGCATACGGTCAGGCTGAACGAGGCCACCCGCATAGTCAACGTTGATTATCGTCAAGCTATGGGATTGATCGGATCGAGTGAAGCTGCCACGCGCCTCGGAGTGAAG
>JAYVSS010000190.1:0-5189 GCA_043775075.1 Acidimicrobiia bacterium
CACCCTGACCGGACGGCACCTGGACGATCGCGCTGCGATGAAGTCGTCGGTGCGCGCACCGTCAGGCGTGCTGGAGGTGCGAGGTGCCAGCGCCCATAACCTCCAACGCGTGGACGTGGACATTCCACTCGGCGTTCTCGTGGTGGTGACCGGTGTGGCCGGGTCGGGAAAGAGCTCACTCATCCGTGGCTCGGTGTCTGGGCGCAACGGTGTGGTGTCGGTTGATCAGACTGCAATTCGCGGGTCGAGGCGGAGTAACCCGGCCACCTACACCGACTTGTTGGAGCCGATCCGCAAGGCGTTCGCCAAAGCCAACGGCGTGAAACCCGCCCTGTTCAGTGCCAACTCCGAAGGCGCCTGCCCGATGTGCAACGGCGCCGGAGTGATTTACACCGACCTGGCGATGATGGCGAGCGTGGTGTCGATATGCGAAGAATGCGAGGGCCGACGATTTCAAGCAGCCGTGCTCGAGTACCGATTCGGCGGACGCGACATCGCCGAAGTACTGGCGATGTCGGTGACCGAGGCGCAAGTGTTTTTTGGCGCCGGTGAGACGAGCACGCCTGCGGCGCATGCCATCCTCAGGCGGCTCGCCGACGTTGGGCTCGGTTACATCAGCCTCGGCCAGCCACTCACCACGCTGTCCGGGGGAGAACGACAGCGGCTCAAACTGGCGACCCAGATGGCCGAAAAGGGTGATGTCTACGTGCTCGATGAACCGACGAGCGGCCTGCACCTGGCCGACGTGGAGCAACTTCTGGCCTTACTTGACCGTCTCGTGGACTCGGGGAAGTCGGTCATCGTCATCGAGCACCACCAAGGCGTTATGGCCCATGCGGACTGGATCATCGACCTCGGCCCCGGCGCCGGTCACGACGGCGGTCGCATCGTCTTCGAGGGCACTCCCGCAGCACTCGTCGCCGCCCGCGCCACCCTCACCGGCAAGCACCTCGCCACCTACCTCGCCTGCTGACCGCCCCGCCCAACAATCTCGTGGCTGGGCCCTAACGCAAGTGGAAAGCCAGGGATTCGGACGCAGCCCGTGTAGTTTTTGTCGATGTCTGAGAGCCCAGGCAGTGCCGAACTCCGGCTCTTGGGCGTTCCCGAGTTTTGGAATGGGCGCGCCAGTATTGCCCTCATGGGGAAGCTGTACGACCTGACCGTATTGCTGGTTGCCGCCCGGCCCTCGTGGACCACCCGTTCCGAGGCGATGCAGCACTTATGGGGCGGACAGCCTCCAACCTCTGGCGCCAGCGCATTTCGCAGCTATCTGACTGAAATGCGGTCGGTGTTCGGGTCAGATGCGATCGAATCCGTTGGGGGGTCCCTGCGTCTCTCCCTGACGATCGGCACTGATGTTGAGCGACTGAGCGGGGCGCTCCATCGGGCGGAAGCACTTCTGGCTTCGGCTCCTGACGAAGCCCGAGCAATTCTGCGGCCGGTCGTCGAAGCCTTTTCCCTCGGCGTTCTCGTGGGCGTTGACCTTCCCGCCCTTCAACCGTTTCGCGCCGACATCGACCGGGTGCGTTCGGCGGCCGAGGACTTGCTGCTGCAGTCGTTTGTAGCTGTCGGAGTATCTACCGCTGATCTCGCATTGATGCGCAAACTCACCGATGACCAACCGCTCCACGAGGTTCGAACGAAATGCCTCATGACAGCACTGCTGCAACTTGGCCAACGACGAGAGGCGCTCGCCGAGTTTGCCCGCTTCGCTCGTCGCCTACGGGAGGACACGGGCCTTGTTCCGGGAGCCGAACTCCGCGCCCTTGAACAAGAAATCCTGTTAGCTGGAGCGATGACTCCCGTCGCCAGCACGACTATTCCGGGTGTTTCGCTGAGGCGGCTGGACATCGAACGTCTGGCCGGCGAACGCGGTTGGAGAGAGTTGGGAGCGGTGGACGTTGTGATTGCGCTGACCGGTGGAGATCAAGCAGCTGTTCATGCCCTCCTGGAACTTCGCGAAGACGATCCGTTCTTCTCCGGCGGCCCGCCCTCGCTAGAACTCTCACGTTGGGTAAGTGAACGAATCGGTAGCCCGACGGATCCAGGTTTCGCTCTGCTCCGACTCGTCGCGCTTGAACCCGACTCAATGACCCCGAGCATTCTGAGCGATGCATCTCGGATTTCTCCAGCGGATACTTCGGCCCTTATCGCCCGCTTTGTCTCGAAAGGAGTTCTCATTCGACAGCTTGATTCGTCGCTTCACTTCGCCAATGGGTTGCTGCGGCGGAGCGTATTGCATCGATCGAGCGAGGGTTCTCTTATCGATTTACGCGTGCAACTAGCTGGGCTTTCTTCGCTGCCAATGGTGAAGCGGCTGTGGCATCATGCGGCCATTGAGGGATTGTCGAACGATGTTCTTGAGCAACTTATTTCCGCTATCGGGGTTCGTTTCGAAAAAGCGAACCTCCGTCGAGCGGCATCAACGGTCGCAGAAATCTCCACCTACCTAATGACGAATGAGTCGGCTGAGCTGGACCCGGCCTTGGTGGTTCGGTTTCTCTCGGTAGCGGCCAACATGTTGGATCTTTCAGGGATTCCGGTAATGGCTCGCAAGGTCCGCAATCACGCAGTTGTAAGTTCACTGCGGCGCGATGATGCCGTGGCGGCGGCTTGCATTCTCGTGAGTCCGGCGGCGACCGGGCGGACCTATCGCGCTGATGCCGAACTCAACGCGATGATGGACCAATGCGCAGACATGTTGCCCCCGGCGGGGCAGGAAACGCTTCTCGCTCGGCTCCTTTCTGAACGGGTTTGTCGAGAAGTCATGGAGAACGGGTTGAGCGATTCGGCGCGAGTCGCGTCGAAACGATTGAACACGATACGGGTCTCTGCTAACGATCCGGAGCTGGTGTCTTCAGTGGAGCGAGCACTCCTTCATGTCGACATCACGAGCCCAGAAAAGTTACTAGCCGACGATCGTTTCCGGTCATTGCGCAAGGCAGTATTTGCGTCGCAAAATTTCGATGCAGCCACCGATATTCTTACGATCCAGGCAAGAAGTGCGCTGGCGCGTGCAGATATTGTGGGCTGGCAGGACAGCATCGCGGAGTTTGAGACGTACTGTTTGACGATCGGGCGACCGACGGAGATCTGGACGCGAGAGCTGCTCTGGGCCACTGAGCTACAGCGTCTTGGGCAGCTCGGTGCAGCCGATGAAAAGGCACGGGAGGCCCACGTTATTGGGTCTTCATACGATTGTGCCGATTTCGATATCGCTTTTCGGGTCCATCGATTGAGCTCACATTGGCAACGCCGGAACTTCGACGGTTTCGCCGATGGCGCGAATGATGAGATGGCGCTTCTTTCCACGATGTTGGTCGACTCATCTTCTGGTTCGCCGGGTCCGACTGCTCTCGATTCCTTTGTCGGACTGATTGTCGACTCGATTCTCAAACACCGCCCGAGCCTGGCGACGCTTCCCGCACTGGCCATAGTTACGCAGATTTGCTGGAACACCCGGAGCAGTACCCACGCGAAGTTTTTGCTCGATGCATTTGCTGAGTACGTGGCAGACATCGTTGTTGTCGGTCTAATTCCGGTCTCGTCATTCGGGCCGACGGACCGATATCGAGCCCAGTTATATGCCTTACTTGGGAGGATGAAAGAGGCTGAAAAGTCTGCCGAACGGGCAACTGCTCTCGCCCACCGGTCCGGATTCTTGGGATGGGAAGCACTCGCACTCGAAGACCAGAGCGACATTGAATCGCTTTCGGGGCATCGGCGAGATGCCGCCAAACTTCGGCAGACGGCGGTTGTTCGTCGATCGACGATTCGGTCGTAGGACTGGAAGAACGGCAGGGTTTGTTAGTTGGCCCAGTTGATGACGCTCGTATCGAGATGCCCAAGATCAAAGAGCGACGGCGTTCGGAGAATGTCATCGGGCGTCACCACCACCCGCTGGCGCAATGTCCGGTCCAAGAGGCTGAGAGCGAGACATGCGAGCACTTGGTTTCCGGCCGTGCCGTTGTCGTCAGTCGGCTGGAACAACGCCGCGAGGGCGTGAACTAGGCCATCGCCACGGGTGTCGATCGGCGAAGAACCATCGATTGCTCGCAGCAGGGACTGACACAGGCGCTCGGGTTCGTAGGTGCCCACTGTCCGCGCCGCTTCGTCGAATGCCCGCCATGATGCCAACCACTCGTCGAGACCGTTTCGTTCTTCGAACGGGAAGGAAAGCCCGAAGTAGGGGCTGCGAGGGCTGGTCGGGTCGACGCAATCGAAGGCAAACAGAATCGGATGGACGCAGACCCCTGCGGGGTCCGCGCTTCGCTCGGGCGATGAGGTGAGCAAGCCGGCGATCGCTGATACGAGGCGGCCGGCGGCGGCCGACGTCGTGTTCTCCAACAGTGTGGGGAGATGGCGAACGGTGTCCTGGACGATCGTGACGAGTGCATATCGGTCGTAGCGCGGGTTCGTTGACCCGTAGTCGAGCATCCGCCTCACCACGATGTCTTCACCTCCGCCGACGCGATGTCGTCGCACGAGTAGGCGGTCAGGCCGCTCTTCGTAGTTGGCAATGTCGAAATGACGAAACCCATGGAAACTTTGGTCGGCGACAGTAAGGATTCGACGCTCGATGTCGACCGAGATGACGAGCATTATGTGGTCATAGTCGGATCGATCCATTGACCGCAGAAACGAGGAGAGGGCCGATGACCCCCGAACCATGATGACGTCAGCGGGTCGCAATTCGGCCAAGCCGAGGAGCTGCTGACCGGTGCGATCATCATGGATGGACGTTGTAGTTCGTATCGACGTCGACATCTTTGCTGTCTCCCTAAGACCCTTGCCTGCCCTGATATCGACACGGGGGCGGTCGGCCGCAAGAGCGCATTTTGGTGAATTTGCGTTCAATTTGCGCGGTACGGAATGCGTTGGTCCGGGCAACGCGCACCTGGGCTTTGAGCCGCTAGGCAGCGTCAGCGTAGGGTCAGACGATGCACCGTGATCTCGAGGCCCTGTTCGACCTGACTGGCCGCGTGGCCATTGTCACCGGTGGGTCACGAGGACTCGGGCGAGCAATGGCCCTCGGCCTGGCCAAGGCGGGAGCGTCGGTGATCGTCGCCAGTCGGAAGAAGGATGCGTGCGATGCCGTCGTTTCTGAAATCGCCAGCTTCAGCGGCGCGGGGCGCGGGTTCGCCATAGCCGCGCGTATGCAAGAGCCCGAGAACATACGTGTACTTATT
>JAYVSS010000191.1:0-8094 GCA_043775075.1 Acidimicrobiia bacterium
CGGACCTCGACCACGCCGGCGGTTACCGTGACCATGGCCGGAAGTGAGCAGGTGACGTCGTCGTAACCCGATTCGGTTTGACGCTGCACGGCCAGGGCGGAGCCGGTCACCGTGACCTTCTTGGCGAATGTTACGGATGGGAAGCCGAGCAACTCGGCCACCTGGACCGGCGTGGTGCCGGTGTAACCGTCGGTTGATTCCGTGGCCGCAATAACCAGGTCGGGATTGGCCCGCTTAATGGCGGCGGCGAGAACTTTGGCGGTCGAGAGCGCATCAGAACCCTTGAGGGCCGGGTCACTGACGAGGATGGCCTTGTGAGCACCCATCGCCAGGCCGGTCCGAAGACCGCTCTGCTCGGAGTTCGGAGCCATGGAAACGAGGGTGACCTCGCCTCCGCCTGCCGCCTCAACCAGGCGCAACGCCATCTCGACGCCATAGGCATCGGAGTCGTCGAGGATGAGCTTGCCTTGGCGGACGAGAGCATGGGTGGAAGGATCGAGCGAGCCCGGGGTAGCGGGGTCGGGGATCTGTTTGACGCAGACGGCGACGTTCATGACCTCGTATTCTGATCGTCCTTGGCCGCTTGTGAAAATCCGCACGAGCCGATGTGGCGGGAGTCACGTCACGCGACGTGGCTCCGAACCCCTCCCTACCTCCCGTTTCTCTGCCCGTTCGGGCGTTTGTGAACCCGTGAAAATTCTCTTCATCGTCAATCCCACCGCCTCTGGAGTGACCGCCCGGGGCCGAGTCATGATTCAAAACGCGCTGGCCGCCAGCCACGA
The DNA here is from genome assembly GCA_043775075.1 of Acidimicrobiia bacterium. Taxonomy (GTDB): domain Bacteria; phylum Actinomycetota; class Acidimicrobiia; order Acidimicrobiales; family JANYDT01; genus JANLQX01. The sequence continues at coordinate 783 of JAYVSS010000191.1, forward strand.
TCTGACCGTGGCCGAGACGAAACGTCGGGGCCACGCGACCCGCCTCGCCCAGGGGGCGGCGTCGACCGGCGTCGATGTGGTCGTTTCGATGGGGGGCGATGGCACGGTGAACGAGGTGGCGAACGGCTTGGTCCGCTCGACAACGGCATTGGCGGTGCTTCCCGGCGGCTCAACCAACGTGTTTGCCCGGACGCTCGGACTCGTCAACGAACCGGTCGAGGCGACCAACCAAATTCTGTCGGCCCTTTCTCGGCGGTCCATCAAACGCATCGGACTCGGCAGGGTGAACGGCCGGTTCTTTTGCTTTCACGTGGGTATGGGCTACGACGCCGCCGTTGTCGAGCAGGTCGAGAAGCGGGGCCAACTCAAACGGTATTTGGGCCATCCGTTGTTTGCCTACGCCGCCATCGACACGTGGATCCGTCGGTACGACCGTAAGCGCGCAGCGTTTCGGGTGGAGATCGGCTCGGAAGCGATCGACGGGTTCTTCTCTGTCTGTATGAACACCGATCCGTACACCTACCTTGGATCGCGTCCCCTGTCGCTCATCCCGGAGGCCGCGCTGGACACCGCACTCGGGCTCGTCACATTCACGTCGTTTGGTCTCGTAGCAACCCTTCGTGCCGTTGGCGCCGCGCTCAAGGGCGGCGGGCGTCTCGCCCGACAGTCCAATGTTGCCGTTCGAACGGACGTGCATTCGTTCACCGTTCGGGGTTATCGTCCGTTCCCGTGGCAGGTCGACGGCGACCACCTTGGCGATGCCGACGTGCTCGAGTTCCAGTGGGAACCCTCAGTTCTTGACCTGGTGCTTCCGTGAGACGGGTGCATGGCCGGGCATGTGGCCGGACTTACAGCTCTTTGCGCCACGTCACGGAGTAGTTGATCCCCAGCAGCTCGTCGTCGGAGTATTCCGTCAGCTCCCCCGCCGCTCGCAGCGTGAGCAACTCAGCCTGCAGCCGGGCGGCGGGATCGGGATCGTGGTAGGTCAGCATTACGGCGGCATTTGGCAAGGTCTCGAACAACGCCCTGTACTGCGCCACGGTCCAGTAGTTCAGGTACGTGTTCTCCGTGCTGAGGTGCTTGATGCCCGGACGAAGGTGCGCCCACATCGGAATGGCGTCGATACCCCCAGCGAACACCCGAATGTCATGCGAACCGCTCACCGAAGTCCAGAAATGGGCGCTCACATGGCCAACACCGCCGGGCCGTAGGACTCGGTGCATCTCCTGCAACACCGAGGTCGGGTCACCGAGATGTTCGAATACCGAGAACGAATACACAAAGTCGAAGGAACCCGGAGCGAACATCATCTTCGTCGCATCCATTTGTAAAATCTGAGGAGTTCGCAACGATGGCAGTCCGAGCTGCTTGATCATTTCCTTTCGGTACGAACGATCCACCCCAAGCGCTTTTCGGCCGATTGTTTTCGCTACCCGAAGCGGGCCGTTCTGCTTCAACAACTGTAGATATGCGCGCGGATCAAAGCCGCAGGGGATCACATCAAGGTCGATACCAGTCACACGGTTCGTGACTCCAAATCCAAGCAGCTCACGCGGTGTCTGCCCGCAACCCACCACGAGTACTTCGCGGTCACGCAGCGATGGGCCTCCGCGTTCGGTGACAAGGCCTTGGACTTCGTCGAGGTAGGAAATGGAACGGGCAACTTCCGTGGGCATGTTCGCCGTACGAATCTTGTACAGCCCGACCAGCTCTTTCGGAAACGCCGACACACTCGACGAAAGGGAGGAATAGGTGCGCACGCTGCTCAGTCTCGCATTCTCGTCAAGGTATCCACGGCGATACTCGGGACGTTCGTGATGAGAGCATCCACGCCCATCTTGGCCAGCGCGCGCATGCGTTTCGGATCATCGACCGTCCACGTGTTGACGTCGAGCTCGACGTCGTGGGCCATGTCGACCATCATCGAGGTCACGCCCCGATGGTAGGGATGGATTGCCTGGTGACCAGCCGCCGCCGTTCGTCGAATCATCGCCTTCATGCGAAGTGGTGAGAGCGGCGGCATGGTGAACAGATAGCCAGTGCGCAGATGATCGTGGCCCGCCCGTATGGCATCGATCGTTTCGAAACGAAAGGACGAGATCAACATGCGACTGGCGTCGTGGCGTTGAGCGAGAAGTTCCAAAACCTGGCTGGCGATTCGTTCCGTCGGATCGAAATCGGGTTCCGTCGGATCGTTCTTGATCTCAATGTTGACGTCCATCCCGACACAGGCGTCGAGCGCGGTGGCAAGCGTAGGAACGTGCACCGGAAACTCCTGATGCTGATGTTGGGCGATGACTCCCACACCCGTGATCACCGGGTCGTGGTGCACAACCATGACCCCATCGCTGGTGCGTCGAACGTCGAGCTCGACCATCGCCGCACCTTGAATCTTCGCCTCGACGAAGGCCTCGATGGTGTTCTCTCGGCACATCTTCGATGCTCCGCGATGGGCGACGACGATTGGCTTCCAAGACATGGAACCGACGGTAGTTGGCCCGCCAACACAGCGATACCTAGGGTATTGGCATGTTGAACGGTGTTCGAGTGGTGGAGTTGGCAATCTGGGTCGCTGGGCCCGGAGCGGGTGGCATCCTCGCCGACTGGGGCGCTGAAGTCATCAAGGTCGAGGGTCCGGCAGGCGATCCGATGCGCAACCTGTTCGGGAATCTCGGCATCGCGCAGGCCCGGGTCCCGCCCTACGAATTGGACAATCGCGGCAAGCGCTGCGTGCTTCTCGACCTTCGGACTGACGAAGCGAAGGTCGACCTCGACGCCTTGCTGACCGACGCCGACGTGTTCCTCACCAACCTTCGTCCCGACGCGCTGGAACGCCTTGAGTTGGGTCACGAAGCGGTGCGCGCCCGCTTCCCTCACCTGATCTACGCCTCGGTCACCGGGTACGGCCTTGACGGCGAAGATCGTGGTCGCGCCGGGTACGACATTGGCGCATTCTGGGCGCGATCATCGATAGCCCACTCCATGGTTCCGCCCGGCGAGTTGCCCCCGGCATCTCGTTCGGGAATGGGAGATCACACCACCGCAATCGCCATCGTGTCTGGCATCTGCGCCGCACTGTTCGATCGCAGCCGAACCGGCGAAGGGCGCCTCGTGCACACGTCTTTGTTGCGCACCGGCGTCTACGTCAACGGCTGGGACCTTGGTATCCGTGAGTATTTCGGCAAGATCAGTGCGACCCGACCTCGAACAGCAATGGGAGCACCGCTCATCAACTCCTATATGGCGTCAGACGGGCGCGGATTTTGGCTCCTCGGACTTGAGCAGGATCGGCACTGGCCCGGCGTGCTGCGGGCGCTTGACTGTTCGCGTTGGGCCGACGACGAGCGTTTCCGAACGGCGGTCGTGCGGGCGGCGAATGCACGAGCGCTTATTGCCATGATGGATGCTGCATTTGCTATGCATACATATGAGTATTGGAAGGCGCGATTTGACCAATTCGATGTGTGGTTTGCCCCGATCAATTCGCTCGCCGATGCGTTGGAAGATCCGCAGATTGCCGCCGCGGGGGCGTGGGTTTCGATGGGTGTTTCCGACGAAGCCGCGGCAACCGGCGAAAAGCCTTATCGGTTGGCCGCGTCTCCCGTGGGCTTCAGCGGTTGGGAGGAGGCTCCCGGTCCGGTGGAATCGCTCGGTGAATCCACCGACTTCGTGCTGCGACGCGCCGGTCGTCGTTAAGGGCGGGTCCTAGCGTTCTCTCGGGTCTGCCACCCGCGGGATGCGCAACGTCACAACTGCACCACTTTCGTTGCGGAACGAAATGACGCCGCCCAATTCAGTCGTAACAAGCGTACGTACTATCGATAGACCGAGACTGGAGGATGTTGCCAACGAGAAGCCCTCAGGCAATCCCACGCCGTCGTCACGGACTTCCACCGTAAGACCATCCGCATCATTCGAGAGCTTGACCCGAATTTCGCCTGGCTTGACGGTCGTGTTGGGACCTGGGGCATCGTGGATGACCGGATAGGCATGCTCTACGGCATTTTGGAGCAGTTCCGTGAGCACCACGGCGAGAGGTGTCGCAGTCTCAGGCGGAAGGTCCCCGATTTCCCCGGTAAGGATGAAGCGCAACGGGCGCTCAGGCGAGGCCAACCCCTCCTCGACCATACGCACGAGAGGGCGGACGATTTCATCGAACGGCACGGCATCACGCACGTCCCTCGACAGGGTCTCGTGCACCAGAGCAATAGAACGAATGCGCCGAACCGATTCCTCAATCGCTTCTTTCGCTTCCGGTGATTCCAGCCGGCGACCCTGAAGTCGCAACAGCGATGAGATCGTCTGTAGGTTGTTCTTCACACGATGATGGACCTCGCGGATCGACGCGTCCTTCGTGGCTATGAGTTGATCGCGGCGTCGAAGATCCGACACATCGCGAAGTAGAACGACCGCACTCGAAGCGGACTGATCATATGCGGACAGAGGAATCGTATGAAAGAGCACAATCGCTCGTTGCTCTCGGGAGGAGTCAAGTTGGGCGACCTCGACAACCACCGGGCGACGGAGGCGAGTGGCAGCTTCCGAATGGGCTTCATTGACGAGGTCACGTAAACGACGCCCCTCCAGGTTCACCGAATGGCCAAGACGGTGCATCGCCGAGACAGCGTTCGGTGAGGCGTAGGTGATCACGTGATCGTGGTCCAGCACCAGTACGCCGTCGCCCACTCGGGGGGTGTCGCCACTGGCGTCAAGTGTTTGGGCAAAGGGAAACGCACCGTCCAAGATCATCGCCGAAAGGCGGTCGAAAATTTCCAGGTACACCCGCTCCAGCCGGCCCGGTCGCCGGGCCGCATCAACGGGCACCTCGCGGGACAAGATGGCGATCGTGCGGAGGTTGCCGTCTATCCGACGGCGCACCGGAACAGCATCGATACGGGCGCCGGTCGATTCGCCGAGCACGAACGATTGACCAGGCGTCACCTCGCCGGTACGCCAAGCGTCAGCGAACTGGGGGCGCTCGGAGGCATCGACAATCCGTCCGACGAGGTCGTGCTGATACAGCGTCTGGCTCGTCGTTGGACGAATGTGTCCCACGACCTGAAACCTGGGCGACGCAGCGTTCGTCGCCGGGCCGTCATCGGCGGGGACCGCAAGCAGAAGATCGCCGAAGCAAAAGTCCGCCACCAGGCCCCACGAAGCCATCAGAAGAGCGAGGTGGTGTCGATCGTCTGCATGCATAGGACTATCGCCGAGGTCGCTTCGAAGGTACGACCCAGAGCGCCTTGCTGATGTCCATGAGGCCGCTGAGATCGGCAACGTCGCGTGCGACCAGTGGAACCTCCACCACACATTCAGGAGGGTTCGATAGCCGCGCTCGCGCCGCACGCTCGGCGTCGGCGAGGGCAGCGAGATCGAGAAACGCTGCGCCCGCACGTTGCAGCGTTCGTCGATCGGTAGCGGTGATCGATTCAACGACGATCGATGCGTCGGTGAGGCGGGTGGCGAGTTGGCGGGTGTCGCTGTGCACGAAAGCTGCCGGGAGCGTTCGGTTCAGGACGAGTCCGGCCACCGAAAGATGCCGACGACGCAACTCCGCCAAGAAGTACTCCGCTTCACGCAACGGTGCTGGTTCAAGCGAACTGACCACGAGGAAACGCGTTGTTGGTCTGTGCAGCAAGCGCTCCACCTCTGTTGCACGACGAACAAAACCGTCGTACATCGTCTGAAAGAGAAGGAAGAATTCAGCAATATCTGCGAGAAATTGGGAACCAAGAATACGGTCGGCTACTTGATAAAAGGGTTTCGCTGCTAGGTACCCGAGCCGACCTGCGCGCTCACCACCAAGACGATACGGCAGGGTAATCCATTTCAGTAATGATGAGGAGAAGAAGTCTGCCATGCGAGATGGCGCATCAAGAAAGTCCAGGGCATTTCTCGATGGAGGCGTATCGATAATGATGAGGTCATAGCGACCAGATTGCTGTAGCCCGTGGAGGCGCTCCATGGCGATATAGTCATGGCTCTGCACGAATCGCTGGGTGATATTTCGGTACAGCTGATTGGTGAGAATTCGCTCAACGGTGGCGGGATCGGGCGCATGCTCTCGCACGAGATCGTCCCAGGAAGCCCCGGTGTCGAGCATCGCCGCCCAGAGCTCTGATCCAATGGGTGCGTCGAGGGCATCGGGGAGTTCCACCCGGCGCTCCACGTTGCCAAATGCTTCGAGCCCGAGGGCGTCGGCCAGGCGACGGGCGGGATCGATGGTGAGAACGAGGACGCGGCCGCGTCCGTTGCGCACGGCGGCCATGGCCAGGGCGGCAGCCACGGTGGTTTTGCCTACGCCACCGGCCCCGCAACACAACACAACGTCGGTGCCGGCGAGTGCGGCGCCCAGGTCCTTCGAGGCGACGGCCGGACGCGTCGGCTTCTTCATGTGCCCATTCTCCCGAGCGAGAGTTCGTCGACAAGGTGGCCCGCCACCGCCCTGGTGATGGGAAGGCCGGGCGGTTTCGTGGTGATAGTGGGGACCAGTGCCAACGGACCCGACCAGGCGGCGAGGAGGCGATCAAGGTGCGGCGCCCGAGAGCGCACCAGTGCGTCGAGAAGTTCGGCCCCTTCGAGCACGTCGGCGAGCAGTGTCGGGTCAACCCCGCCCGGCTGACGCGCGTGGTTAGTGGACCCCGGCGACGATTGGCGGATCGCGCCTCTTTGCGACTTTGCGCGGAGTTTCGCCGACAGCTTGGCGATGGACTGGCCGTCGGACGGAGTCAGAGTCTGGGGGAGCAAGCGGTTGACGACGAGCGCCGCGCAGTCCATCGGGATGTCGGCACCAGCGCGATGGGCCGCATCACCGACGCCGAGACGAGCCAACAACTCGAGGCTTTCGTTGACCGCCAGCTCTTCGCTCGTGGTGGTGAGCACCACACCGGTTGATTCGGGATTCTGCAAGATATCGAGGATCCACGCCGTTTGCGAACGAATGAGGCCCACGCCAACAAGTTCATTGATCGCCTGCGGGGCACGAAGAAGACCGGCGATGTGGCCCGTGGCGGGCGCATCGGCGATGACCAGGTCGTAGTTCTTCTCGCGCACTTCATATGCGAGCTTACCAATTGTGACAATCTCCCGAACGCCGGGCGCGGCGTTGGCGAGAAAATCGAAGGCACTTGAGAGTGCGCCAACTCGAGTCACAAGGGGAATGCGAAGGTTTTGCCGGAGGTATTCCTTGAGCGATGCCTCGGGGTCCATGACCATGGCGTGAAGTCGGGGATGCAGCTCACGAGGAATAAATGTCAACCCATCCTGCGCTCGGGCGGAGCTGTTCTCGCCTTTCGCAGCGAGGGATTGACCG
>JAYVSS010000192.1:0-2957 GCA_043775075.1 Acidimicrobiia bacterium
TCGGCGGCGGCGCGCAGCATGCCCAGAGTGTCGAGGCCAACGAAGGTTGGGCCTCCGCCCCATTGGCCGGCGAACCAGGCGGCGCCGTCGTTGTGGGTCACGCGACCGGGGAGCATTCCCGGGGCCATCCCCATGTCCAGCGCCCCCCGCAGGTTGGCGCGGCGCATCGCCGGAAGCACGAGCATGTCAGCCGACGCAACGCGTAAAGCGAGCGCCGCTTCCACCATGGCGTTGCCTGGTTCAGCGATAGATGCCCGGCCGAGGACCACAACGATCTTCTTGCCACTGGCCATCGCTTTCGCCAACACCGCTCCGGCGGCGTTGAGCGACTCGGCCTCAACACCAGCGATTTGGCGATCCACATCGGTTCCGGCGGCGGCGCCGAGGGCCGCTTTCACGGCAACGGCAACTTCGCCCGGACGGTAACGAACCGACGCGCTGGCGTATGGCGTGGAGCCGGTGGGGGTCGCGGAAAACTCCACGACGGGCACCTTCTTCGTCGTGGCGGCGTCCCGCAAACGCAGGAAGAGCACGGGAAGTTCTTCCTTCAGGTCGGGTCCGAGCAACACGATTGCGCCTGCATTGGCCATGTCGTTGATCGTGGCCGGGGCAAAGCCGAGCCATGCATCAGCGGTGAGACCGTCGCCCAACTGGGCGTCCACATTGTCCGTCTTCAGGATTTGCTTGGCTAGACGAACGTATGCGTACTGATCTTCGTTGGTCAGACGCGCACCACCGATGAAACCGATCTGCGATGGTTCGTAGGCGCGCAGAGCATTCGCAACGCGAGCGGTGGCTGCGGACCACGAGGCCTTCTCCGGCGTTGCGCCGCGGGCCGCACGCATCACCGGGGCAGAAAAGCGAGACGGTGACGAGATCGACTCGAAGCCGAACCGTCCCTTATCGCACAGCCACCCCCAGTTGACCGGGTCAGAATCGACACCTTGCAGGCGGGTGATTTCGTCGTCGCTGGACTGGACGACGACGCGACAGCCGACGGCGCACGACGTGCACGTGGACTCGACCTGATCGAGGTCCCATGGACGGGCGGCGAAACGATACGGCGAAGCAGTAAGCGCGCCTACTGGACAAATCTGCACCACGTTGCCGGAGAAGTACGACGCAAACGGGTCGTCGGGAAAGGTGTTTACTTCGGTGGTCGTGCCACGGTTGATGAAGTGAATGAGTGGATCGCCGGCCACTTCCTTGGAGAAGCGGGTGCAGCGGTCGCACAGGATGCAGCGCTCACGGTCAAGTAATACGAGGTCGCTGATCGGAATCGGCTTTTCGTTGTGCCGCTTCTCTTCGACGAACCGCGACTCGCCCGGACCGAACGTCAGCGTTTGATCCTGGAGCGGACACTCGCCGCCCTTGTCGCACACCGGGCAGTCGAGTGGGTGGTTGATGAGCAGGAACTCGAGAACGCCGTCTTGGGCCTTCTTCACAGTCGCGCTCTGCGTGTCTACGACCATGCCTTCGGCGCACGGCATCATGCATGCCGGCTGCAGCGACATGCCACGGGGCCCGCTCACTTCGACGAGACACATACGACACATACCGACTTCGCGCATGCGCGGATGCCAGCAGAACCGGGGGATGTAGGTCCCGGTGCGCTCCGCGGCAGCGATGAGTAGCTCGCCCGGGTTCGCCTCCATCGGCTTGCCGTCGATGGCGACGGTCATTGTGGTCTTCTTTGGCGCCTCGGGCGCGGCGGCAGTGTCGGTCATCAGTGGCTCCCCTCCTAGTTTGGCGCGTTACGAAGCGGGGACGAGCGACGGTCGGCCGGTCAGCACGCCATCGATGGGACGGCCGTGGACGATGTAGTGCTCGTATTCAGCCGGGAACCGGCGAATTGAGCTCACCAGCGCGCCAGCGGCGGCCGACGGACCGAGCGGGCAGATGGTGGTCTGCTTCGGCGGCCACGTCAGGCCGGGAGAAATGTTGTCCGCCACATCGAGCAGCAGGGCGATGTCTTCGGGGCGCCCCTCGCCATCAAGGATGCGTCGGTAGATCTTTTCCATCCAGTTGGTGCCTTCACGACACGGCGAGCACTTACCGCAGCTTTCCTTGGCAAAGAATTTGACGAGGCGCCATGCCGCTTTGACCATGTCCGTGGTCTCGTCCATCACGACGATGGCACCGGACCCGAGCATCGAACCCTTGCCGCCAACGACACCGGCGTCGAGCGGGGTATCAAGATCCTCCTCGAAGAACCACGGGGCCGAACCGCCGCCCGGGATAAACGCTTTGACCTTGCGGTCTTCGCGGATACCGCCGCAGAACTGCGGGTCAAAAAAGAGTTCACGGAAGGTCGTCGTCCCGAATTCAACTTCGAACACTCCAGGATTCTTCACATGACCCGATACCGCAAACAAGCGAGTTCCGGTGTTCTTCTCGTTGCCGAAACTGGTGAACGCCGAGGCGCCGTTGTTGATGATCCACGGGAGGTTGGCGAGCGTCTCCACGTTGTTGACGACCGTGGGCTGCATGTATAGGCCCTTGCTGGCCGGAAAGAACGGCGGCTTGAGACGGGGCATGCCACGGTTGCCCTCGAGGGACTCGATGAGCGCCGTTTCCTCGCCAACGATGTATGCGCCGGCACCCCAGTGCAGCACCACGTCCATCGACCATTCCGTGCCACAAATATTTTTGCCGATGTACCCCGCGGCATAGGCCTCGTTCAACGCTGAGGCCATGCGCTCGTGGGCATGGGGCATCTCTCCGCGAATGTAGATGAACCCCTGTTCGGCCTTAATGGCGTGCGCAGCAATAAGCACGCCTTCGATCAGCTGGTGCGGATCGCGTTCCATCAGGATGCGGTCCTTGTAGGTGCCCGGCTCGGACTCATCACCGTTGACCACGAGGTAGCGAGGGAAGACGTCCTTGGGCAGAAACGACCACTTGGTGCCGCAGGGGAAACCGGCGCCACCGCGTCCAGCCAGGTTGGCCGCCTTCAC
>JAYVSS010000193.1:0-12069 GCA_043775075.1 Acidimicrobiia bacterium
CGGATTGCCGTTGCATGGCCACGAGCTCGGCCCCGGAATCACCTCGCTTGAGGCCGGACTGGGGTGGGTCGTGTCGTGGACCAAAGGGCCGTTTCGGGGGCGGGCGGCGTTGGACGCCCAGCGCACGGCCGGCATAAACAGACGCCTCGTAGGACTGGCTCTGGAAGGTCGCCAGCCTGCTCGCGATGGTGCCGTGGTGTATCTCGGCGGGGAGCCCGAGCCCTTAGGCGTCGTGAGCAGCGGGAATTTCTCGCCGACCCTCGATCATGCGATTGCCATGGCGTTCGTCGACCCGGCGACTCCGATGGGCGCTGGCGTCGAGGTGGACGTGCGTGGTCGACGGCTTGCCGCAACTGTCGTCGCCCTCCCGTTTGTCAAAGCGCGAAAGTGATGCGCTCGGCTCGCCTGCCTTACTGAGCCGATCGATCAGTCGAATAGGTCCGGCTGCTCGCGAGAAATCCGGGCGAACAGCGGCTGAAAGCTGAACCAGCCAGCCATGTGGCTTCCGACCTGGCCCATGGTGTGTCTGGCCATGTCGTGGGGGATGGCAACGGGGGAACCGGCGGCGTCGGCGAGTAACTGAGCCTGGCAGGAGCGTTCCATGGTGATAAACCACCACACCGCCTCCTCCACCGAATGGCCCACGGTGAGCAAACCGTGGTTGCGGAGAATCACCGCCTTGCGTTCGCCGAGGGTGTAGGCGATGCGCTTGCCTTCCTGAGTGTCGAGGACGACTCCGGTGTAGTCATCGAACAGCGCATGGTCGTCGTAGAAGGCGCAGGCGTCCTGGGTTAGGGGAGCGAGGAGCTTGGCCAGACTGGAAAAAGCCTTGCCGTGCAACGAGTGTGAGTGGGCGGCGCCAACCACGTCGGGGCGCGCCGCATGGACCTCGGAATGGATAGCAAAGGCGGCCTGATTGAGAGGCTGGTTTCCTTCGACAATCTTGCCGTCGTGGCGGACCAGCATGAGGTCACTGACCCGAATATGGCCAAAGTGCATGCCGAATGGATTCACCCAAAAGTGGTCGGTCAGTTCGGGGTCGCGGGCCGTGATGTGGCCGGCCACTCCCTCGTCGAAGCCGAACTTGGAGAAGAGCCTGAACCCCGCGGCGAGCATTTGCTTGCGGTGCAGGCGCTCGTCGGGCAGGGAACGTTCCTGCGGCCGCAGGACATTGGCGACTGGGCCGGAAGCGAGAATGGTGGAGTCGTCTTGTGTGCTCATCGCATGCCCTTCAAACGTTGGAGTGTGAGAGCCACGTTACCGTCAGTGCGAGGCGATGTCCCAGGCGGCGAGCACGGCGTCGCTCAAAGCGGGCCACGCGGTAAGCGCCCACGGACCGAACTCCCGGTCGGTGAGACAGACCAACCCACAAGGTCCACCGGCGGCGTCCGGATCGACCCAGAGGAACGTACCGGTCCCGCCGAAGTGACCGAATGTCTGGGCCGAGTTGGTCTTGCCCGTCCAATGGGGCTGCTTCTGACCACGCAGTTCCACGCCGAGGCCCCATGGACAGGGTCGATACGAACCCAAACCGGGGATCACCCCGGCGAGCTCGGGCCACTGGACGGCGATAAAACCGGCGAACGTTTCGGGCGCCAGCAACGTGGGTCGAAGCAGTTCGATGACGAAGCGCGTGAGATCGTTCACGTTCGACCACACGTCCTTCGCCGCAGAACCGTTCAGGCTGGTGTTTTCCATCCCGAGTGGCCGGAATACCGCCTCGTCCAGGTAACTCCCAACCGGCATCTCGCTGGCATGCTCCAGTAATCGTGCGAGCAATTCAAAGCCCGTATTGGAATACATCCGTCGGAGGCCCGGCGGAGCGACGGGCAGGCGCTCCTCGAAGCCGTACCCACCGACGTGGGCCAGGAGATGGCGCACGGTCAGCCCGAGCGGCACCGTGTGGTCGTCGTGCGAATCAAGCGGGTCTATCGACCGGTCCAGTTCCAGGATTCCCTCCTCCACGGCCACGAGCACGGCGTACGCCACAAGCGGTTTGGTGATTGACGCCACCCGGACCCGCCTGTGGCCGTCGCCGTTGTGGGCCTGCGTCCCGGTTGCGTCGGCCACGGCAGTAGCGACGAAGCCGACTTCCCACGTCGCCGTCGACGCCAGCGCATCGTGGAGCGCCCGGTCGCGGCGCTCGGCCGAGGTCACCACTAGGGACGGAGGTCAATGGTGAGTGTCAGGATGCCGTCCGTGAGTTCGGCCGAGGCATCGCCGATCATGGCGAAGTCCTGGAAGTCGAGCTGCATCCGATCCTTGAAGCGTTGGCGCTCGGGCCCTTCGACGGGGGGCATCGGGCGATTGCGGACGGCCTTGGCCCGTTCGCGGAATCGTTCGGTGAACGCCGGGAGATCCAGTGAATCAGACATAAGGAAAGACGCTAGCGGTCTGCCTTCGGAGCTGTGCCCGTCCTCGACGCAGGGGTGATCCGAACGGCGGTGGTGACGCTCGGCACGTTCGGTCGGAACGTCGGGGAAGACGGGGCCCAGAGAGTACGATGTACGTCCGATACGACCAAGACCGTTTGCGCACACTGCAGGAGAGAATCGTGAAAAAGGGCCGTCATCGTCGCTTCGAAGAAGCGAGAGCTATGAAGCGCGTGTCCCTATTGCCAGTTTCCGAGCCGTGTGTTGAATGCGGTGCAGGGGCTGATGAGAAGTGTGCGTCGTGGTGTCTGGCTCGAGTTCTCGATGAAGACGAAAACGAACAAGATGAGTTTTACGAAGTCGAGAGCGATGATACCGACGACGAAGTCGCCGGTCTCCGCGATGGCTCGGCGGAGTCGGAACAAGCCTCGTCTACGCACTGACCAGCCGCTGGCGGGCCGGCCCTCGGGTCGACGTCAGCGTTTTATTGGTGGGCATCATGCTCAGCAATGCCGTTTTATTGGTGGGCATCCTGCTCAGCAATTGCCTCCTTCGACCGCTATGGCGGTCCCGTCACTTCCCGGATCGCTATGACCATGTCTGAAACCCTTCCTCCCGACGCGCCTGTGGCGTCTGTGCCGCACCCCGACACTGCGCACCTTCGCAACTTGGCGATCGTGGCCCACGTCGACCACGGGAAGACGACGCTGGTCGACGCCATGCTCCGCCAAACCGGGTCAATGAGTTCGCGAGACTCCACCGACCGGGTCATGGACTCGAACGACCAGGAGCGTGAGCGGGGCATCACCATTTTTGCCAAGCAAGCGTCGGTCCGCTGGACATCGCCGACCGGTGAGGCCTACAAGCTCAATATTGTGGACACGCCAGGTCACGCCGACTTTGGCGGCGAGGTCGAACGAGGTCTGCACATCGTCGACGGCGTCCTGCTGCTCGTGGATGCCGCCGAAGGTCCGCTGCCCCAGACCCGTTACGTGCTTTCCAAGGCGCTGGACAAGCACCTTCCGGTGGTCGTCGTGGTCAACAAGGTGGACCGCAGCGATGCCCGGGCGGAGGAAGTTCTCGACGAGATCTACCAGCTCTTCATGGATCTTGATGCCATGGATCATCACATCGACTTCCCGGTGGTTTCCTGTATCGCCCGCGATGGCCAATCCATCCATGGCGTCGGGATGCCGGCCGAGGGCGATGACCTCACTGCGTTGTTCGAGGCAATAGTGAAGACCATCCCGTCGCCGTCCGGTGATCCTCAGGCCCCGCTCCAGGCCATCGTCAACAACCTCGATGCTTCGGAGTATCTCGGACGTCTGGCCATCGGTCGGGTGGAGCAGGGCACGTTTCGACGGGGCGAGCTCACGGCGCTCTTTGGAGCGGAGCCGGCGGCCGGGTATCCGGGCGGCGTCGTGGTGAAGAAGCTTGCTGGCCTTCTGGCCTTCGATGGCCTCAAGCGGGTCGAGGTGGACGAACTGACCTGTGGCGAGTTGTTCGTCGTGTCGGGCTACCCCGAAGTCGAAATCGGCGACACGTTTGGTACCCCCGGTGTCTCCGAGGCGTTGCCCCGGTTGATCGTGGACGAGCCGGTCCTGGCTATGACGTTCGGCGTCAGCACCGCACCCACGGCCGGAAAAGCGGGAAAGTACGTCACATCGCGCCATATCCGGGATCGGTTGACCAAAGAAGTGCTGGGCAACGTTTCGATTCGTTTGCGGGACACTGAGTCGCCGGACATCATCGAAGTGGCTGGTCGGGGAGAGCTTCAGTTGGCGGTGCTGATCGAGCAAATGCGACGCGAGGGCTATGAGCTCCAGGTAAGCCGTCCGGAGGTCATCACCAAGATGGTGGACGACAAGAAGCACGAGCCGTTCGAAGAAGTCACCGTGGACGTGCCCGACGAATACGTCGGTGGTGTGACCCAATCGTTCGCGCCCCGCAAGGGACAGCTGGTGGACATGGCTCCGGGGGACACCGGCCGCACGATCATGCGTTTCGACGCTCCATCGCGTGGACTTCTTGGGTTGCGTTCCGAGTTGATCACCAACTCGCGCGGTACGGCGTTGATTCACCAGCGTCACGCCGGGTTTGTACCGTGGGTGGGCGATTTACCCGGTCGCCTGGGTGGGGCAATGATTTCGGACCGGGCCGGTCAGACCACGGCATATGCGTTGGACAACCTGCAGTCGCGAGGGCAGTTCTTTGTGGACCCGCAGGAGGAGGTCTACGAAGGCATGGTGATCGGCGAAAACGCCCGCAACGAGGAGATGGTGGTGAATGTTGTTCGGGAGAAGCAAAAGACGAACATTCGCACCCACGCCCATGACGACGCCGTGAAGTTGCCACCGAAGCGCGAAATGACGCTGGAAACAGCTATTGAGTTCATCACCGATGATGAACTGGTCGAGGTCACGCCAGCGGCCATTCGCGTCCGCAAAAAGTACCTGAAGGAAGAAGATCGTCGGCGTTTCAAGCGCTGATCGGTCGCTTTCGGCTGGTCTGGTTCTTTTCGGTGATGGTCCGCTCGGCCCCGTGCTGGAGCGGAGCAGCCGTTGCTCGTTAACTCCTCACATCGCTCTTACGCGATGGCCCGAACGCGATCGTCAAGGTGGTTTGTTATGAACATCGCCCGGGTCAGGATCCTCGCTGGTGTGTCGGTCGTGAGTGTGCTGCTGGCGGCGCTTCCGGCCACCGCTCACGTACGCACCGACGCCCGGGTGAGGACGCAGGCGACGGCGCTCGCCAGCAAGAAACCGTTACGCAAGACGGTAAAAGTAGTGGCGGCCCGGCCGACGGCGACGACCAAGAAGGTCGCCGTCAAGACCAACAAGACGGCGACCACGGGGAAGAAACGCCGTACCGCAGCTACGACGGCGGTCTCCAGCACCGCCGTCCCAACCACCGTGCCGCCGACCACGCCGGCGGCCACGACAACGATCCTCGTCACCCCGATTGCGGTGGACACGACCCCCGTTGTCGTTGCGGTGGGGGTCACGGTGCCGGCGACCGACCCGACGACCACCACGGTAAAACCCCCGGTCACAACCCTCGTCCCGGCTCCGTTCCCGGCACCGGCAAACACGCCGTCGCGCCCGTCCGCGGCATCGGCGGATCCCTACCGTGGCCTCGGCACCTGGCTTGATCGGTTCGATTGGACCACACAGTGGTCGAAGAAGCCGATTCCGCCGGTCACGGCAGCCACGGTGGACGCCATGTGGGCCCAGGGCGTGCAGACGATCTATATCCAGGCCTCCCATTGGTCCACCACCCCCGATGTGCTGGAGCCGGAGAAACTGCAGCCGATCATCGATCGGGCTCATCAGCTTGGTATGTACGTCGTTGTTTGGTACCTGCCCGCTTTCCAAGACGTCAACACCGATCTCCGCAAGGTGGTGGCGGTCGCCAACCTCGATGTTGACGGGATCTCGATCGATATCGAAGAACGCGACGTCGTTAAAGATGTCGCCGAACGAACCCGCCGGCTCATTTCCTTCACCCAGTCGTTGCGGGGCCTGTTGCCCGGCCGCTTTCTCAGCAACAACATCATCGAGCCGCTTGCCCTCGACGGAGTGCCGGGGATCTGGACGCTTCCCAATGGTCAATCGCCCCCGCCCGTGGCGCTGTGGTGGCGGGGACCGTTTCCCTACGTGGAGATAGCCCCGGCCTTCGACCTGTGGATGATCCAGTCATATTGGACCAACCGAGGCGTCAACACCGGTTGGCGTGACGGCTACCGCTACGTTTCCGAAAACGTGAATCGGCTGCGCCGGGTCCTGAATCGTCCGGACCTACCCGTTCACGTCATCGGTGGCGTCGGCGACAAATCTCCGACGGTGAATGATGTGAGTGGCATGTTGCAGGCGGCGCGCGAAGTCAACTCCACCGGGTTGAGTTTCTACGACTGGCTTGTCACCAATTCATCATTTTGGCAGTACCTCCGCGCCTTCCGCGCTCCGGGCCCCGACGGCCTCTATGACCAGCGTTTTCCCGCCGTTACCCCGCCTTCTTACGTGCCGTCGCAGCCGCCACCGGTCACCACCACCACCGTCGCCCCGCCCGCCGTCGTCGTCACGGCGCCGCCATTGCCCACTTTGCCCACTTTGCCGACTTTGCCGACTTTGCCCACTGCGGTGGCGACCCTCCCGCCGGTGGCCGTCGCCTAGCGCCTGCGCGGCGAAGGCCGTGGCAGTTTTGCGCAGCGGTGTCGTAAATACGCTGCGTTTTTACGACTCTGCTGCGCTTTTTCGACATTGACCGTTCGGGGGGCACGGATCCTCGAGATCGCGGGAGTCTGCTGGAGCGGCGATACTCGTTGTCGTGGGGTCCGCTCAGACGAACGATGACGCATTGACCACGGCGTTGATTGGGGCGTTGCGTCGGGTGATCGCTCCCAAGAGAGTGCTGACCTCGGCGTTTGAGAAGTCTCTCTACGCCAACGATGCGTCGGCGTTGGCTCCGAGCGAGCCTGGCGTGGTCGTGCTCCCGGTGAGCGCCGAAGAGGTCCAGGCCTGCGTGCGGGTAGCGAACGAGTTCGGTAGGGCGATCACTCCTCGCGGATCGGGGACGGGATTGGCCGGGGGAGCGGTTCCGCTGGAGAGCCCGGTGGTCATCGTTACGGCGAAAATGAATCGGGTCCTGAGCGTCGATGTCGACGAACGACTGGCGTGGATTGAGCCCGGTGTCCTCAACCTCGATCTTTCGAAGGCCGTGGCGATGCATGGCCTGCACTACGCCCCCGATCCCTCGAGCCAGCAGGTTTGTTCCATCGGCGGCAACGTCGGCACCAACGCCGGTGGTCCGCATTGCCTCGCCCACGGAGTAACAAGCGCGCATATCTATGCCATCGAGGTGGTGCTTCCCAACGGAGAGTTGTGTGTGCTCGGTGGTACGGCGGCCGATGTCGGTGGGTACGACCTGCGTGGACTGTTCGTCGGCTCCGAAGGAACGATGGGCATCGTCACCAAGATCGCCGTGCGGTTGATGGTCAACCCGCCGGCTATTCGCACGATGCTGGCTGACTTCACCTCAATTCGTGATGCGAGCGCGGCCGTCTCGTCGGTGATTGCCTCTGGCACCTTGCCGGCGGCTTTGGAAATGATGGACGCCAACTGTATTAAGGCGGTTGAGCCGTGGGCGAAGGCGGGTCTCCCTATGGATGCGGAGGCGGTCCTGCTGATTGAGATTGAAGGCGTGCCTCAGGGCATTGAGCCATCCGTGGCGGAGATACGCGATCGGTGTCTATCGAGCGGAGCGCGAACCGTGCGGGTGGCGTCGAGTGTGGAGGAACGGGCGTTGCTGTGGAAGGCCCGCAAGTCGGCGTTCGGGGCGATTGCCAATCTCGCTCCGGACTATTACCTCCACGATGCGGTCGTGCCGCGGAGCCGCTTGGTCGAGGTCATGGAGCAGGTCATCGAGATCGCTGCCCGCCACGAGATCATGGTGCTCAATGTGTTCCACGCGGGCGACGGCAACCTTCATCCGTTGCTGGTGTTCGACGGTCGCCTACCGGGGGTGTTGGACCGGGTCCATCTGGCCGGGGACGAGATCGTCGCGGCCTGTGTGGCCGTGGGTGGAACGCTGTCGGGCGAGCACGGGATCGGATTGGAAAAGCGGGATCTCCTCCCGTTGGTCATGACGGCGGCGGAGATGGAACACCAAGCGTTGGTGCGGCGAGTTTTTGATCCCGACGGGCGGTGGAATCCGACGAAGGTTCTACCGGCCGGAGCGACATGCGGCGAGCTTCGACGGGTACCCGAGGGGGCATGGGTATGACGATCGAGCGTGCGCTGCTTGCCTCGCGGGAGTCGTCCGCCGCGGTGCACGAGTTTGCCGAGTCGGTCGGCCGCAATGGCCACGTACGCGTTGTCGGTGGTCGGACGGAGTGGAGTGTTGGTCGACGGTCCCCGGGAGCAGATACGCGTACTGATGATACGCGCGCCGATTGTCAGCGCGCAGAAGATATAGTCCGTGAGGTACGAGCTCCCGACGGTGTGGTCGACGTGCAGCCAGCCGAGTTGATCGTCCGTGTGGGGGCAGGGACGCCGATCGGTGATCTCGACGCCGCTCTGACTGAGTCCGGTCTCCAGTGTCCACTCGATCCGGCCAACTTGGCGGCCACAGTGGGCGGTGTTCTGAGCGTTGGAGCGAGCGGCGTTCGACGGCTGCGTCACGGACACATTCGTGATTTCGCGCTCGAGATTCTCTATGTGTCGGCTGACGGAGTCCTCCGACGAGCCGGTGCCCCCGTGGTCAAAAACGTGACCGGATTCGACCTTCCCCGGTTGCTCGTCGGATCCATTGGGACGCTGGGGTTGATGGCCGAGGTCGTACTGCGGTGTGGCCCGTTGCCGCCTCGACGCCAATGGCTCGTGGCCGACGCCGTCGATCCGTGGACCGTGCGGCGTTCCCTCTTTCGTCCATCATCAATTCTTTGGGACGGTATGTCCACCTACGTTCACCTTGAGGGCACCGCAGCCGAGGTTGCCGCGGAACGTCAGTCGCTGCCCGCGGCCCAATGGTCATCATGCGAGGCGCCGCTCCTGCCCTCGGGCCGAGCCTCGCTCGAACCGGCGGCACTACAACGGCTTCGATCCGAGGACCCCGCCACGGTGTTCGGTGTCGCACCGGAGCGTGGGTGGCTAGCGGAGGTCGGTGTTGGTGTCGTGCATGGCATTACCGGTCTGCCGCTGGCGCTCGCCCCACCGGTGCTCGCCCTCAACCGAGGTTTGAAGGATGCCTTCGATCCGGCCGGTCGATTGAACCCGGGGGTGCTCGCATGGTGAGTGATGCCCGGCCGAACACACCGAACAAGAGCAACACGCCCTTGCGGCTCGATGCTGACCTGCTGAACGCGTGTGTGTCGTGCGGTCTGTGCCTTCCGCACTGCCCGACGTACCGGGCGACGGAGGAGGAGTCGGCGTCACCGCGCGGGCGCATCACGGCGATGCGCGCCGTCGAAGCTGGCACCCTCGCCATCGACGATGATTTCGTGTCGTTCATGGAACGCTGTGTGCTGTGTCGAGGGTGCGAAACGGCGTGCCCCTCCGGCGTTCATTTCGGCCCGCTGATGGAAGGGACGCGTGAGGCGTTGACAGCGAGCGGTCGTCTGCGCCCGCCGCGAGTGTTGACCTCCGGACTCGGCGTGCTGCGATTTCACCGGCTGGTGTTGGTCGGTTCGTCGCTTCTCGCCATCGTCCAGCGGGCCCGGCTCCTTCCTCCGAGTCTGGCGACCAAGCTCGGGCTACCCCCGAGAATGCCGATTCGCCGCCAGCGCCTCGCCGCCGACATCGGTCCCGTCGACGCGGTGCTTTTCACCGGGTGTGTGATGGACGCATGGCAGCGCAACGTGCATGCCGCCACACTGCGGGTGATGCGTGCGGCTGGAGCGACAGTTGGGCTGCCCGCACCCGGCGCGGCCTGTTGCGGGGCATTACACGTTCACGCCGGAAAGCTCGACGGAGCGAAGGATCTCGCCCGATCAGTCATCGAAGCGCTCGGCGGCGCCTCCGGTCCAACCATCGTGGTGAACTCGGCGGGGTGCGGGGCGGCGCTCAAGCACTACGGCGAGTTGCACAGCACGACCGAATCGGCGGCCTTCAGCGCACGGGTGCAAGACATCGGCGAATGGCTCGCCGATCATGTGGAAGCACTTCCGGCTGTACCGCCGGGATCGGTGCGGCCCAGTGTCGCGGTCTCTGACCCGTGTCACCTTCGCCACGTCCAACGAGCGCACCTGCCGGTTCGGGTGGCGTTACGTCCGTTCGCTGATGT
Source organism: Acidimicrobiia bacterium (assembly GCA_043775075.1). Taxonomy (GTDB): domain Bacteria; phylum Actinomycetota; class Acidimicrobiia; order Acidimicrobiales; family JANYDT01; genus JANLQX01. The sequence goes on from JAYVSS010000193.1 coordinate 10,152, forward strand.
CGTCGAGCTTGACGACGAGGGCCGTTGCTGTGGGGCTGGCGGGACCTACCAGCTCACCCAGCCCGAGCTGGCCGAAGAGATACGCGCGCAGAAGATCTCGGCCATTCATCGAAGCGGTGCGTCGCGAGTCGTTTCCGGCAATCCGGGATGCACGATGTGGCTCGCCGCCGCCGGTGTGGACGTGTGCCACCCGGTGGAAGTGATCGACGAGGTTCTCCACGGCACCTCGCCATAGCCGGTACCCGATGATCAAAGGAAGCACTACATGGCAGATATCGACGAAGTCCGTGACTACCTCCGGTCGGCCGCTGATGGTCTCGCCGACCTGGCTATGGACACGCTCCGCGCCGCCATGAGAACTCGTGACGAAGACGAGCGCAACGAACTGAAAGCCCGCGAAAAGCGCATCACCCGCGCTCGTCGATCCGTCGAGAAAGCCATCTCGCTGGTCGATGGCCGGGAGTAACGCCCACGCCGAAGGTGAGAACTCCGCGTGTGCAAATTACGCCCGATCCTCACCTGTCGGAACGGTGCCGAGAGAGCGGCGGAAGTCGGTGTAGTCGAAGGCATTGAGTTGCTCGATGGTGCCGTCCACCCGCTCGAAGTACACCGCAGGCATGCGCAACCCGTTGAACCAGTTGAGCTTGACCATCGTGTACCCGGCCGAGTCGAGGACGTGAAGTCGGTCGCCCACCTGCAACGGGCGGTCGAAACGGGCGACACAGAATGCGTCACCGGCAAGACACGAGCTGGCCCCGATGATGTACTCGTGGATGCCTTCGGGTGACGCCTCACCAATCGTCGCTGGCTCATTGAAGATCAGGGTGTCCAGGCGATGAGCTTCGGTTGCGCTGTCGACGATGGCCGAGCTCATTTCGTTGTGCACCACGTCGAGCACCGTGACCACCAGATCGGTGGTGCGGGTGATTACTGCTTCGCCCGGTTCTAAGTAGACCTGGATGTGATGACGACGGGCAAAGTCGGCAAGCAGGTCGGCGAGATCATCAACGGGATAGGCGTCGGCGGTGAACAAGATGCCCCCGCCGAGGCTGACCCACTCGAGCCCGTGCAACACGTGACCGAAGGCTTCCGATATATGGGCCAACGCATCACGGAACGCCGAGAAGTCCCGGTTCTCGCAATTGAAGTGAAACATCGCCCCCTGCACCGCAGCGACCACCGACGGCGTGAGATCGTCAAGATGCACACCGAGCCGGGAGTGCTTACGGGCCGGATCAGCCAGCGTTTGATGGGCGTAGCTAACGCCGGGGTTAATACGGATGCCGACGGATTGGCAGTGACGCAGTCTCGGCGCAAGAGTTTGAAGTTGGCTGGCCGAGTTGAAGATGATCTTGTCCGCAAGGAGATCCACCTCGTCAATGTCATCAGCTGAATAACCGACCGAATAACCGTGGGTTTCGCCACCAAAGAACTCATGACCGAGGCGAACTTCGTACGGCGAACTGCTCGTCGTCCCATCAAGATAGGGTTTTATGGTGTTGAAGACGCCCCACGTAGAAAAGCACTTTAGTGCCAGCAGAACTTTGGCTCCAGATCGTTGACGTAGACGTTCAATAATGTGGAGGTTGTATAAAAGGCGGGCTTCTGAAATGGCGAAAAAGGGTGTCCGGCGATCAGTCACGCGACGTCGGCCGTTCTTCCCGAACTTGAGTCGTTGATGACGAGCTGGGCGGTCGGGTCAAGCTCCATGACCTGCCAGGGAAGGCCGAGTTCGGCGACGAGCGTGAGAAACGGGGCCGGATCGAGCTGTTCGAGATTCCACACCCCCGGCTTATTCCATCCCCCCTGCACAAAGAGCATCGCCGCGGCCACGACGGGCACGCCGGTGGTGAAGCTGATCGCCTGGGCCTCAACCTCGCGATAGGTCGCTTCGTGGTCGCAGACGTTGTAGATGAAG
>JAYVSS010000194.1:0-6731 GCA_043775075.1 Acidimicrobiia bacterium
TGCCGCCGAAATACGAGCAGGCGTCCAAGAATCCAATCGCCCATCCGAACGCTCGTCGAGAGAGCAGCCTTCCCCCTCCGGACGGTTCACCCGCCTTCACTGCACGAGGAATCGAGCCGCGAGTGTCCGTCACCGATCGAGCACTCGCGCGAGCCCGCGAACGCCAGCTGACCGGCGCTGGAGGTGCACCCATATTCACCGATACCGCATCACGCGGACCGCTTCTCGCCCGGGCCTTCGATGCCGCCCGATCTCGCGTCCGGGCATCGTCGGGACTGACGTCGCTCATCCCTCAACACGACGATCCACACACCGCGTCGGCCGGAGCCGGGTCGTAGATCGTTCTTAGAGCTCGCGCCGACAGGTCAACGTTTCTCGCGTCGATTGTCTTGGCGGGCAGCAAGCTGGCCGATTCACTTTGCTGTTTCTACCGGTGTCGGCTCGCCTTCTTAGGCCAAGATCAGCGTCGCTGTCTCTTCCACGTACCGAAGGAGCTGATCGCGCGGGTGAAGCGTCCGTCGGGGAGCGGAATGAGGCGGGGCACCCCGAGGGCGGCGTAGGCGTCAACCGTTGCCGCGTCGAGCGGGCGGCGCGGCGTCACGCTGATTTCCAACAAACCGATATCGGTCGGTCGCCCATATCGGTCTGCCGCCTGACGCAACCCGGCAATCATCGACGCCGTCTGGTCAATCGTGAGAGCGAATCCGTACCATCCGTGGGAGCGACGCGTAGCATCGGTTTCCATCGAGGGATCCAGTTGAGTTCAAGGCGTTAGACACCCTGAACACTGCTCGGAGCCCTAGACCCCACCGCGGATACCCCACACGCCAAACCCCGTCAGAACGCGAAGAGCCCGTTAAGCCATGGACGAGTGGAAGCGCCGACACCGCAAAAAAGAAACTCGAGGGATAGCCGAGCTCGGATCGATCGTCGCGCAGAGCCATCCGTAACACTGCAATGCTGGCGAGATCAACGAAAGAATCCGGCCTCTTTTCGGGATCGGCTTCTCCCGACCGAACATGTGTTTGAGGATGTCTTTCGATACCCTCAACCCGTCCAACTCCGAACTCCAAACAACCCGGAGACCAGTCAGCCACAGTCAGGTCGGTCATCGGTTTATCCTTCGCTTGCTCGTTTCGCCCCGCCACCCGGGGATGCAACCGAACGGGTTGGAAACGATCTGTTCACGAATCCGACTCGACGCTGGCGTTATCGGCCCCGTAGGTTGCAGGCTGTGATGAACGTCCGTTGGGAGAGCGCGTGGTGACCGCCGCAGCGGCGCAGCGTTTGCTCGGCAAGCGGGTCATCGTCACGGGGGCAGCGCGCGGTATCGGGGCCGAGATTGCGTCGTGCTTCTCCGGCGAAGGAGCCACGTTGGCGCTGGTAGACCTCCTCCAGGACGAGCTTCAAGGCGTGGCTGATCACCTCCACGCCCATCCAATACAGGGTGACCTCCGCAATCCTGCTTCGGCTCGAGCCGCAATTGACCAAGCGATTGAGACGCTGGGCGGGGTCGATGTCCTCGTGAACAACGCCGGAATCTTGCGGTTTGCGTCGATCCTCGACACCACGGTTGAGGAATGGGACCAGATGTTCGAGATCAACGCTCGTTCGATGCTCATCACCACCCAGGTTGTCGTGCCCCACATGATTGGACAGGGAGGCGGCAAAATCGTGAACATGGCGTCGATGGGCGCCAAGCTGGGCAGCCCGAACCAGGCGCACTATTGCGCATCGAAAGCTGCTGTCGTTTCTTTCACTCGCGTCTGCGCAATGGAATTCGGAGCACACAACATTAACGTCAACTGCATCTGTCCGGGTTATGTGTTGACCGAAATGGGTTCGGCCACCCGCACGGCGGAGATGGTGGCAAGCTGGTCCTCGAAATCCCCGCTCGGGCGTTTGGCTGAGCCATCCGACGTTGCCCGCACGGCGCTCTTTCTGGCGTCCAGCGATTCCGACTACTGCACCGGTCAGGCGATGAACGTCTCCGGTGGGATGGTGATGCATTGAGCACAACTGCCACTTCCGTACAGGGCCGACAAGCTCTCGTCTTCGATCACGTATCGATGACGTTTCCCGACGGCACCATGGCCATCAAGGACGCAGACTTTTCCGTACGCGCTGGCGAGTTCGTCACGGTCGTCGGACCATCCGGGTGTGGGAAATCAACGCTCCTGCGCATCGCGTCGGGCCTCACCACCCAGACCACCGGATCAGTCGCCGTTGACCGCGACCATCTTGGCTACGTGTTTCAAGATGCCACGCTGCTGAAGTGGCGTACGGTTCTGGGCAATGTTGAGTTAATGGCGGAGCTGAGCGGTATCGAGAAGGGCGCCCGGGCGAAATTGGCGTCAGACGTCATTGACCTTGTGGGGCTGCGAGGATTCGAGAATAAGTACCCGAAGCAACTCTCGGGTGGTATGAAAATGCGCTGCTCGCTGGCCCGAGCATTGGTGATGAATCCGAAGGTCTTCATGTTTGACGAACCGTTCGGAGCGCTCGATGAGATCACCCGCGAGCGGCTGAACGACGAGCTTCTCGCCCTGTTCACCAAACAAGGTTTCGCCGCATTGTTCATCACCCACTCCATTGCCGAAGCGGTGTTTCTTTCGACCCGGGTTCTTGTTATGTCAGGCCGGCCCGGTGAAATCGTCGGCGACTTTGCCGTTCCGTTTACCTATCCGCGAGCTCCCGAACTCCGCTTCGACCCCGCCTTCGCCCAACTCTGTGGTGAAGTCTCCTTCGCATTGAGAGATACTCACTTATGAGCACGGACACGTATCTGGATTCCGCTGTCGATCTGCCGAGCCGAACCCACGACCTACCGTCGTTTGGTGGTCAAGACATTGTGTTTGGTAGCAAGTCCCGTCAACGGACCCGGCGCGCCCTGTTCAACTTTTCGCCGGTCTTTGTCTTCGGGGCTTTCCTCGGAGCGTGGTATTTCCTTTCGTACTGGGGCCTCGAGCATCTGTTCCACAAACCGCAGTTTCTTCTCCCTCCCCCGCACCAAGTGCTCCACGAGTCACTGACGAATAAGCAGGTTCGTGATCAGTTAGCTGCCGCCACCGTGCTCTCGATCCGCGTCGCCCTTTTTGGGCTTGTCATCGCCATCGTCCTGGGAGTGGCGTTGGCCATCTTCATGAGTCAGGCCAAATGGATCGAACGATCGCTGTTTCCCTACCTGGTCGCCCTGCAGGCCACCCCGATCCTCGCTTTCGTTCCCCTTCTCGCCGTGTTCTTTGGGTTCAACTTCAAAGCGCGGGTCATCGTTTGCGTAATTATCTCTCTGTTCCCCATCGTCTCGAATACGTTATTTGGGCTGCTCTCCGCTGAACCGGGCACCCACGATTTGTTCACCCTGCGCGGGGCTAGTCGTTGGACACGCCTTACCAAACTTCAGCTACCCGCAGCTATGCCTGCAACATTCGCCGGACTGCGCATTGCTGCGGGCCTCTCGGTGATCGGCGCTGTTGTTGGAGACACCTTCTTCCGTCAAGGCCAGCCGGGTATTGGAATTCTCATCGACAACTTTCGTTCCCGCCTACAGAACGAGGCGATGTACGGAGCGGTCATCATCGCCGCCGTGGTCGGCATCGTCGTCTTCGTATTCTTCACCTGGCTGTCGGAAAAAGTCGTCGGCCATTGGTATGAGAGCAGTCGCTAGTTCCCCCAGCATCACCGGAAATACCGAACACCAAAACCAACCACGCAAAATCCACTCGAAGGAGCATCACCTTGACCCGATCCAGGAAACACATGCTGTTGGCGGGGCCGCTCGTCGCGGCGCTCGCACTCAGCGCTTGCAGCAAAGACAAAGCGGCCGACACCACGGTCGCTGTTGCCGCCGAGACGACAGCAGCCGTAGCCGCTGACACCACAGCAGCACCCGCCGCTGAGACCACCGCTGCCCCGGCCGCCGCTGAGACCACCGCTGCCCCGGCCGCCGGCGATACCACCGCCGCTCCCGCGGCGGCCGAGACCACGGCTGCTGCCCCGGCGGGGGCCGCTGCTCCGGCGGCCGGAAGCCTGAAGGGCGTCTGTCCTGATGTTGTGACGATCCAGACCGACTGGAACCCCGAAGCCGAGCATGGGTTCCTCTACCAAATGATGGGCGCCAATCCAGAAATCAATGCCGACAAGAAGCTCGTATCCGGGCCTTTGATGGCATCGGGCGTGGACACCGGCGTGAAGGTCGAGATCCGCTCCGGCGGCCCGGCCATCGGTTTCCAGAGCGTTACCTCGCAGATGTACCAGGACCCCAGCATTTTGCTCGGATATGCCTACACCGACGAGGCCATTCAGACCTCGGCCAAACAACCGACCATGGCGATCTTTGCTCCGTTCCAAAAGAACCCCCAGGCCATCATGTGGGATCCGGCAACGTATCCCGATGTAAAGACCATCGCTGATCTGGGCAAAACCAGCGCCAAGATCCGTTACTTCTCGGGCGCCGCGTACATGGACTATTTCACCAGCCAGGGCATCCTGAAGAAGGCGAATACCGACGGTAACTACGACGGATCACCCGCCCTCTTCGTGGCCGACCAGGGCAAAGCTGCGTCGCAGATCTTCGGTTCAGCTGAGCCCTATATCTACCAAAACGAAGTGAAGCAGTGGATGAAGCCGGTCAAATACGCTTACATTAACGATGAGGGCTGGAACAACTACGCCGAGGCCATCGCCACCAAGCCGGAAAACATCACCAAGAACGCCGCCTGCTTCAAACTGCTCGTTCCGATCATGCAGCAGGCCGGCATCGACTTTCTCAAAGACCCGGCTGCCGCCAACACACTCGTACTTGAGCTCGTGACCAAGTACAACAACGGCTGGGTCTACAGCCAGGGCGTGGCCGACTACGCCGTAGCGACCATGAAGAAGGACGGCCTTATGGCCAACGGTGTTGATGGCGTCTACGGAACCTTTGATGAGGCCCGCGTCGCCGACCTCATCACCAAGGCCACACCGATTTACACCAAGCTCGGAACCGCTCCGAAGGCCGGCCTGAAGCCCTCGGACATCTACACCCAGCAGTTCCTCGACCTGACGAAGAAGATTGCCTAACCGCTAAGTCGTCTCCTCTAAACAGGGCGCCGGCCTCCTCTAGGAGCCCGGCGCCCTTTTCGCGTCTGAGTATCGGTCGGTCGGAATCGGGAAGCTACTCGGTGGCGATGGCCCGAAGGATGTTGAGGCCGGCGGCATCCTTGGCTGGCTTGCGTGCGGCGTAGAGGCCGACGAGCGAGGCCAGCAACGTGAGCGGCACGAGGTAGGGGAACGGCACGCTGAGCTTTAACAAGCCTCCGTCGGCACCGAGTACCTTCACCAGCGCTGCCCCGAACCCGGTACCGAGCACCACGCCCAGCACCGCGCCGAAGGTGGCAACAACAATTGCTTCCCACCGAATCGCCGCCCGTATCTGGTCTCGGCTCATGCCCACGGCTCGCAGTAGGCCTATCTCGCGGGTGCGTTCAAAGATGGACAACCGCAGCGTGTTGGCGATGCCCAAGATGGCAATGATGATGGCCAAAAGCAGCAGGGCATTAACGATGGCGAGGAATTGCTGAAACTGCCCAACCTGCGCATCGGCGTACTTCTTCTTGGTTTGGAACTCGGCCGCCGGATAGTTCTTCAACGCCCTGTCCGCCGCCTTTTCCACCGCCTTGTTGTTCTTCCCATCGGCGCTGACGTAAAGAAAATCAATGGACGATTTCGGCGAAAATGTATTGAGTGTCTTGATGTTGGTGAGGTAGTACAGGTTCCCAAGACCCTCGGCATTTTCGTAGGTGGCGACGATCTTCAACGTAGTCCGTCGGCCGTTTTTGAATACCGGGCGGATGGAATCCCCGATTTTAAGGCTCTGGTCCTTTGCCGTCTTCTCCGCCAGCGCCACGGTGCCGGGTTTCACCAGTTCGCTCAGCGACCCCTCGGTTTTCCCCACATTGACGAGCTTGGTGAAATCTGCAGGATCGATTCCGCCGATCGTTCGTTCTCGAGCCGGAAAACCAAACCTGATTCGCTCAAACCGCAAACTGGACGTGGCCGTTACCCCCGGAACCTTGCGGATTTCTGCTTGCGCCGACGCCGGGAAACCCGCATCAGACGCTGCGCTGGCGACGACGTAGTCGCCCTTCACGGCGTTGTCGATGGCCCCACGGAAGGTCTGCGTGAGCGACGTCGAAAGCACCAGGATCGCACTTACCAATGCCGTTCCGATAGTCAATGCCAACGCTGTCGCTGATGTCCTTGTGGGGTTGCGGATCGTATTTTCTCGCGCAATTTGACCCGCGGTGGTGCCGGCAGACCGACCGGTAAGGATCAAATACCAACCACAGATTGCACACAGACCGGCGAGTCCGATGAGCGGACTCAGTCCTGTTAGCGCAACGAGCATGGCGAACAGGGAGACGGGTTTCCACTGCGGGAGCAGCTTCTCGTCTTCTTTCAAAACCGAACGATCTGCGTTCTTCGCGTAAAGCGACCATCCGAATGCAACAGCGACGCCGGAAGCAAACAGAATCGCTCGCCACTTTTCGATGTTGTCGGGATGGAAGTCAGAAACCTTCAGGATTCCCACCAGGAGGGTAGGAACCGACGCGATCAGGAGGAACCCGCCGAAAACAACGATCACCCAACCGAACCACGGACGGCCCAGTGCGCCAGCCAACGGTTTGGCCAAGATTGGGCCGAGGAACACCACAGCGATCAGCGCGGTCCCCGCCGACACCCCAATA
>JAYVSS010000195.1:0-3115 GCA_043775075.1 Acidimicrobiia bacterium
CCAGCGGATCGTTGCCCGGCTACAGGATTGCGGTTGTGGACACCACGGCGGCCGGGGACACGTTCTGTGGTTACGTGGCCGCTGGGCTCGCCCAAGGACAAACTCTGGCCGAGGCGTGCTCAGTGGCCAACGCCGCAGCGGCGCTGGCGTGCACCAAGGCTGGGGCGCAGCCGTCGATCCCGTTCATGGCCAATGTCGTCTCGTTCATGGCCGGTGCGCCGAGGTGATTGTCGCTACGGTCCTCCGTTCCTTCGAGGGACTTCTTTCCGGGTCTATTTCGGCGACAACGCCAATACTGCTGGCGGCCCTGGGAGGTATGTACACGTACTACGCCGGGATTTTCAACATCGCGTTGGAAGCGATGATGCTGTCCGGCGCATTCGGAGCGGTTGTTGTTGGCCATGGAACACAAAGTTGGGTCCTGGGCATTCTCGGGGCAGTCGGTGCCGCCGGAATTCTGGCGCTGGTATTTGGGATATTCGTGCTCCTACTGCACACCGATGAATTCGTGACGGGGATCGCTCTCAACTTGGCCACCGTTGGCGCGACCACGTTCTTGCTTCGTCGTATTTACAGGAAGGCGGGGGCGTTTTCCGGAACCCGGGAACACCCGATACCGGCAGTGCCGAAGGTGAGGATTCCCTATCTCAGTGACGTTCCCATTCTGCGATCGATCACCGCTGGTCACACGATCATTGAATGGATGATTCCGTTTTTCCTGGCGGGATCGGTGGTGCTGGTGTTCGGCACCCGATTTGGATTGAGGTTGCGGGCGGCTGGATGGAACGCACCGTGTCTTAACGCCAGCGGAGTCTCGACCAACGGCGTTCGTGCTCGCGCCTTGGCCCTGTGTGCAGTGCTCTGCGGGCTTGCCGGGGCGTTTTTATCGATCGGATACTTGCAGTTGTTCGGAGAAAACATGTCGAACGGGCGAGGGTGGATAGCGCTCGCCGCCATCGTCCTCGTGCAGGGTTCGCCGATAGGCATTGCGTCACTTTGCTTACTCTTCGGTGTTGCAGGTTCGATCGCGCTGAAGACCCAAGGTTTTGGGATTGCCCCACAATTCACGGAAATGCTCCCCTACCTGGCCACCCTGCTAGCGCTTTTTGTGTACACCAGAAACCGTCAAAATCGACGCCCGATGATGCATGGCTGAGCGCCTGACATCACGGACATCGGCGACGCGTTGGCCCACTTATTGGGTGGCCAGACCACCGTCGACGACCAGCGTTTGACCTGTCACGTAACTCGATGCTGGCGACACGAGGAAGGCCAACGCAGCGTCGAGTTCGTGGGTCGCTCCGAGGCGTCGGAGCGGGATCACCCCCTCGAACGCTTGCTTGATCGCCGGTGTTTCCACCACGTCCGTCGTCATCTCCGAAGGAAACATGCCCGGACAGAGTGCGTTCACGCGGATGCCGTACCGACTCCACTGCACGGCCAACTCACGCGTGAGACCGGCCAAGCCGGCTTTGGCGGCAACGTAACCCGCCTGGGGGAGAAACGGCGTGCTGACGAACGCCGCAACGGACGAAACCATGACCACGGCGCCGGTGGTCGAAGTAGCCCGAAACGCCGGGAGGGCGGCGCGGGCCAGGGCATACGGCGCGACCAGATCGATATCGATCACATGGCGGAACGCGTCGGGGGCCTCCTTGACGGCTGGCACCGGGTTGGAGATCCCGGCGTTGGCCACGACGGCATCGAGTCGACCGTGGGTGGCGACGGTTTGCTCCACTAACGCCTCGTTTGCTCCGTCAACGCCGACATCGCAAGTGATGGCGTGGGCGCGATTTAATGAGGCGGCGAGGTCGGCGAGACGATCAGCACGGCGGGCGGCGAGGATCGTTGTTGCGCCCAGGGCGTCGAGAACCTGAGCAAATCGGGCGCCCAATCCGGAACTGGCGCCGGTGAGGATAACGACCTTCCCATCAAGGCGGAAGGGGCTCAGCGGATCGAAGGTGTCGGGCATCGTCCGACGGTAGCGGCTGGGGCGAATGGACGCCCGGCAGCGTGGTGGCGGAAAAGCGAGGACTGCGTCACCCTTGCTAAGGTCTGACTCACTGTGAGTCGTGTGGTGACTCACGTTGAGTTGTCACTCCGTGGAGGAAACCTGTGATGCGTCGAATTGCTCTGATCGTTGCTGTTGGCTGCATCGTCCCCGGTCTGAATGCCTGCAGTCAGGACAAGGCGGCCGACCCCACCGCCGCCAACGCCGGGTCGGCTGTTGCGGCCGATACCAAGGCCACGCCCGTGGCCGCTGGGTTGAAAGGCCGGAAGATCGTCTATTTGATCAATGGGGCATTGGGCGATAAGGGCTTCTACGACTCCGGTCAGGCGGGAATGGACGCATTGAAAGTGGCGGGGGCGAAAACCCGAACGTTGGAGGCGAACTTTGACGCGGCCAAGTTCCAGAATTTGGTGGACGCAGCATTCGAGGATGCAGACATCGTGTTCGCCATTGCCTACGGTTTCGAAGACCCGTTGAAAGCGGCGGCCAAAGCGCACCCGAAAATCCCCGTGGTCAACATTGACTTCGACATCAAGGATGCTGCTGCCAACGTAACGAGCGTCGACTTTGTGGAAGAAGAGTCGGCGTTCTTGGCCGGTGCCGCGGCGGCGCTCGTCACCACCGATGCGTCGGTCAAAGGCACCAACCCGGACAAGACCATTGGCGTCGTGGGTGGGGACAGCGACCCGGTGACCACGTCATTTATGTTCGCCTACGAAAACGGCGCGAAGAGCATCGACCCGAGCATCAAGGTGGAACGAAAGACACTGGGAGGTGCGTGGGACGACCAAGCCAAAGGCAAGCAAGCGGCTGACCAGCTCTATGACAGCGGGAGCGACGTCGTGTTTCAGGTGGCGGCGGCGGCGGGACTCGGCGTGCTGCAGGCGGCAAAAGACCGCGACCTGTTTGCCATCGGCGTGGACGCCAACCAAAACGATCTGCAGCCCGGACACGTATTCGCCAGTGATATCAAGAACGTTGGCGCCACCATCGAAAAGGTCGCGGCCACCATCGCCGACGGATCGTTCGTGCGGGGCAAGGTCATCACGTTTGGGATCAAAGAAGGTGGCGTTGACCTTGATCTCACGGCGTCCACGAAGGTCC
>JAYVSS010000196.1:0-6979 GCA_043775075.1 Acidimicrobiia bacterium
CGGACAACTTTGTGCTGATGTTCCTCGGCTGGGAAGGCGTCGGGGCGTGCTCGTACCTGCTCATCAGCTTCTGGTTTGAACGCCCGTCGGCCGCCACCGCGGGCAAGAAGGCGTTTGTCGTAAATCGCGTTGGCGACTTCGGCCTGATGGTAGCGATGTTTCTGATCTTCAATCAGACCGGGTCGTTGCAGTACCACGCAGTCTTTCGTTCGATCGAGACCAACGGCATCGCCCAGTCCACCGCCACGGCCATATGCGCGCTTCTCTTCGTCGGCGCGTGTGGGAAGTCGGCTCAGTTACCGCTCTACGTGTGGCTGCCCGATGCCATGGAGGGCCCGACACCGGTCTCGGCCCTCATCCACGCTGCCACCATGGTCACCGCTGGCGTGTACCTGATGGTCCGAGTGCATCCGTTGCTCGAGCTTGCGCCAACGGTCATGACGGTCATCGCCTGGGTGGGTGCGCTCACGGCGTTGTTTGCGGCGACGATCGCCACGGCGCAAGACGACATCAAACGCGTTCTCGCCTATTCGACGATCAGCCAACTCGGGTACATGTTCCTCGCCGTTGGTGTGGGCGGCAATGTCGCCGCGATTTTCCATATGGTGACCCACGCCTTCTTCAAGGCCCTGATGTTCTTGGCCGCTGGCTCCGTTATTCACGGGATGCACGGCGTCGTCGACGATGAGCAGAACATGAAGTGGATGGGCAACATCAAGAAATGGATGCCGATCACTACCGGAACGTTCCTTATGGGCTGGCTGGCCATTTCCGGTTTCCCGCCGTTCTCCGGCTTCTGGTCGAAAGACGAGATCCTGCTCGACGCCTTTCAAAAGAACAAGGCACTGTGGGTTGTGGGCCTGCTGACGGCGTTGCTCACGGCGTACTACATGACCCGCCAAATTATCCTCGTGTTCTTCGGCCAAGAGCGCTTCCTTTCCGTTAACCACTCGCATGACTCGCAGGATTCCGGCCATGAGCACACGCCGCATGAATCACCGATCACGATGCTGCTGCCGCTTGGCGTGCTGGCGTTCCTCGCGGTCGTAGGTGGACTTATTAACCAGCCGTTCGGCGGCTCGGGCGTGTCAATGAAACTCGAGCACTGGTTGGAAGAATCGTTCATCCCCGGCACGGAGGTGCATTCGTTCTTTTCCGCCCATGCGTCCGTGGCGAGCGGAACCAAACTCACGCTGGCGATCATCGCTACGGTGGGCGGAGTTATAGGGATCGCCCTCGGCGCCTCGAGGTGGTTAACGCGAACGTCGCCCGAGTCGCAAGCCAAGCTGGAGATTCCGCTCTTGCAGCGGGCCTACGGGGTGGACGCGATCTATTCGGCAATGTTCGAGAAGCCGGGGCGAAAGCTGAGTGAGTTTCTCGCATTCGTCGTGGACCGTCGAGGCATTGACGGTGTGGTGAATGGCATGGCAACCCTCGTGCGAGGGGGCGGCACCCAACTTCGGAAACTGCAAAATGGATACGTCCGTTCGTACGCGCTTGGTATCGCCGGCGGCCTCGTGGCCCTTCTGATCTGGGCCGCCGTGCGGACCGGACTGTGATCGCTATGTCTTCCCTCCTCCTTGCCTCCGCCGAAGGCGTGGCCCGCAGCGTGTCGTTCCCACTGCTCTCGATGCTCGTGGTGTTGCCGCTCGTTGGTGCGTTGGTGGTGATGTTCCTTCCGCCAACCCGAGTGAACGAACTCGTTATGCCGATCGGTTTGGTCTTCACCGCGGCCACCGGGGCATTGGCCGGCTGGCTCATGTTTGCCTTCAAGCGAGGTGAAGCCGGCTTCCAGTTCGTTACCAACCATGAGTGGATCAAGTCATTCGGTTCGTCGTGGCACCTGGGTGTGGACGGTATTTCGTTATGGCTCGTGGTGCTTACAGGCTTTTTGTTCCCCCTCGCCTTGCTTGGCCCGGACGAACGTCACAACCGCAAGGCATACGTGGCGTGGATCCTTCTCCTTGAGGCCGGCGTGATGGGCGTGTTTTTGTCGCTCGACCTCTTTCTGTTCTTCGTCATGTTTGAAGTGGTGCTCGTGCCGATGTACTTCCTCATCGGGGGATGGGGCCACGGCAACAAGGCCTATGCGGCCACGAAGTTTTTCCTTTACACGATGGTTGGTTCGGGCCTCATGCTCGTCGCGATGGTCACGTTGGCGTTCCTGGCCAAGAAGAACATAGGTGAACTTACTTTCGACATCACCAAGCTGGCGGAAGCAAACCTGTCGAGAGACACTTCTCGATGGTTGTTCCTCGCCTTCGCCGCGGCCTTCGCCATCAAGGTTCCGATCTTCCCGCTGCACACGTGGCTGCCGGACGCCCACACCGAAGCGCCCACCGCCGGTTCGGTCATCCTCGCTGGCGTGATGTTGAAAATGGGCACCTACGGACTCATTCGGTTTGGCATCTATTTGTTCCCCGAAGCATCGTCGTGGTTTGGCCCGGTGATGCTGACTCTTGGGGTGATTGGGATTCTTTATGGGGCGCTGACCGCCGTCGTACAGAAGGACCTCAAACGTCTCGTGGCGTACTCCTCGGTTGCCCACCTCGGCTTCATCATCGTCGGAACGTACGCTCTCACCCAACAGTCGCTATCCGGCAGCGTCTTGCAGATGGTGAACCACGGGATCTCGACCGGAGCGCTCTTTCTTCTCGTCGGTTGGATCTACGAGCGTCGCCATACCCGTCTCATCGCTGACCTCAAGGGCATTCAGAAGGTGGCGCCGGTGTTAGCCGGCTGCTTCACCATCGTGATGTTCTCGTCGATCGGCGTACCGGGACTGAACGGGTTCGTCGGTGAGTTCATGATTCTGCTTGGTACCTTCGTTGACCATCGTTGGTGGGCGGTGGTGGCGGCCAGTGGCGTAATCCTTGCTGCCATATACCTTATGTGGGCATATCAACGATCTTTTCATGGCGAACCTGACGAGGCCAGCCGGTCACAGATTCACGACCTGACGTTGCGCGAGCGATTGGTGATCGGGCCGTTCCTCGTGGTCATTGTGTTTATGGGTGTGTATCCAAAGCCGTTCCTCGATCGCATCGATCCGTCGGTCAAGGCGCTCATCTCCCACGTGGAGGCGAAGACGGATCGTCAGGAACCGGCGGTGGCGGCCAACGGGGGCGCGGCGCCCTCAGTATCGGTGGCGGAGAACGCCACTGAAGGTGCGTCCACGGACGCAACCGAAGGAGCCGGGCAATGAGCCTCTTCGCCCAGGCCGCCGACACCGTGGCCGAGACGGCGTCGACACTCCCGACGAAGCTGATTACGCCAAAGATCGATTTCATCAGTGTTGGCCCCTCCACGGTGCTTATTGCTGGGGCGCTCACCCTCATCGTGGTCGCGTCGCTGGCCAAGCACACGAAGTGGGCCCGCGGGTTCTCCACCTGGTTCACCATCGGCACCGCGTTGACCGCCGGTGCGTTCACCTTCCCGCTGTGGGACCGGGTGAACCACGGCCGCTCGGCCACGGCGATTTCTAACGCCCTCCACGTTGATGGCTTCAGCGTGTTCTTTACGGTGCTGACGTGCTGTGCCGTCGTGCTCGCCGCGCTGGTCCTCGATGGCTACTTGACCAGAGAGGGTCTCGAAGGCCCCGAGGTGTTTGTGCTCATGCTGCTGTCGTCGTCGGGCGGCGTAATTATGGCGTCGGCCAACGACCTGATTGTGTTGTTTCTCGGTCTCGAAATCCTGTCAATCGCGCTGTATGTGTTGGCCGGGTCGCATCTTCGGCGAGCTGAGTCCCAGGAGTCCGCGTTGAAGTACTTCGTGCTCGGCGGATTCTCCTCAGCGGTGTTCCTGTATGGCATTGCGCTGACCTACGGAGCGACCGGGTCGACCAACCTCACTGATATCGCCAACTTCCTCGCCACCAACATCGTCTTGCACAATGGGTTGATCCTTGGAGGTCTCGCCCTGATGCTCGTGGGGCTGGGTTTCAAGATCGCGGCCGTGCCATTTCACGTGTGGACCCCCGACGTGTACCAGGGGGCGCCGTCGCCCGTCACCGGTTTCATGGCGGCGGCAGCCAAGGCGGCGGGATTCTCGGCGTTGCTTCGCGTCATGTTGACCGGACTCGCCACCCGTCGGTTGGACTGGCAGCCGATCATATGGGTACTTGCTATCGCGTCGATGATCCTTGGTGCGGTGCTGGCGGTGGTGCAAACCGATGTGAAGCGCATGCTGGCGTATTCCTCGATTAGCCACGCCGGCTTCATCCTCATCGGGCTTCAAGCGGGTAATGCCGTCGGTCTGTCGGCATCGCTGGTGTACCTGTTTGCCTATGCGTTCATCGTCCTCGGCACGTTTGGTGTCGTGACCGTGGTGGGTGCACGGGGCGACGCTGCCCACGACTTGAACGACTACCGGGGCCTGGCGAAGCGCTCGCCCTTCCTGGCCGTTGCGCTTACCGTGTTCCTTCTCGCTCAAGCGGGCATTCCGGCCACGTCGGGGTTCATCTCGAAGTTTGGGGTGATTCGGGCGGCGGCAGAAGCGCACTCGTACGCGATTGCCATCATCGCCATGCTCGTGTCCGTTATTGGTGCGTTCTTCTACCTTCGGCTCGTACTTCGTATGTGGACCGACGATTCCGCAGACGACTCGTCTCCGGTCGACTCGGTTGACTCAGTGGACGTGGGGCAAATCCGTATGCCGATTGCCACCCAGGTGGCGATTGCCATAGCGTTTGCCGTCACGATCGTCCTTGGTATCGCCCCCCAGACGATCATCGACTTCGCTGATCGGGCCTTACTTCGATGACGGCGCGCTTTATCTTCAGTCCGCACCACCGGTAGGCTTGGCGCTCAATGTCGGCCTACCTCCGCAGTTATCTCACGGTTATCTTTCTCGCCGGTGCCGCCTTTCTCTTGGTCGGTGGCACGCTTTCGCTCTCCCGATTGGTGCGGCCGAACCGTCCGTCGGTGGCCAAGCTCACGGCCTACGAGTCGGGCGTCGATCCGGTTGGTACCGGCTGGTCGCAAAGCCAAATTCGGTACTACCTGTACGCACTGCTTTTCGTGATGTTCGACGTGGAAGCGGTGTTCCTGTTTCCGTGGGCGTTGCAGCTGGAACAGTTCGGTGTGTTCGGTCTCATCGAGATGACGATTTTCGTGTTTGTGCTGTTGTTGGGTCTTATTTATGCATGGCGTAAGGGAGTACTTCGGTGGGTCTGATTCCGGCAACCAGAAGCAGAGCATGGCGTAAGGGAGTACTTCGGTGGGTCTGATTCCGGCAACCAGAAGCAGAGCATGGCGTAAGGGAGTGCTTCGGTGGGTCTAGTTGAGAAGGGGTTCTTCAAATCGAAGGGTCCGGTGAAGCCGCTCACCACATTGTTGAATTACAGCCGCAAGTACTCGCTCTGGTGTTATCAGTGGGGCCTGGCGTGTTGCGCCATCGAGATGGGGGCGGCGTTTGGGTCGCCGCGGTACGACGTGATGCGCCTGGGCGTGATTCCATTTCCAGCGTCTCCCCGTCAAGCTGACCTGGTGTGTATCTCGGGTACCGTCACCGACAAGATGGCCCCGGCCATCAAGCGTCTGTATGACCAAATGCCCGAGCCGAAATACGTGATCTCCATGGGTTCGTGCGCCAACTGCGGCGGACCATATTGGGACAGCTACTCCGTGACGAAGGGCGTGGACCAGATCATTCCGGTCGACGTCTACGTTCCCGGTTGCCCGCCTCGCCCCGAAGCCCTCCTCGAAGGAATCGTTTTGTTACAGGAACGGATTCAACACGAGGACATGGCCGAAAAATGGGCCGGCGAGCCGATTTACGTGCAGTAGCGGCCCCCCGATTTCGCTACGAGTCCGCGCCCCCGGGTTGATGTCCGGGTTGATGTCCGGGTTGATGTCCGATCAGCGACGGATTGTTCGGATTGCGACGTCGTCATCCAGACAGAGTGTCGCAAATTAGACAGTGACGAGTGCGGGATCTGCTTGCCGGTGGCCGGACCGGCGCGTATCAGCCAGAAACGTTCGTGGTCGGGTACCCGTGGTCGGCGCATTGAGGCGGTTCTTTATGGCTCGCGACATGAGCGACGCCTACCGTCTCCCAAATGACAAATCGGGTCTCGGCGCTTCCGGTGCATTTGCTGTCGTTGTCGAACGCATTTGCGGGCTGTGGGATCTCCATCGACGGGGCCGGGCGTCGTCTCGGGACCGGACGAGCCGATCCCTACGCCGACCTGGCCAACGGCGTATCCAGGGCCGCTCGGGCGGTGGGTGAATCGGTGTTCCATGTCGCCAGTGCGCTTCGCTCGGCCGATGCCCCCGGCGATCTGGCGCTCCCCGTTCCGCTGTCTTCCGACGCAGCGACTCGGCGCGACTATCCGTGGCCCGACCAACTCACCGGCCGCCCGGCGACGTCGGGTGAGTCGATCAACGAGGTGTTGCGGGTGGCGGCGAGCCAGATCGGGGTTCGGGAGAAACGGACAAACCGCACCGAGTACGGCCAGTGGTGGGGCGCCGATGGCGTCTCTTGGTGCGCCGAGTTCGTTTCCTGGACCTTTGCCCAGGCCGGCCACACGCTCCCGATCAACTACTCGGTGGCTCGGGGAGGGTCGGGATTCGCCTATTGCCAATACGGGCGAGATGACGCGTTCAAACGGGGTGAACTGTACTCGCGGGCGCGTCCCGGCGACATCTTCTTTCACTTTAACCGGGGAGACTCTGGACCAGGCCACACAGGAATAGTCGTCGATGTGCTGCCCGACGGGCGTCTGGTGACCATCGAAGGGAACGCCAGCACCGGAAGCGGGCGTGATGGCGGAGGCGTCGTCCTGCAGACTCGCCCTACCAAATACGCAAGTGCGCTTACGTTTTGGCGAGCTCTCCCACCTGCTGCCGACGACGACCGCGGGGCGGAGGATCTGGCGTCGACGCCGAGCAACCTCCGCCGACTATCGAGGCGCACGACGAAGCAGTAACGGGGCCCAGCTTCGCCCCGATCGCGCCAGGCGCGCCAGACTGCTACGCCA
>JAYVSS010000197.1:0-10771 GCA_043775075.1 Acidimicrobiia bacterium
GTTCATCTCTCGAGCGAACTCGCGGCCCAGGTCGGTGAGTGAGAAGACGTAGTCGTTGCCCTGCATGGACCGCACGTCGATCAACTTGCGTGAACGCAGCGCCTCAAAGACCTCGTACAGAATCGACCCGCTGATACCGAGCCAGCCGACAAGTTTGGTGATCGTGACCGTGTCTTCTTGAAACGTCTTGCGGAGGAACAGTTCGGTGACGACGGTGAGCGAGATGTCGAGTTTGTCAGAGGTTGCTGGAGTTGAAACGTCGAGATCGTTGGCCACGAGTTGGTTCATCGGACAGTGGTTCAGGCCACTTAATGGTGCTCACCGCAGAAGCGGAAAAATGGTCCAAACGGTCCATTTGTCCGGCTGCCCTCGTTGTGCCG
The DNA here is from genome assembly GCA_043775075.1 of Acidimicrobiia bacterium. Taxonomy (GTDB): domain Bacteria; phylum Actinomycetota; class Acidimicrobiia; order Acidimicrobiales; family JANYDT01; genus JANLQX01. Next base: position 381 of record JAYVSS010000197.1, read on the forward strand.
ATTGAGTGTCGCTCAGCTTGACGCCACCATCGCGCAACCGGTCCACGCGGACGGAGCGAGCAGTGGCACACTCGGGGGCATGAAAGAGCTACGTCAACGGGTTGCGGTCGTCACCGGGGCAGCAAGTGGGATCGGCCTGGCCATGGCGGAGCGATTTGCCGCCGAACATATGTCGATCGTGATGGCCGATATCGAAGAAGGACCGCTGGCCGCGGCGGCCGAGAAGGTCATGGCATTGGGCGTCGAGGTGCTCACGCAGCGCGTTGATGTGTCCGACGCCGACGCGGTTGAGGCGATGGCTGTTGCCTCATTCGATCGCTTTGGTGCAGTTCACGTGCTGTGCAACAACGCCGGGGTGGGCGGCGGCGGTCGTCAGGAGACGCTCTCGGTGGCGGAGTGGAACTGGGTCCTCGGCGTTAATCTCCACGGCGTGGTGCACGGTATTGCCTCGTTCCTGCCGCGAATGGTGTCCAGTGGCGAGGAGGGTCACATCGTGAACACGGCGTCGATGGCCGGACATTTGGCCTTTGGGGGGATGGGTCCGTACAACGCCAGTAAATACGCCGTCGTCGGCATTTCGGAGTCCCTCTTTCACGAGCTGTCGGGAACATCAGTGGGAGTCTCTGTGCTGTGCCCGGGATGGGTAAATACCAAAATCGGAGAAAGCGGCCGCAACCGTCCGGCGTCGATACCCGAGCGCATGGCGCGTCCCGAAGACGCCGCCCGCAGCGAATATATCGCCGCCGTTTTGGCCGCCGGGCTCTCGCCGGCCGAGATTGCGTCGATGGTCCACGATGCCATCGTGTCCGATCGGTTCTGGATTTTTTCCCATCCGGAGATGCTGGCGGGCATTCGTCAGCGCGCAGACGAAATTATGGCAGGGCGAAATCCCGGAACCGGTGGGGCCACCACCGGCGACGTCTCCAGCCTGGGCTAGCCCTTTGTCTCGGCTGCTCGTACGGTGAGCCAGGCCTCTTCCAGCTCACCGAGTGGGGTGGACGCCGCGCCGTTGACCCAGGGCCAGAGTTGGTCGGAAATGGCCCGCCAATTCTGGGTGGCGTTGAGCTGAGCCAGGACGGCATTCAATCCCCATTGAATGCGGTTCAACACCACAAATGCCGGTGGCAGGTTGAAGTACTTCATCATCTTGGTGTGTTCACCGCTCGGATCAAAGGTGCGCTTCAGTGCTTCTCTGGCATATTCGAGAGTGTATGTAAACGGCTTGTCGTGCTGCACGGGATGGTAGAACCAACCGAAATACTCCATGATTTCGTCGTTCGAATATGGCGCACCGCGTAGTAGGAGTCCAGCATTCTCGATGGTCTGCCGGTACTTCACCGAGTCTGGCTCGGAGACCTGTAGACGGATCATGGTCCAGAAGAGCTGCATCTCAGTGTCGGTGAATTCCTTCACCAGTCCGTAGTCAAGGAACGTCACTCGTACGCCAATTGGGCCTCCGCGCTCGACAAGATAATTACCCGGATGTGGGTCGCCATTGAAGATATGGTGACAATTGAACGAGCGAAAGACGAACCGATAGATCACTTCACCGACAAGGTCTCGCTCGTCCTGTGTCCAGTTCTGCGCGCTCTCGAATCGCTTGCCAGTCGACAAATCGGTGACCAAGACCTTGTCTGTGGAGAGGTCGTCGTGAACGGCGGGGACGACGATGGCCGGATGCCCGCGATAAATCTTGGCGAACTGCTTCTGGCGTGATGCCTCCAGGCGATAGTCGAGCTCTTCCCCTACTCGCGACCGGAGTTCGTCGAGAAAGGGACCGGTATCGAGACCGCGAAAGACAAGGCCGAGAATCTGGGTGAGGAGTGCAGTGTTTTGCAGGTCAGAGCTGATCGCTTCACCCACGCCGGGGTACTGAATCTTCACCGCAACACGACGCCCGTCGAGCCGCACGGCGCTATGCACCTGGCCGATGGAAGCGCTGGCTAGAGGCTTTTCGTCGAACGATGAGAAGAAGGAGTGGAGCGGCCCACCGAGTTCGCGTTCCAGGGTGGCCACGGCGAGATCGGCGCTCATCGGCGGAGCGTCGGCCTGGAGGGTGGCGAGTTGGGCGCGGTACTGCTCGGGGAATCCGTCGTTGAGGTAGCTGGCCATCTGGCCGAGCTTCATCAATACGCCCTTCATCTGGCCGAGGGCCTCGGTGACCTGCTCGGCTGTCTTTAGTTCGTGGGCGGCGTCAAGCTCGGCTTTCCGCTCGTCGGTGGCGGCCGCTCGTCGGACCTGGTGGAGTGCCGTGGACGCGGCGGCACTGGCACCAAGTTTGAGTAATTGGTTGTTGCGAGCCGCCCGCGAAACCCCTTCAAGCGGCTTGGCCACGCTGCCGTCGGTTGCCGGTCGGAATCTCTTTCGCAGCGCCAGCGCCGCACCAACGCCCGCCGCCCCAAAGAGAAGAACAGACGGGGGAAGACGACGGGCCATATCTCCAACGCTACCGGCGCCTCCGGGCAATCGTTCGGAAGACTCGATGCCCACATCCCTGACATCGGGGATGCGCCGTTTCTCAAGCCCAGAGATAATCGTTCCAGCTACTACTGGGAGGAAGATTTCATGACGAAAGGCACACCCCGGTGAACCATCTCGCCGAACCATTACCCGCTGACATCGGTCCCTCCCTCGGGGAACGCGGAGTCGGGTGCCGGCGGACGGCACCCGACTTGCCGTGTCCGAGCCCGCTTTCCATGTTTGACCGATGCAGTGTCCAAAAAGCGCAACAGTGGCGAAAATACGCTGCGTATTTTCGACACCATTGCGTAAATCTGACACAGTATGCATACGTACGATGCGACTGTGGCACAAGGACTCAGACGCAAAAAACGAAAGCTCGGCCTGATTGTCAATCGGGCCGAACCTTTTCCGCTGCTTCCGTCGTGGTGGAGCGGAGTGGTTAGCTGACGGTGAGCTACACGACGCGGTTGTGGGGAGATGTGCAGAAATACCGAGGTCATCGCTTTGTCCGGGGGAACGAGCGCTCGGGGAACCTCGTCACCTTCTTTCCCGCTGGACCGGTCCTTTTTTGGTAGCGGAAGCGCCGGTTCACGACCAAAGTCATCACCACGACCGAGAAGGCTCGAGGAGACCACGATGAATCGATCAGTGCTTATACAAATCGTGGAGCCGATAGGACGCAATCCGAGATTGGCCTGACCTTCCCCGGCACGTTTGCGGCAACCCGCCTAGCGAAGGCGAGACGGTCACGCCACCTCCGCGGCGGGGCGGGGGTGGCGTTCTCGAAGGCGGCAAAGATATGGTTTGCGGCCTCGAGTTCGTGGGCGTGTTCCATACGAGGGCGGCGGCGATGAGTTGTTCGTTCATGCTTCCATCGTGAAGAAGCGCGCTCACCAAACGCTTCCCGTTCGCTTACAGTTCGGTCACCTCTCGTGAGATTTGTCAGTAAGCAGAATGGGGCGACGCTACTTGGCGAAGTGGTCGACGATCGGTTGGAGTTCGTCGAGGCGGGCGAGGGCGGCGTCTCGGTCGAGCGGCGGTAGCCCAACGGCGGCAAAGGTGGCGCCTGCGTCACGGAGGCCTTCAAGGTGGGCAATGTCGGCCCGAGCGCCGTAGATACCGAGGGTCAACGTCGATGGATCGCGGCCGGCGTCGGTTGCCGCTTGCTGGACTTTCTGCCACGACTCGGCGATCGGCCAGCGTCCTTCGATGGGCATCCATGCATTGCCAAATTCGATGAGGTGACGAAGCGTCGTCGGCGTGGCGGCGGCCCCAAACACGATCGGCGGGTGGGGCCGCTGGATGGGCTTCGGCCACGCCCATGATGGCTCGAACTTCACGAACTCACCGTCATACGAGGCCTCGTCCTTCGTCCACAACTCAATGCACGCGAGCACGGTTTCGCGCAACCTTGCGCGCCGACGGGAGACGTCGACGCCGTGGTCCTCCATCTCCTCGTGGTTCCAGCCGTAACCCACGCCGAGGATCGAGCGCCCACCAGAGATGTGGTCGAGTGATGCGACCTCCTTAGCCAGCCACAGCGCGTCACGTTGGGCGGCGAGGGTGATGCCGGTTCCAACTTTCAACGTCGTCGTGACGGCCGCGGCGGCTGACAGGGCGACAAACTGGTCAATCGTTCGTGAGTACTCCTCGGGCAACGGCGGAGCACCATCTCGCCCTCCCCATGGCGTTCGGCGCGACGACGGAATGTGCGAGTGCTCCGGAATCCAGAGGGCGTCGTATCCTCGCGCCTCAAGTTCTCGTGCGAGCTCGACTGGTTGAATACCTGTATCTGTAGGGAAAATAAGTGCACCGATTTTCATCGCGCATACCTTTCGTTTGGAGTGTCAGTTAGATCGTGAGTTCGCCGGCCGGGCCGACCAGGAGGGCAGAAAGCGTGATTGTGCTGCTTAGTTCCAACGGCAGGAATGATGTAAGCCCAAGTGCGGTGAGGGCGACGGTTGGATCGGCTGCTGGCGAATACGTCCCGCCGAATTGCGCTAGACGCAACCCGCGTGGTGAGGTCAGCGACGGATGGACCGTTACGCCCCAGTCAATCAAGAAGGGCACGACACCTCCACCCTCCGCCGGGGGCATAGTCAGTTGCCAGGACAGCAACAAGCCCTCGGGAGTGGCCCGCTGCATCGCCGACGCCGGTCCCGGGTCGTAACCGAGCGAACGGGCGGTGGTGATCACCGCGCCGAGATCGTTCGTGCGGGCGGCCCACGTGACGAGGCGCGGCGCGTGAGTGGAATCGACGCCGAACGGTCGCGGTGCGTCGGGCTCGGGCTGCTTCGGGTCCGGGGCAATGAGTTCGAGGTACGGCCCAACGTGGCCGTCCTCACTCAGACTGAGGAGCGCATTCCAGGTGCCGCGCCCGACGTGCTGTCCACCGATCACAGCGCGCACACCGAGGAACCGCTCGAAGTCTCGAATCGTTCCTTCTAAGTCAGGCGTGGCGTAGACGAGATGGTCGATGACGGGGCCCGGCACGAAACCCGAGTTCAGCGGGTTTCGACAGAAAGAGCAAACGTGGGTTAGACCGAGCCGATGCCAGAACGTCGCGTTGCGCTCATCGCCCCTGCCGGGTCCTATGTGGGACCGGAACTCGCCCGCCTTCTAGCCCGTCGGAACTACGACCTTGTGTTGGCGTCTCCATCGCCGGGCCTGGCGGAAGAATTGCGTGGACTTGGTGGCACCGTTGAAGTTGTCGGGCCCGACGATGATGGCGCTCCGACCATGGGTTCGTTCGGGCCAGAAATAGGACCGCAGATGGTCGAGGCCGCAACGAAACGGTTCGGAACGTTTCATTCAGCTTTCTTCTCGTCTGGACGGATTGCGCTCGGTAAGTTTCTGCGCACCTCGGTCGAGGATCTGCAAGGAGCCTTTCGAGGCAATGTCGAGCTGCCGTTTCACTTCCTCCAGGCCGTGCTCCCGACGTTGGTCGCGCAGACCGACGGTCAGGTACTAGTGGCGACGAGCGCCACCGCGCTTCGGCCAACGACGAGTGCATCGCTCTATGCGGCCACGCGGAGCGCCGCCACAATCATGTTGCAGTCGGCCGCTCTGGAGGTTGCTTCGTCCGGTGTGCAGCTCAATGTGGTTGGCACGAACTTCATGGACTTCCCCGAGTTCCTGCGGGGCAATCGGATCGAGACTCCGGAGGACCGGCTCCGAGTTGAGTCGATCGTCCCGATGAAGCGGCTCGGAACGATGACCGAGTTTGCGTCCTTCTGCGGCACCTTCCTCGACGGTTCGAGCCGCTTCGCCACCGGCCAGTTCTTCCCGTACGCCGGTGGCTGGGCCACGTGAGCGCACGTACTTCTAGCCCTACGACCGGCACTGACTCGATGAAGGCGCGCTCACCGTCGGACGTGGGGTGACGAGTATCGAGAAGCGACTTGTCCGGCCAGTGCCCGGAGGATCTCGTCGCCGGCGGCGTGCCCGAATGCATCGTTCAGCTGCTGAAACCGATCGTGTCGACGAGAATCACGGCGAAATGGGCGAAGGCGAGGAACACTGATCTGCTGTACTGATCGCCATGACCATGCATCCCACGTCGCTGATCGGCGCGCACGTCCGTCTTGACTTGCTGACGGTTGAGGATGCGACGGACATCAACGCCGCGTCCACGGGTTCACGCGAAACGTTTCTTTACGCCCCGGTGCCAGGTGCAGACCCGTCACTTCCCGGCGCCCGTGACGCAACGGCAGCGATTGCTGAGCGGCTTTCGACCTTCGCCGCCGGAACGTGGATTCCCTTTGTGCAACGGCGCACGAGTGACAACGCCGTCGTGGGAATGACCAACTTCATCGCCATAGGTGAACGTCTGACCGGTGAAATTGCCCCGTCAGGAGTGGAGATCGGCGGTACGTGGCTCTCCACCGCAGCGCAACGTTCGCCGATCAATACCGAGGCCAAACTCCTGCTCCTCACGTTTGCCTTCGAGGAGTGGAACGTCTCTCGCGTCCAGATCAAAACCGACGAACGCAATGACCGCAGCCGCGCCGCCATCCTCCGCCTCGGCGCAACATTTGAAGGCATTCTCCGGAACTTCCAGCCCGGTTCGGGCGACATCGGGTACGGCTCCCCCCGCAACACGGCAGTGTATTCGGTCATCGATTCCGAGTGGCCGTCGGTGAAGGCGCGGCTCAAGTCATATCTCGCCTGAGTAACGCTAAGACTCACCGAAGAGGTGACGGACCTCGCGCCGCCACAGCGGCACGTTGACTTCAAGCGCCACTTGGCAGTTGACGAATCCGTCCGGCGCCGGTTGCGCACTCCCCGACCGGGTGAAGAACGGTTGGCGGAAGTCCGCCACCGTCATACCCCACGCCGGACCCGGGTTCGTCTGCACGCTTACGGGTAGGACCGGCCCCGTAACGAGGTCCTCAACCGCCGCCGCCATCGTGGCGAGCAGATCGTGGCAGGGGAACTCGCCCGGATCGCAGAACATGCCTCCAAAGCGCGCATAGGTTTTGAGCGGGCCGTCACAAAAGGCCGCGGCAGGGTTGCGTTGCTCCGCCAGCAACGAGACTTCCGAAGAGGTGAGCGTGGCCTCCTGCGTGACGTCGAGACCCACGAGAAGCGGTGGCATTTTCCACCCCGCACCAAGCACGAACTGCGCCGCTTCAGGGTCGTTGATGATGTTGGCCTCGGCCACCGGGTAGGCGTTACCGGGCGATGCGAATGCCCCACCCATAACAACGAGCCGACGAAACCGGGCAGCCAACAACAAGTCGTTGCGCAGCACCGTGGCCACGGTGGAGAGCGGTCCGAGGGTCACGAGCGTGGCGTCATCTGCACACGTATTGAATACCGATTCCGCCGTGGTCACCGTGACGCCGAGTGTCCGAGGAACGTCGGCTGCGGGACCTGGCGGAACGAGCCCGCAATCACCGAGGCCGTCGAGACCGTGGATAAACGTGGCTCGGGGGAGTCTCGGAGTGTGCCCGAACGGTTCGGCTGCGCCAACGCCGACGATGACGTCGGTACGACCCGTTGCCGCCAACACCACAGCGATGTTGGCGACGGCCTGATCCAGCGCAACGTTGCCGTGCACCGTGGTGATCCCGCGAACCTCGATGCGAGGATCGGTGAGGGCCCACCACAGGCCAACAGCGTCGTCGATTCCGGCATCGGTATCGATGACGACGGGGACCGCAGCCATATGCGTGGGAACCGTCAGCCGGCGAAGTGTTTGAGGAGGGACTTGAGTTCGTCGCCCGGACCGGCGGGCACGATGTACCCATCTTCGGAGCGGATCTGTTCGAAGTGGTCACGCACGTCTTCAAGGGTGAGTGCCGGGTTGTAGTACCCCTCGGTCAAACCGATGAACATCCGGGCGATCCGGCCGCCGGCGGCCGAGTAAATCTCGCCAGTAACCGGGCAGTCCTCGTGCACGAGCCACGCCACGATTGGAGACACGAGTTTGGGGTCGAGCTTGTCAGCGAGTGCTCCAAGCAATTCCTCAGTCATACGTGTACGTGCAATAGGGGCGAGGGCATTCACCTTGATGTTGGCCTTCGCTCCCTCGGCGGCGAGCACGCGGGTGAGGCCGACAAGGCCCATCTTGGCGGCGCCGTAGTTGGCTTGGCCAAAGTTGCCGAGGATGCCGGAGTTTGAGGACGTGTTCACGATGCGGCCGTAGCTCTGCTCGCGCATGATCGGCCACGCCGCTTTGGTGACGTTAAACGCACCTTTGAGGTGCACGGCGAGCACGGTGTCGATCATCGCTTCGTCCATATTGTGGAACGACTTGTCTCGCAAGATGCCGGCATTGTTGATCACGATATCGACGCGACCGAACGCGTCCATCGCCGCCTTGATGATGCCGGCTCCGCCCTCCATTGTTGAAACGGAGTTGCCATCGGCGACGGCCACGCCGCCGAGGTCGTTGATCTCTCTGGCAGTCTTCGCCGCCGGGCCAAGGTCGCCGCCCGAGCCGTCGATGGCCCCGCCAAGATCGTTGATCACAAGCTGGGCGCCACGAGATGCGAGAAGGAGGGCGTGCTCCCGGCCGAGGCCGCCACCGGCTCCAGTAATGACAGCAACGCGATTTTCAAACGACAGATCAGCCACGGGGTTCTCCTGAAACGCAGACGGGATATGTGTACTCGTTGCGTCAATGGCGGGGCCAAGGACACGACGAATAGCCCGAGCACGTTATCGGCCATCCCGACAAACGGCGAAGCGGCGTGTCAGCTGGCCAGACGAAGCCGGGGGTGCAGGCTCGACGGGTGCAATGCCTTAGCTGCCTCACGGGCCTCGAGCGTTGATTCGAGCTCGATCCAAAACCCTTCGTCGTCGTCTGTCAGCAACTCGTGGGCACCGGAGACGAACGCCGCCGGGGCGTGAGTGGCGCGGGGATTGGTGGTGAAGAAGCTCACCGGCGTGGCACCGATGATGTCGACGGGGGCGGAGGTCGTGGTCATGACCATCACTTCAGTCCCCACCTGTGAGGGACTTGCGGCCCGGCGGATGAACGATCGGTGAGCAGTTGTGATGGACGTATTGGGCATAACGCTTCCCTACCCCCACGGTGTCGGTGTCAAACTCGTTGGGTGAAGATGTTTATTGACGGGACCTGGACCGATGCCGCGTCGGGGGCAACCTTCGACACGATCAATCCGGCAACTGGCGAGTTTTTAGGCGCGGTCCCCGCCGCCAATCAGGTGGACGTGGACAGGGCCGTGCGGTCCGCTCGTCGAGCGTTCGATGATGGGTCGTGGGGCGCAGCTGTTTCCGAGCGTGAGCGGGCTCGCATTCTGTTCCGCATGGCCACGTTGGTTCGCGAACGCCTAGAAGAGTTGGCCATTCTCGAGGTCCGTGATTCCGGCAAGCCCATCGCCGACGCCCGTTTCGACATCGCCGAGGTGGCGTTTCTGCTCGAGTACTACGCCGGATGGGCGACAAAGCACTCCGGCGATATTCCGCCGGTCGGGCCCGATGCCATGAGCCTGATCGTTCGTGAGCCCGTAGGCGTCTGTGGACTTATCGTTCCTTGGAACTACCCGATGCTGATGGCCACGCAGAAGGTCGCACCAGCGTTGGCCGTCGGTTGTACGGTCGTGTTGAAGCCCGCGGAACAGACCCCACTCACGGCCATCGAGCTAGCTCGGATCGGTGCTGAGGCCGGATTGCCCGCTGGTGTGCTCAACGTGGTGACGGGGATCGGTGTGGACGCAGGAGGACCGCTTCTTGTGAACCCGATGGTGGACAAAATCAGCTTCACTGGTTCCAAGGAAATCGGAAAGCACGTACAACGTACGTGTGCAGACCAATTGAAGCGGGTCACGCTTGAGCTTGGAGGCAAGAGTCCGAACATCGTTTTCGCCGACGCCGCCCTCGGCCTGGCTGTGTCTGGCACATGCAATGGAGTGTTCGGCAATCAGGGTGAAGTGTGCTCAGCCGGCAGCCGAGTTTTTGTCGAGAAGTCGATTTACGACGATGCGCTCAATGCCATGGTCGGCTTTGCGTCGGCGATCACGCTGGGCAACGGCCTCGACCCGAGTACGACGATGGGACCACTGATCTCCGCAGCACAACGCGATCGTGTTGAAGCATATGTACACATAGGGAAGGCCGAAGCGGCGCTCGCGTATCGCGGGATGCGGCCGACGGATCCGTCGTTGGCCAACGGCTTCTTCGTGCCTCCGACGATCTTTGAGGCGACCTCCAACGATTTCCGCATTGCCCGCGAGGAAATCTTTGGCCCGGTGATGACGGTCATTCCGTTCGCTTCCGTCGACGAGGTCGTGGCGCTGGCGAACGACACCGAATACGGCCTCGCCGCCGCTATCTGGACGAAAGACATCTCTAAGGCGTTGCGCACGGCCAAGGCAGTGCGAGCCGGCGTGGTGTGGATCAACGACTCGCAGCCCGCCCCGTCGGAGGCGTCATGGGGTGGCTACAAGCAGTCCGGCATC
>JAYVSS010000198.1:0-14092 GCA_043775075.1 Acidimicrobiia bacterium
GGATGTGGCTGGAACCCATGGAATGACACGTTCACCCAAATTTCGTCAACCCAGTTCACCCAGCCCCAACCCATGCTCACCGGACTCGACTTCGATGCCAGCGGCGCCCTCATCCTTGGATTTCGTGACCGCAACGGTGATCGTATGGGCGTCTCGAACACCCCACCGACCGCCTTGCCGACTTCAGAGCTCTACGTTGAATATCAGAGCGGTGGTGATCTCCTACGCGCACGTAGCAATAGTAATGGTACGTATACATTGGAATCCAACGCCAACGACGGCATCAGCCCGGCCACCGGGGGAGTCAACAATGGTGAGGGACCGGGGAACGGCGAGTTCTACTACCAAGAATCCTTGCCCAGCACCCACAACGAGACTGCGGGCGGCGCCGTTGCCGTGCTCGGCGGCAACGTTCTGGCCACCACGATGGATCCTGACTATGGCAGTCGCACGACGTACACCGGCGGCATGGAAACATTCTCCAACACCACCGGCGCCCACTCCAACGGCGTTCTCTTGTACGACAGCAGCCCCGGGAGCGGGAACTTCGGCAAGGCCAACGGACTCGGCGATCTTGAGCTCCTGTGCGACGCCGCCCCGCTTGAAATCGGTGATCGAGTGTGGCTCGATGCCAACAACAATGGGGTTCAAGACCCGGGTGAGTCCCCGCTGTCCGGGGTCTCCGTCGAGTTGAAGAGCGGATCAACGGTGCTTTCCACTGCGGTGACCGATGCCAACGGGTACTACCTCTTCTCGAATGGCCAGACTTCAGCGTCCAGTACGGCATCGTCCCGGTACGGCGTCACGGCTTTGACACCGAACACGTCCTACACAATCTCCGTCGACACGGCCCAGGGCACGATCTCCACGCCGGGGTACATCCTCACGCAGGCGAACGCTTCGTCAACTCCCGCCCCGGGTGCCGACGAGCGCGATTCGGACGCCACCGATGTCTCCGGCAGTGCCGTCATTTCGATCACCACCGGCGCCCCCGGGCAGAACAACCATTCGTACGACGTCGGCTTCGTCGTGCCTCTTTACTGCCTGGGCAACCGAGTATGGATCGACGACAACGACAATGGCATCATCGACACCGGGGAAAATGGCTACCCCGATGGCCTCACGCTGAGCCTCTACAACGCGACCACAAGCGCGCTTATCACTACAACCAACACTCACGACGGCGGTTACTACGAGTTCTGTGGCCTGGCCGCTGGGAACTATTTCGTCGAGTTCACTCTGCCCGCGGGGTACACCTCGTCGGTCGGAGGCGGCACGTACGAGCCCGCGCCGAACGCCGAAACCAACGCCACTGATAGCGATGACAACGGCACCATGTTCAGCACGGTGGTTCGCTCGACCGCAGCGACCTTGGGTGGGGCTTCGAGCCCCGAGCCGGTCGGTGAAACGCCGACCGCCGGGTCCACGGACACGACACCCGACACCCGCAGCAATTTGACCGTCGACTTCGGTCTCGTTGTCGTACCGGCTTCGACGACAACCACCAGTACGTCGACATCGACGAGCACCTCAACTTCGACCAGCACAACGACTTCGACGAGCACCACGACGTCTACCACCAGCACTTCATCGACTACCAGCACCACAAGTACGACGGTGCCGGGAACGACGAGCACGACCACGACCAGCACCACAAGTACGAGCTCAACCGTGCCCGGAACGACGAGCACCACCTCGACGTCAACCACTGTGCCCGACACAACCACGACCACTACGACGACGCCCGACACCACCACCACGACGACCACGCCCGCGAACACGTCGACGACCACGGAGTCGACCCTCCCGCCGCCGTCCCTCGTGCCCCCGTCCAGCGCGCCGCCAACGACAACGATCCCGGTGACCACTCCCCCGGCCCCACCGACCGCTCCCCCGTCGATTGCCCCGACAACGGTGCCGACGGCATCAACGACGACGGCTGCTCCTGAATGTGTGTCCGTCGGCGACGATGTGTACTCGGATCGCAACCGCAACGGCGTTCGGGACTCGGGTGAGCGCGGCATTCCCAACGTCACCGTCACCGTGATCGGCACGGATGGAAAGACTCGGACGGCCACGACCGACGCCAACGGCAAGTACTTCGTGTCGTGCATCCCGAAGGGCACCTACACCGTGAAGGTGAGCGGGATCGATTCGAAGTCGAAGCCGACCAGCCCCATCGAGCTGTCGTCGTTCGTGCTCACTGCCAACCGTCTCGACGCCGACTTCGGGTTCGACATGTCCTCGGTCCTCGGCTTCGAACTGGACCGACCAGATACTGAGGCCGCCCCGGCCGTCGCATTCACCGGTTCGTCCACGGTTTCGATGCTTCGCACGATCAGTTGGTTGCTCGCTCTCGGTGGCGCCATCGTTCTCGTCGCCGCCCGTCGGCGACGCGACGATTCGTCGGCACACCCCACCGTCTAGCTCGGTCATGACCGCCAACGATCAGACCGGACCGGCCGTTTCGGTGAGTGGTGTTTCGAAGTCTTTCGGACGACGAGATGCCCTCATTGACGTGAACTTCGACGTGCCGCGCTGCGTGTTCTTCGGACTCGTCGGACCCAACGGTGCGGGCAAGACGACGCTGCTTCGCGCCGTCACCGGCCTCGCCGGTCCGGACCGCGGGGCGATCACTATTCTCGATCGATCGGTGTGGCCCGACCCGTCGACGATCCGCGCGTGCACCGGCGCGCTGCCCGACGATCTTCGTTTGCTTGAACGATTGTCGGGCCGCGAGCTCCTTGCCTACTGCGGCCTCATTCGCCGGATCGATGCCTCCGAGGTCGAACGTCGAACCGAACATCTGCTCGATGTACTTGGTTTCGGCGCAACCGCCGACGAACTCGTGGCGGACTACTCAACCGGTATGCGTAAGAAGATCGGCTTGGCAGCAGCGATGATTCATGCTCCCGGGGTGCTCATCCTGGACGAACCCTTCGAGTCCGTGGATCCCATTTCGGTGCGCTCCCTTCTCGATGTACTGCGCGCATATCAACGAGCGGGCGGGACCGTCATCCTTTCCAGCCATGTCATGGACACCGTCGAGAAACTGTGCTCTCACGTGGCGATTTTGCATCAGGGGCGGGTGCTCGCCAGCGGCCCCCTCGACGCCGTGACGAACGGGATGGGACTGGAAGATCGGTTTATCGATTCCGTGGGGGGACAGCGGTCGGAGGACGATCTGTCATGGTTGCTCGGCGTTCCCGCCGCCACCACGCTCGCCGTGCCCGAATCGCGCCCTGCCCTCGGCCAGCTCCTCACCCGAACCGGCCGGCGATGAGCGCCGGTTTCGCTCGGCCCGGTCGAATCGTTTCGGGTCAGCCGGAAGAATCAGCAAGCACTGCGCGCTTACTGGTGCGGCTCAAGCTGACACTGCTGAAGAATTCGATGTTCACGTCTCGTTGGAAAGCCGCAGCATCGATCGGCTTTCTCGCCGCGTCCGTCGCCGGATCGCTCTTCACCGCGGTGCGCCTGGCCCGGTCCATTCAGCAATCCGGTGGCGGCGATGCTGCGGCAACGAGGGCCACCGGCAACATCGTTGTCACCTGCACGCTGCTCTTCGCCGTCTGGGTGTTCGGGCCGCTGCTCATCGGCGGCGTGGACGAATCACTTGACCCGACCCGCCTCGCCCTCCTCCCACTCACCCCGCGTGAGCTTCGGCGCGGACTGGTGGTCGGTTCGCTGATCGGCACGCTTCCGGTCGGCACCGTCGTTGCGTTGACCGGTATGATCGCCGGTCAAGACTTCGTCGTCATACGTATTATCTGCGCGCTTTTCATTGCCGCAACTCTGCTGCTCCTCTGCCTCAGTGCGTCGCGTGCACTGGCCGTTGCATTGGCCTACGCCAGCCGCTCACGGCGGGGTAAGGACCTCGCCATGCTCTTGGCCTCGCTCGGTGCCGCGGCGTTGTTTCTCGGCACTCAGGCCGTCCGGTTCTTCGGCGACGGAACCCGCAATGAGATCATCCGTTGGCTTCGCGTCCTCCCGTCGGGCCAACTTGGTATGGCGCTCGCTGACCTTCAACGGGGTCACGCCACCGCGGCCATCACCCGCACCCTCCCGTGGCTTGCTCTGTCACTGCTCCTGCTTCGACTGTGGCTGCGCGGACTCGATCGGCTGCTCGTTGACGGCGAACGCGTGGTCCACGTACGCGGCTCACGCGATCACTCGGCCCTCTCGATCGTGCCGAAAATTCTTCGTCGTTGGGCCAAGAATCCGTCGGTGGTAATGGCGTCGAAGGACCTCCGCTATCTCGCTCGGTCCCCACAACGGCGTTCGTCGCTCATCGTGACCATCGTGATCGGCACCGTCTTCGCTCTTCTGCAATCCATGCGCTTTGCCGGGGGGACGGACCTGGCCGTGCTCGGCGCCCCCATCGCCGTGTTGTTCGGAATCCACGCCACCAACAACCTCCTCGGCACCGACGCCGCCTCGCTGTGGATCGATCAGAGCGCCGGCATCAGCCTGCGCCAACAACTCGTGGCCCGTGGTCTGGCCGCCACCCCAAACCTCATCGCCCCGACCATTCTCGCTGCTGCCGTGCTGACGATTCTCAACGGAGGTATGCGCGCATTCTTTGTTATCGTTGCGCTGTCGTTCCTGTGCTGGGGCATACCGCTTGGCGTCGGTTCCGTCGTCTCCGTGATCGCTCCGTTCAGCCAGCCGGACGTGGGCAATCCCCATGCCAACCGGCGAGCGTCGGCCGGTCGGGGCGGATTGGTGAGCATCATGGCCGTGGTCGGCATTTGTTCGCTCGGAGTGTTGTCGTTTCCTGTCGTTTTGATCGTCGGAATGGCCTGGGTGGAACCGGCCCACCCGATGTTTATGTTGGTGGCCATCCTCGGCTCATCCGTATGGTCGCTTCTCGTCTGGCGCCTCGGATTGCGTCTGGCCCTCCGTGTGGTCAAGGGCCGCGAACTCAATCTGCTGGCCGACCTCGGTGGCCGCCGAGCCCTCGCGTAAGGACCCGCCATAAAGCAGGTCAGACGTTGGACCCGCCACGGGATTGTGGCGGTCCTCAGCGAACGGTAACCAGGCGCAGCACGTCGGTGATGGCCTCGCCCGTGTCGGGGGCGCCGGCGAGAACCGCCACCACGTCGCCCGACATCACCAAACCATGCTTAAGCGAACTTTCCACGGCGAACCATACGATCTCGTCGATGGTCTTGCGCTCCTCCACCACCACCGC
The DNA here is from genome assembly GCA_043775075.1 of Acidimicrobiia bacterium. Classification (GTDB taxonomy): domain Bacteria; phylum Actinomycetota; class Acidimicrobiia; order Acidimicrobiales; family JANYDT01; genus JANLQX01. The sequence continues at coordinate 5,192 of JAYVSS010000198.1, forward strand.
CTCCATACCCCATGTCAGCGTCATCTGACGCGCCGTTCGGTGCATCGGCGTCACCGCAATCATGTTCGTTTGCGGACGGAACCGGGCCAGCGCCCGGGCCGTCATACCGCTGCGAGTGCAACACAGAATCGCTGCGACTTTGGCGTCAGCGGCCGCCTGCCACGCGGCGTGCGACATTGCTTCGGTGATACTGATTGCCCCCTCGGCCCGACCCCTCCGCTGGAGACGGCCGAGCCGCGCACCCCATTGGACGTAGTCCGCAGATTCCTCAGCGCGCTGAGCAATTTTGTCCATCGTCCGAACCACATGGGCAGGGTCGCGCCCGATCGCTGTTTCGCCCGACAACATCACGGCATCGGTGCCATCGAACACTGCGCTCGTGACATCGGTGACCTCGGCCCGCGTCGGTTGGGGCGACGTGATCATTGATTCGAGCATCTGCGTGGCGGTGATGACTGGCACGCCACGGGCCACGCACATGCGAATAATTTGTTTCTGCACGTGGGGAACATCCTCGAAGGCGCACTCCAATCCGAGGTCGCCACGGGCCACCATGAGCGCGTCGGCCGCTTCCACAATCGCTTCAAGGTTTTCCAACGCCGTGGTCGTTTCAATCTTGGCGACCAGCATCGGACCCGGCCCCATCGCCATTCGCACCCGTTCCATATCGGACGCTTCGCGCACAAAGGAAACCGCCACAAAATCCGGTCCCACCGGACGTAATTGTTCGATAATGGCCAGGTCCTGCTCCGTCGGGGTACGCATGCGTAAACGGCTCGATGGCACATGGACGCCCGGACGACCCTGCACCAGACCACCGGCAATCACCGTGGCGCTGGCCACGCCATCCGCCGTCGTCGTCACGATAAGGGTGACGGCGCCGTCACCCAATGAAACCCGGTCCCCAGCTTCGAGATCACCTACGGAATCATCGTTCACCTCAATACGCGAAGCTGTGGATCCGGTTTTGCCGGCGGCCAGCTCAACGATGTCACCTTCGTTGAGCCGCACCCCTCCGTCGGGAAACGACGCCGCCCGCACCTTGGGTCCGGGAAGATCACACAGGATGCCGATCTGCACCTGCATTCGCTCGGCGATGGCGCGGACCCGATGGAAGACGACGAGGTGATCGGCGACATCGCCGTGGCTGAGGTTCAGGCGAAACACATCGACGCCGGCGGTGATGAGCGACTCGATGCCCTCCTCGCTGTTAGAGGCCGGACCCAGGGTGGCGACAATGGTGGTTTTAGCTGACATGGGTATGAGGTCCTCGAAGTTCGGAGCGGCGATGGGTAACGGTTTGGCCCACAGCAAAAGGTCAATGAGTGGCGGGCGACTCGGTGAAGTCGAGGCCGAGCAGGGCATTCTCCACAACTTCGGGCAGCGCTGGATGGATCCAATACTGGTCGTGCGCCAACTCATCGGCCGGGATGGCAAAGCGCATGGCCGTGATGAGCTGCTGGATCAGCGACGAGGACTGGGGGCCAACGATATGTGCACCTACGAGCTGCCTCGTGCTGCGATCAGCGATGAGTTTTACGAAACTCTCGCGGTCCTCCATCGCCCATCCGTACGCCACGTCGCCATAGGCCTGCACCTTGCACACCAAATCGATACCGGCCGCTCGGGCTTGCGATTCGCTCATCCCCACGCTGGCCACCTGGGGCCGGGTAAACACCGCCGCAGGTACCCACCGATGATCGGTGCGCTTAGGACTATCCGGGTGCTCGAGATTGTGCTGCACGACGCGCCCTTCGTGGTTGGCCACGTGCTTGAGCATGTGGCGCGAGCTGATGTCCCCCAGCGCGAAGATGCCCGGCACCACCGTCTGCTGCATGTCATCGACTACCACCCGACCATCGGCGTGCGTCGTGACTCCGGTGGCCGAGACGTTCAGGCGATCGCTGTTGGGGATGCGTCCAGTGGTCAAGAGCAGCACCTCGGACGTAACGGTGTCCCCATTGTCGAGGGTGAGCGTGATGACACCGTCCGCGGTCTGCGCGACCGCCTTCGGGCGGCGTTCCAAGTACAGGTTTGCGCGCTTACGAAATGCGGCGGTCACCACCTGAGCCACTTCGTGTTCATGATGGTTGAGAAGGAGATCACGCCGATGCACAATCGAGACCTGGACCCCAAATGCGGCAAACACGTGCGCCAACTCCGCGGCGATGAACCCGCCGCCCACAATCGTCATCCTTGCGGGTAGCTCGTCGAGGCGCATGACATCGTCACTCGTGTAGAAACGGACGTCGTCGAGGCCCTCGATCGTCGGCAACTGGGGGCGGGCCCCGGCAGCGAGCACGAACCGCTCCCCCGTGAACTCTGTCGTCGTCCCATCCGCCGCCGTGACTTCCAGGTGCTTGAGACCAACAAAGGCTCCCGTCCCCTTGAACACCGTGACGTTCGGGCATCGCTTGGTCCGGTAGTCCTCACCGCCGGCGGCAATCGGATCGATCCGGTTAAAGACCCGGTCTCGTATGTCTCGCCACCGGACACCGTCGATCGTGGCGTCGATACCAAGGTGCGCGGCGTGACGGACATTTTCCGCCGTGTCCGCGGCATGCACCAACATTTTCGTCGGGATACACCCTCGGTTGAGACAGGTCCCGCCGAACACGCCCTCCTCCACGATGGCGATCCGTAGATGGTCAAACATCGGCCCGACGATCGAGTTGCCCGAACCGGTTCCGACAATGACCAGATCAAAGTGATTCACGTCCTCTGACCCTACTTAGCCTCCGCCCAACTGCGGACCGCCGCCCACCGCTCACCGCCCGTTGTGCGCGAGGGTGAGGATCAGGAGGGTCCAGCGCGTCCAAGTCGGGCGAATCACGCGCCCAAATAGGCGATTTTGGTGTCGAAAAGCAACGAATTCAACCGACTTGGACGCGGATCACCTTCTACCCCAGGGCGGCGTAGGCCGGTTTGATGACAGCGTCAACCAGCCGTCGACGCTCTTGCCATGACGAGAACGATCCCTCCATAGCGTTCACCGCCAACTGACCCACCTCGGCATTCGTGAGCGAATGCGCGGCCGCCACCGCGGCGACTTCGGAACTCATCGACACATTGGACATAAGCCGATTGTCCGTATTGATCCCCACTCGAAACCCCATTCGGAGAAACGCCCCGATCGGATGCTCGGCCACCGACTCCACCGCCCCGATCTGGGTGTTACAAGTTGGCGCCATCTCCAACACGATTTGGCGCTCCAACACGGACTGAGCGAGCCGACCCATCGAGCCGGTTGAGAAGTCCACATCGGCCTGCAACCGCACCCCGTGTCCAATTCGTTCCGCCCCATGGACGAGCGCGTCGGCGATCAGCTCCAGGTCGGGCGGTTCCGACGCATGGATCGTAATGTGCAGGTTGTTCGCCCGGGCGAATGCAAACGCCGAAGCATGGAGCGAGGGCGGCCACCCCGTCTCGGCACCGGCAATGTCAAACCCCACAATCCGGTCGTCCAGGGCACGCATCCGCACCGCCAATTCGGCGATCTCCAACGACCGATGCTCTGTACGCATAGCACATACAATCGTATTTACCACGATTGGACGACCGGCCGCTGCGGCTGCCGCGCATCCGTCCCGAAAGCCCGACTGGACTGCCTCGACCACCGCCTCCAACGCCAACCCGGACTGCACGTGCAATTCCGGGGCGAACCGCACCTCGGCGTAAACGACGCCGTCGTTGGCCAGATCGATTGCGCACTCACGAGCGACCCGAACAAGATCGCCAGCGCGCTGCATAACTGCGAGCGTGTGCTCAAAGGTTGCTAGGTACTGCAGCAGATCCTTCGTCTCCGCTCCCCGGACGAACCATCGATGCAACTCAATCGGGTCGGTCGACGGGAGACGAGGCGTCCACCCAATTTCATCGGCCAGTTCCAGAATCGTTGCGGGACGTAACCCGCCATCGAGATGGTCATGCAACAGCACCTTCGGTGCAGCGACTGCGACAGCAGGATCAAACAGCATAAGCTAAGCGCGCTTAGTTGAGCCGACCTTCGGCCCAAGGCAGCATTTTGCGCACGAGATCGTCGAAGGCGGAGACGCCCAGCTCGATATCGGCAAAGTTCGTGTCCTCAATATGCGTGTGGGAAAGGCCATACAGCGACGGGGTAAACATCATGATCGTGGGCACGCCGCAGCGGGCCATCTCGGCCGAGTCATGCATCGGTCCCGACGGCATTACATGACGTAGACCGCTACGTGCTTCGACCACATCAGAGGCGAACTCCACGAGATCAGGGTGAAACGTGATCGGATCGATTGACCACAGCATCTCGATATCGGACGCAACCTTTTCCTCGTCGGCAATCGTTGCCACGAGCGATTCCAGGCCCTTCACCAATTGATCAAGCACAGAGCGATCGATGTGGCGCATATCAACGCTGAACTCGGTGCGTCCATTGACCGCTGTGGGCACGCCCGGATGAACACGCCACACACCAACAGTGGTGAATGCGTCCAGATCAAGGCCCATTTGGCGGATGGCGACGGCCATGCGCGCAGCCGCCATAGTGGGGTCGTGACGCAACCGAATCGGCGTGGCCCCGGCATGACACGCCTGACCCTGCAGTTTCACCAACCGACGTTCAACGCCGAGAATGCCGTGCAGAGCGGCAAGGCGAATACCGCCTGCCTCGAGCAACGGGCCCTGTTCGATGTGGAGCTCGGCCGAAGCGACCAGCTGGCCCCGGATATCACCCGCCGTCAGAATAGTCTCAAGGTCAACGTTATGTGCACGTACGACATCAACCAGACGCGCTCCGGTGTTATCCTTAAGTTCGCGTACTTTCTCGATCTCAAGCGTGCCGCTCACCGCACCGCTGCCAAACAGCGAGCGTCCGAACCGGGCGCCCTCCTCGTCGGCCCAGTCGACAACGCTGACTGACACCGGGAGCTTCATCCCGTCGCGATGCAGACCACGGATGACTTCACCGCCCGCCAACACCCCGAGCGCGCCATCCAGCCAACCCCCGTTCGGTACTGAATCGAGGTGGCTACCGAGAACGATGCGCTCGGGCCGATCGCCCGGAAGGGTGACCCACAGGTTCCCGGCCGGGTCAATGTTGGTCTCCACGGGAATGTCGTCGAACGTGCCGGCAAACCACTCTCGTGCCTTCACCCAATTGTCGGTCCACGCCAGGCGCCCGCTCGCCACCGTGGGGCCCGGGTTCGGCTCGCCGCCGACGGTCTGATCGATCCCGTCCACGGGGACCGACGTGAGTCGGCGGAGTTCCAGGAGATCATCAACAACGCGCTTCGGATCGGCAGGCATGCTGCCAGTTTGCCTCAGGCGGACGAGAAGTGAAACGGCGGCACGCATCGAGGTGCGGGAACCGGAATCGGTGGTGAGAACGCGTAGGAGCATGATGGAGACCATCAGCCGCCGCCTGCCAACTTTCGCAGCCGATGTTCGGCAACGGGTGTCCCGGCGCGAACAAGCCACACGCCTGGCGGGCTGGCGGGCTGGCATTCGCCAACGGGTGTCCCGGTAGGCTCACCGAACCCGGCCCCATACCCAATCTGAACGGAGCGGCCATGCGCGAGATCGTCGTGTTTTCAGGAAGCGCCCATCCCGTGTTGGCCCACCGCATTTGCGACGGACTTTCGGTCGACCTCTCCCCCGCTCACATCAAGCGGTTCAGCAACGACTGCCTGCAAGCCCAGCTCCTGGCCAACTGCCGCCAGCGCGACGTGTACATCGTGCAGCCCCTGGTGCCGCCCACGCAGGAGCACCTCATGGAGCTGTTGCTCATGATCGACGCCGCGAAGGGCGCGTCGGCGGCCCAGATCACCGCAGTGATCCCCCACTTCGCCTACGCCCGGTCCGACAAGAAAGACGCCTCGCGCATCTCGCTCGGCGGGCGCCTCGTCGCCGACATGTTGGTGACCGCCGGAGTCCATCGAGTCCTCACTATGGCCCTCCACGCGCCCCAAGTGCACGGCTTTTTCAGCGTGCCGGTTGATCACCTCACCGCTATCGGCATCCTCGCCGAGCATTTCCGTGATCGTGATTTGACTGACACGGTGGTCGTCTCGCCCGATCTTGGCAACGCCAAAACCGCCACCCAGTTCGCCCGGCTCCTTGGGCTCCCGGTGGCGGCCGGGTCCAAGCAACGCCTGGCCGACGATCGCGTGGTCATAGATTCAATCGTCGGCGACGTTGCCGGTCGGCGAGCGATCATTCTCGATGATGAGATTGCCACCGGGGGGTCCATCGTCGAGCTGTTGGAGCGGCTCAAGGACCTCGGCTGCACGGAGGCGGCAGTGGCGTGCACCCATGGCCTGTTCGCCGGCCAGGCCGTCAAACGGCTTCGTGATCATCCAATGATCACGGAAGTGGTCACCACCGATACCGTGCCCGAACCTGCCGGTTGGCCCGATCTACGCGTACGGTCGGTAGCGCAGCTGTTCGCCCAAGCCATCCAGTGCATTCATGACGGTGAGTCCGTCTCCAGCCTCTTCGATGGCGTCGACCCGACCCACGCCACCCCGCAACCAACCCTGTTCGACCGCCCGTAGGCCCCCGGGCGTCGTCGAGCCCCGCCCGCCACCCACCTCCCAACCCCAAGTGTGCGCCAGAAAACTCGGATCGGCGATTAGGTGTGAGCCCGGTAGGATTGATCGCACCACGACGTTGACGGGGCCATCACCCTCGAGTCGCCGGAAGAACGGTCTTGCTGCCCATCCGGGCAGTAAGGCTCAGTAGAACCGGACGCAGAAGTTACGGGCCGCGTTAGTGCCCCAGCAGCAACGAAGCGGCCGCACTCGGGCAACCGGGGTCGGCAAGCGGGGTGGTACCGCGGTGGCCTGCGAGAGCATGCCGTCGTCCCCGGGGTCAACACCAGGTGAACAAACCACCGAACCCGAGCAGACGACCAGCATTCAGCGCAAGATGAGGCACCAGCGATGAGCAACCCCACCAACACCACAGCTACCACGACCGACACCACCACGACGGCAGCCACTGCGGCCAACGCCCCCACTCCGTACCCGGTCGTGCATCCGTCGCCGTCGTTCCCGCGACTCGAGACCGAGACCATTGCCCGGTGGAATGCGAACAACACGTTTGTGCGCTCCGTCGAACGCAACCCGGCTAAGGACAACGGCGAGAACGAGTTCGTGTTTTACGACGGTCCTCCGTTTGCCAACGGCCTCCCCCACTACGGTCACCTCCTCACCAGCTACGTGAAGGACGTCATTCCCCGCTATCAGACGATGCGGGGCCGGCATGTGGAGCGCCGCTTTGGGTGGGACACCCACGGCATGCCGGCGGAGGTTCACGCCGAAAAGGAACTGGGCGTGTCGGGCCACTCGGAGATCAAAGCGTTCGGCATCGCCAAGTTCAACGACGCGTGTCGAACGTCCGTGCTGCGCTATACCCACGAATGGGAGGCGTACATCAACCGCGCCGCCCGCTGGGTCGACTTTGAAAACGACTACAAAACGCTCGACCTTCCGTATATGGAGTCGGTCATGTGGGCCTTCAAGACCCTATGGGACAAGGGCCTGATCTACGAGGGTTACAAGGTCATGCCGTATTGCTGGAGGTGTGAGACCCCTCTGTCCAACACCGAACTGCGGATGGACGACGCGTACAAACAGCGCCAGGACCCTGCGGTCACCGTCACTTTTCCATTCGTGGACGGAGCCGGAAACGAAACCGGCGAAACACTCCTGGCCTGGACGACGACACCGTGGACGTTGCCGAGCAACCTCGCCTGTGCCGTCGGACCCGACATTGACTATGCGCTGATGCACGACGACGCCGATGGCCGAACGTACATCCTTGCCGAAGCGCGTCTCGGTGCGTACGCCAAGGAGTTGGCTAACGCCACGCAGACCGGGACGGTAAAAGGAAGCGCGCTGAGCGGTCGCCGGTACAAGCCGCTCTTCCCGTTCTTCAGCGCGCATACGAATGCATTCGTGGTTGCCACGGCTGACTACGTGAGCACCGAAGACGGCACCGGCATCGTCCATATCGCCCCGGCCTTCGGCGAGGAAGACAAACTGGTCACCGATGCCCTCGGCATCGAGGCCGTCAACCCCGTTGATCAGCGCGGTCGCTTCACCACCGAAGTGCCGGACTACGCCGATCAAAACGTGCTCGCCGCCAATCCGCAAATCATCAAGGACCTGCGGGCCATGGGGCGCCTCGTCCGCCATGATTCGTACGACCACTCCTATCCCCATTGCTGGCGCTGCAACGAGCCGCTGATTTACCGCGCCCTGTCGAGCTGGTTCGTCGAAGTCACCAAGTTCCGCGACCGCATGGTGGAATTGAACAACGACATCACGTGGGTTCCCGAGCATGTGAAAGAGGGCAGCTTCGGCAAGTGGATCGGGAACGCCCGTGATTGGGGCATCAGCCGCAACCGCTTCTGGGGCTCACCCATCCCCGTGTGGAAGTCCGACGACCCCACGTATCCCCGCATCGATGTATACGGCTCGCTCGACGACATCGAACGTGACTTCGACGTGCGTCCGGACGATCTCCATCGTCCAACAGTGGACGAGCTCGTGCGCCCCAATCCCGACGATCCAACCGGCGCATCGATTATGCGACGCGTGCCCGAGGTGCTGGACTGCTGGTTCGAATCAGGCTCGATGCCATACGCCCAGGTGCACTATCCGTTTGAAAACAAGGACTGGTTCGACAACCACTACCCCGGTGATTTCATCGTCGAATACATCGGCCAAACACGTGGCTGGTTCTACACCCTGCATGTGCTGGCCACTGCCCTGTTCGATCGCCCGGCCTTTCGTAACTGCATGGCGCACGGCATCGTCCTTGGATCCGACGGTATGAAGATGTCGAAGAGTCTGCGCAACTATCCCGACGTGACTGAGGCGTTCGACACCTACGGTTCCGATGCCATGCGCTGGTTCCTCA
>JAYVSS010000199.1:0-18227 GCA_043775075.1 Acidimicrobiia bacterium
CGGAAATCGAGGAGCTCGGCGTTACCGAGGTGGTCGCCGTCAACCTGCCACGGGAAGGGGCGGTGAGCGCGGACGGTGAAGCCGGTTAGATGCGTTCGAACATCAACGTTGCGGTGCTTTGCGAGGCGACCGCCACCACGAATGGCTGCCGTCACTGCCCCCAAGGTACCGACGAGATCAAGCTTCTTGAGTATCACCAGCGACAGCGGGTTATCGAAATTCGCTTCCGGGGACAATGACAGCGCGCGAGGTCCTAAGTACGTATAGGGATCGGTGTTCATGGCAATGGCGAAAAACCCGTCGACGTAATCCGAGCCAGCCCCAGAGCGACCCCGTTGGGCGGATTGCGCAGATTGCGCGGCGAAGGGAAGGGCGTCAGGATCGTCGAGCGCCGCCATGGCCCCGGACCCTACGGAAGGCGAAGGGCCGAATGAAACCCGAAAGTGTAGATGCTTACGATCAAAACGGCGAGCCCACGTGTCAACAGCCGCGAACATAAACAGGGGATGACCCAACCAACGCTTCAGTTGTCCGCGCTTCTCAACTTGTTCAACTACCGCGGCGTCGTAGCCCATGCCGACGTGGAACAAGAAAAAGCGGCCGTTCACATTGCCGAGCCCAACCCGTCGAATAGATGAGCGGCCAATGGCTTCGAGTAACTGGGTAGTAGCTTCCACGGGTTCATTGACAAACCCAATGGTGCGGGCAAACACATTGGTTGATCCACCAGGAAGTACACCGAGGGCCGTAGGCGTACGTACTAATCCGTTGGCTACCTCGTTGACGGTTCCGTCGCCACCAAGAGACACAACCAGCTCGATCCCTTGGGCCGACGCACCCTGAGCCATTCGGGTGGCATGTCCGCGGCGCTTGGTTTCGGCCACGGTCAAATCGTGCTCGGCCGCCAATGCGTTCTGAATCATCACGCGCCCACGAGCAGTGACCCCCGAAGCCGACGGGTTGACGATAAGCAGGATCTTCATAGCGCCCTGCCATTCTGCCCGATGCAAGTGGATCTTCCGTCGAGGCTCTAGTCAGAGGACTTGTTGCATTCGAAAGGTCGCCCACTAAGCCAGTTTTTTTCACAAGCAATGAGAAAACAGCGTTAGTAGGCGACATTTTCGATTGCAGGCAGCCCGAAAACCCGAAAATTCGTGAATCCGGACACAAACGCTTGTGCAGATTTTCACAACCGCCCGAAACAGCGGCAGAATGAGCGGTATGAACGTCGCCGTCTGTGTAAAGCAGATTCCAGATCCAGCTACCCCTGGCTCACTTGACCCGTCCACCCATGCTCTTGTTCGTCAGGGCAAGCTCATCCTCGACGATTCCGATGCCTATGGCGTGGAAATGGCCCTACGCCTGGTCGAAGCTGCTGGTGGTGGCGAAGTGACATTAGTGTCGATGGCCCCCAACTCTGAGCAATCGGGCCTCCGTACCGGCCTCGCCATGGGCGCACATAAGGCCATTCTGGTGTCCGATCCAGCCCTCGCCGGGTCCGACGCCTTGAGCACCGCCAAGGTTCTGGCCGCAGCTATCAAGCGTGCCAACCCCGACTTGGTCATTGCCGCCACCGAATCAACCGACGGGTACACCGGGACCACCCCCGTTCAGGTTGCTGAGTTGCTGGGCTTCCCGAGCGTGACCTTCGCCAAAAAGGTCACCGTTACGGGCACTTCGGTTGCGGTTGAGCGCCAAACCGAAGCCGGATACGACGATGTTGCCGTGAACCTTCCCGCCATGATCACCGTTACCGCAGGCGTGGTCGAAGTTCGCTACCCGTCGTTCAAAGGCATCATGGCCGCCAAAGGCAAGCCGCTTGAAGAACTGAAGATCGCCGATCTCGGCATCGACGCATCGTGTGTTGGCTGGGCCGGTGGCGGACAGAAGATCTCGTCGGTAGAAAACGCTGAATCCCGTGGATCAGGCGAAGTCATCGAAGACGACGGCGAATCGCACCAGAAAATCATCGCATTCCTCGAACAACTCAAGGTCATCTGAGTCGGCTCGGCCGGTCCACAGATCCTCTTTATAAAGTCCAGCAAGGGAACTCACATGGCTATTAATAACATTCTCGTCGTCGCCGAATCCGCCGATGGCAAAGTAGCAACCTCCACCCTCGAACTTCTCACTGCGGCCAAAGCCACTGGCGCAACCGTGTCGGCGATCGTTGCTGGCGACGGTTCCGCAGAAGCCGCTGAACTTGGAGCATTCGGTGCATCCAAGGTCTATGCAACTGGCGATCTTGGCGGGGCGCTCCTGGGAGTACCAGTTGCTTCGGCTATCGCTGGCATGGTCGCAGGTGGAAACGCCCCCGATCTCGTGCTCGTGGCCCAAACCTACGATGGACGTGATATCGCCGGTCGCCTGTCGGCCAAGCTCGATAAAACCGTTCTCACCAACGGTGTTGGCTTCGCCATCGACGGCGATTCCGTTGTGGTGGATCACGCAGTGTTCGGTGGCGCAAAGATCGTGAAGGCCACCTTCACCGGCTCGGGCCCATTTATCGCCATGATTCGCCCCAAGTCCTTCGCTGCTGAGTCTGCTGGCGGCGCCGCTGCCCCGATCGAAGCCGTTTCAGTGGCCGACGCTGGTACCGCAATTGTCACTGAGCGTCACGTTGAGGCTCGCACCGGTCCGAAACTTGATGAGGCCGCCGTAGTGGTTTCTGGTGGACGCGGTCTGGGCGAAGCCGACAAGTACTCCATGATCGAAGACTTGGCCAAGCAGCTCAATGGTGCCCCAGGCGCATCACGGGCCATCGTTGACGCTGGTTGGGTGCCTTACGCCTACCAAGTTGGCCAAACCGGCAAGACGGTAAAGCCTGAGGTGTACCTGGCCGCCGGGATCTCCGGGGCCACGCAGCACATGGTGGGCATGAAGGGTGCGAAGAACATCATCGCCATCAACAAGGACAAAGAAGCCCCGATCTTCGGCATTGCCGACCTTGGCATCGTTGGCGACGTTCACAAGGTTCTCCCGAAGCTCATCGAAGCCCTCAAAGCTCGCGGCTAGGGTTCTCGCCCTCCGAGCGCTTCGAGCGCTTCGGCACTGTTAAGGTCCGAGTTTGGGTGGGAATGTGTCCCTTGTTAGCGGACAAAATCCAACCCAGTATGCACACGTGGTGAATGTAACGGCGGCCTTCGGGTCGCCGTTTTGCTTTGGGCCAACTGAGCGCTGGTCCTTTAAAAGTCGTGGGACGAGTGCGGTGTTTCGATCCCTAATCCCACGGGTTTGCCGAGATCGCCGAATCCGGGAGGAACCGACCGACCCGCACGACAAGCGGGGCTCGCTGCTCAATCGGTCAAATCGTGATTCGTGGTGTCGAGAATCTGAGGTTTCCACGGTAGGTTGGGCCTATGGCTGTCGACGATGAAGTGGCGGTTCTCGCCGCAAATACCGCGTTCTATGAAGCATTTGAACGACGGGACTACGACACGATGAGTGACCTTTGGGAGCACTCCGATCGGGTGGTTTGTACGCATCCAGGTTGGTCGTCGTTGCATGGGTGGGGCAAGGTTTCTGGCTCTTGGGTGGCGTTGCTGGAGAACTCGCAGCATTTGCAGTTTATCTTGACCAATGAGCTTGTTGGCGTGGTGAGTGACGCGGCGTGGGTGACCGTCGATGAGAACATTCTGGACGGACCCGAAAACAATACGGTCGCCGCCATGAACGTTTTCATCCGGGATGAGAACTCCAAGTTCGGTTGGCGGATTGTGGCGCATCACGGCTCGGTGGTGCACGCTTCAGCCGGTTTGTAATCTGCTGCTGGGGCTCCCCGATGCGTCCTGGCTCCTCGGTTCGCCGAAGAGCGGCTGGATGGTTGTCGTCAAGCGAGTGCGTGGTGTCGTTTATCTCTGCCACCACCTGTGTAAACCTCTACGCCATGTAAACCTCCACGCCGAATCCTGTCCTTCGACCGTCAACTTGAGCTCGTTCGATTTCGGTTTGCGACTGCTGGAATTCGTGCGGAGGGCCGACCGGTTGTGGCTCACGACGCTCCGTAAACGAGTTGCTGCGCAGTCACAACATCGGTTACGAGAGTGTTTACCCACCCACCAACGAGAGCCCCGCGGATTGCGGCGTGCTTGCTCGGCCCACCACCAACGCCGATTGTGCGTTGACACGCCCGCAATTGCTCGACCGTAACACCGATGATCAGGTCGTCAAGTTCGCTCGAGACGGAGTTGCCATCTCGGTCGATAAAGCGAAGATTCACTTGGCCGACGGCACCCAGTTTGATCGCATGCACGAACTGGGCGCGGGTGAAAAAGTTGCCGCCGGGTCGCAGTGGCGCATCTATCGAGCACGTGCCAATGCCGACGAGTGCCTCGTCTATGCGATCGAGTAGCCCCAGCGACTCTTGGGCATAGCTATCGTTTTCTAGGATTGTGTGGCGCAACTCGGGGGATGTGACGACACCGGGCACGCGCAGGAATCTCGGCTGGGCACCGGTGATGCGTGCGAGTTGCTGGGTCACCTCTGCCGCCTCGTGCTGTATTTCCGGAGGCCCGACGTCGCCGAGCATCTCCACCACGTACCTAGCGGGAGTTCGGGCGGGGGACTCGAGGGCGCGCACGGCCTCGCGCAGTGTCCGGCTCCAAGAGGTGAAGCCGATAACGTCGCCCACCAGCGGGTTCTCTTGGAGGTACCCGGCAAGCACAAGTCCAAGATCGCGGACGAGGCGCATTTCGTCTTGGGAGTCGGGGACGTCAAACACGAGTGCCTCACGCAAACCAAATGTCTCCACGAGCGCTTGCTCGAGTTCGAGTTGGAGGCCAGGCGGAACGCGCACCGTGGTGCGAACGATTCCGCAACCGACGGCTTCCTCAAGTAGTCGCGAGACACGCGACTGAGACAAACCCAGGGATTCGGCTACCTCGCTCTGCTTGAGCCCGCGCACGTGGTAGCGCCATGCCACTTGGGCGACGAGGCGCAGCTGGATGCTCTCTGCGCCAGTGCTGGACGGGAGCTCGACATTGGTCGGTACTTGTTGTGCCGTTTTGCTGCCAGGGGTTGTCGACGACACCGATGTGCCTAACGTCTCTTCTTTCACACTGGCAACCTTAGAGAAACCTGCCCGAAGCCCTTGACGAATGGGCCTTAAGTATGAGTTACTGTTGTCACAAGATAGACATGCCAGTCATGAATATCCATTCAGAATGGTTCTACACTGAACCGCTCAAACGCATAGGGGACTCCAAATGAAGTTAAAGAAGTTTGTAATGGCCGCCGCGGTCGGGCTCGTCGGGACAATGGCAGTAGCGGGTTGCAGCAAGAGCAAGACTGCTGAAACAACAGTTGCTGTCGCAGAAACAGCAGCTCCCGCAGAAACAGCAGCTCCTGAAGCAACGGTGGCTGCCGCCGCAGAGACCGTGGCTGCTGCGGCTGCCGGTGGAAACAAGACAATCGGCGTCTCGGTCGCCGACCAGAAATCACTGTTCTACATCGCCGCTGTCGATGGCATGAAGACCGCAGCCGAAAAGCTTGGTGTCAAGCTGATCGTTCTGTCGGCCGACAATGACGCCAACAAACAGGTCAACCAAGTCAACGACTTGATCACCCAGAAGATTGACGCGCTTGTGTTCATCGCCCAAGACGCAACCGCTGCCGCCGCCGGCGTAAAGGCTGCGAACGAGGCCAACGTCCCGGTAATTGCAGTAGACCAGAAGCCAGAATCTGGCAATGGCAAACTCGCCACGTACATAGCTACGGACAGCGTCAAGGCTGCCGACGTGCTTTGCCAGTGGGTATTCGACAAGATGGGCGGAACCGGAGAAATCGGAATCCTCCAGGGTGTCCTCGGCGCCACCGCCGAACTCCAGCGCAGCGAAGGCTGTGCCAAGGCACTGTCACGCAACCCGGGTATCAAGGTTGTAGCGAAGCAATCGGCTAACTGGGACGAGACCGAAGGTTACAAGGCAACCCAGAACATGCTCACGGCAAACCCTGGAATCAAAGCGATCATCGGCGAGTCCGACGCCATGGGCCTCGGAGCCGCCAAGGCCGCCAAAGATGCAAAGCGCGAGATCATTTCAGTCGGCATCGACGGCTTTCCCACGATGATCACCGCCATCAAGACTGGTTCACCGCAAGCTACCCAGGCCCAAGTGCCGTTCACAATGGGCCAGATGTCGATCGACCAATCGCTCAAGGTGCTTGCTGGCGGGACACTGCCCCCAGTGCAGTATCAGGACACGGTGCTCGTCACAAGCGAGAACGTGAATACGGTCAACCCGGTCGACTTCTACGGCCCGAACGTCAAGTAATTCTCCCTGCGTCGCCCTACTGGGTCCCTAACCGGGCCCGGTAGGACTTCGTCGCACCACCGATCTTTTCCGTACCACCCGAAGCAATCTCGTCGCAGAGGATTTCCCTTGAGCCAGCCAACCATCGGCACGTTAGCCGTCACCGGCATCTGTAAGGCGTTCTCCGGTGTCCAGGTGCTCCACACTGTCGACTTTGCTGTCCCAGCAGGTTCTGTGGTGGGGCTCATCGGCGAGAACGGTGCCGGCAAGTCCACCCTCAGCGCCATCATGGCTGGAGTGCACCAGCCCACTTCTGGAACTATGACCCTCGACGGCGCCGGGTTCTCGCCACGAAGCCCCGCTGAGTCGCTTTCCCAAGGCGTTGCTCTGATCCACCAGGAAATCCGGATGATCCCGGAGCTCTCGGTGGCTGAGAACATCTTCCTGGGACGTCTCCCGCTTAAACATGGCCGCGTCAACATGGCCGAGGCGCACGACCGGGCCGGCGCCGCCCTGAGGGAGCTTGGCCTTGACCTTGACCCACGCCGCCGCGTGGCTGGACTGTCAATGGCATCTCAGCAGGGCATCGAGATTGCCAAGGCGATCACCGGCAATCCCCGCTACCTCATCTTTGACGAGCCCTCGTCCTCGCTGACCCAGCGAGAGACTGACCTGGTGCTGCACCAAATCGATGTACTGCGCACTCGCGGTGTGGGTGTCGTCTACATCTCACACCGACTCAACGAGGTGCAGTCTGTTGCCGACCAAATTGTTTGCATGCGCGATGGTCGTGTCGTACGCCGATGGGAGACCAGCGGCGTATCCCAAGAGGATATGGTCGGCGCCATGGTCGGTCGGGACTTCACCTTCGACCACCATGCTCCTCCTCCATCGTCTGGCGAAGTCGTCCTTGAGGTGCGAGGTCTCGGCCGACACGGCGTCTTCCGTGATGTCAACTTCTCCGTGAACCGCGGCGAGATTCTCGGCATCGCCGGCCTGGTTGGCGCTGGCCGAACCGAGGTCGTTCGCGCCATCGCCGGGGTTGACCGCAACGATGTAGGTGACGTGGTGCTTGAGGGACGGACCCTTCCACGTGGGAAGGTGTCAGCGGCAATCAAGGCGGGCGTGGTCATGGTGCCCGAGGACCGCAAGGGCCAGGGGCTCAACCTTGATCGCACCGGCGGTCAAAATATCGTTTCCCCTTGGGAGAGAATGCTCCGTGGGCGGTCTCTGGTTACTACCCCGTGGATTGACTCCTTGGCTAGAAAAGCCACCGGCGACTTCGACATCCGGGGCCGCATTGATGGCCCCGTCGTGCGCCTCTCCGGAGGCAACCAGCAGAAGGTCCTCCTAGCCAAGTGGCTGGCACGCGAACCCAAGGTCCTCATCCTCGACGAGCCCACCCGCGGAGTCGACGTCGGCGCCAAAATGGCGATTTACGAGATCATCCGAAACGTCGCCTCGCGTGGGGTCGCCGTTGTGGTCGTCTCTTCTGAGTTGGAAGAGGTGCTCGGCTTGGCCCACCGCGTGCTCGTGATGTCAGCCGGTGGGCAGCGCGCCATCCTCGACCGTAGGGACGCAACCTCCGAGGCGGTCATCAGTCTTGCTATGCCACCGTCGCCGCAGCATGAACCACATTCACATTCCGGCGGCACCAGCCGCCATCTTCTGAGGGGGAGCCGGTCATGACCACCGTCTACAACACGGAGCCGAACGTCGACGAATCGGCGAAAAGCGCAACGGCCACAACGGCCACAACGGCCACTATGCCCACCACGTCCGATACGTCCGCTACGAACGAGTCCACTGAGCGAACGCCCCGTCGTCGTCGATTCTCCATTCCGCTGGGAGGACCAGTCGTAGGCCTCATCGTGTTAATCCTCGCCCTATGGTCTCGCTCGCCCTACTTTATGACGGAGCGCAACATCAGCAACGTATTGTCACAAATCTCCGACATCGGGATCATGGCTGCGGGCGCGTTCCTCGTCATCCTCATCGGAGGCATCGACCTCTCGGTGGTGGCTGTCATGGCACTCACCATGATGGTCAACGGGTACCTCTTCTCCAAACAGGGATGGCCGTTTCCTTTGGCGCTCCTCGCTGGGATCGCCGTCGGCGCCTTCATCGGCCTCGTCAACGGCCTGCTTGTCACCTATGGCAAGGTGCAAGCGTTCGTGGCCACGCTCGCCACAATGTCGGCGTGCCAAGGTCTTGCGTTATTGATTACCAACGGCAACACCATCAACGGTTTCCCGTCCTGGTTCGGCAAACTCTCGGATTTCGACGTCTTCCACGTTCCGCTCCAGGCGATCTTGCTCGCCACCGTGTTCCTTGTCCTTGCCTTTTGGTTGCGCTATCGCCCCAATGGCCGTGCCCTGTACGCCATCGGCGGCAATGACGAGGTCGCCCGGCTTTCCGGCCTGTCGGTAAAACGTCTCAAGACACTCACCTTCATTATCGCCAGTTCTTTAGGCGTGGTGGCCGGCGCGATCAACATCAGCACGCTCGACTCGGCCCAGCCGACTGCGGGGTCGGGCTATCTGCTTAACATCATTGCCATTGTTGTCATCGGTGGCGCCAGCCTTGCCGGCGGCACTGGCTCGATGGGCGGCACGTTCGTCGGTCTGCTCATCGTCGGCATCCTTAACAACGGGATGTCGCTGCTTCACGTCAACCCGAACCTTCAGCCCGTGGTTATAGGCGCGGTGATCCTTGCGGCAGTGCTCAGCGACCGGGACTGGTTCGCCCAGTTGCGGAATGGGCCGCTGGGGCGTCTTGCGGGCAAGGAACGGAAGCAGGAATCCTGATGGCAGACCATTCGGCTCCCTCCTCCCGCTCCTACGACCTGATCGTCGTGGGTGGCGGTATCAACGGTGTTGGGATCGCGCTAGACGCAACGCTGCGCGGCCTACGCGTTGTGCTCGTGGAGATGGACGACATTTGCAGCGGCGTCTCGGCGTGGTCTGGCCGTCTTATCCACGGAGGGATCCGCTACCTCGAGCACTATGACTTTGGTTTGGTGCGAGAGTCGCTCGTCGAGCGGGAACGGCTCTTCCAGAACGCACCGCACCTTGTGCGTCCCGTGCCACTGCTTATGCCCACCTTCGCACACAACCGTCGCCCCGGCTGGCTGATCGAACTGGGCATGACGCTCTATGACGCGCTCTCGCTCCGCAAGACACCGCCCACGCATCGACCCCTTGGGCGTGTCAAGACGCAGGCGCGGTTTCCCGGGATTTCCCCTGAGGGACTCAAGGGCGCAGCGCTTTTCTATGACGGCCAGGTCGAACTTGCCGAGCGGCTATGCGTAGAGATTGCGCTCGAAGCCGCAAAACACGGTGCCCTACTGGCGTTACACACGCGTGTTAACGGTCCAATTGTTGAGAGTGGCCGCGTTGTCGGCGTTCGCGCCACGAGCATGACTACGGGAGAGGAGATCGAGCTGCGGGCGCCAGTCGTTTATAACGTCGCCGGCCCCTGGATCGACCGGGTTTTGGGCAACAAGGTCCCTGCCCAGCCACGGCTCAACGGCGGTGCGAAAGGCAGCCACCTGGTAGTCGAACGGTTCCCATCTGCACCCAATGACGTCGTTTACTACGAATCCCGCCGAGACGGCCGACTCGTCCTCGTCATTCCGTGGATGGGCCGGGTAATGATCGGCACGACCGACGTACGGTTCGACGACGACCCCAGCGGCGCGCGTTGCGACATTGGTGAAGCCGAGTACCTCCTCGACGAGGTAAACGCTCTCATCCCCGAGGCAAAGCTCACCATGGATGACGTTCTGTTTACGTTGAGCGGCGTCCGTCCGCTCCCGTATGAGCCTGGCGTTGCCGCATCATCAATCACGCGCACCCACGTACTGCACGACCATGCCGGGTCCGGGCTTGCGGGGTTAGTAACCGTGGTCGGCGGAAAGCTCACGACCTACCGTCAACTCGCGGAGGATGCCGTCGACGATGTGATGCGCCGATTGGGTCGCCGCGACCCGGGCTGCGCCACGCGACGTCGTCCACTGCTCGGTGCGGCCGGGCTAGATGCGCCTCAACTACGCAAAGAACTGCTCGGGCGCGGAGCTGGGCCGGAGATTGCCGACCGGTTGTTGCGCTTCTACGGCTCGGTTGCTCGTGAGGTGTGGACGCTCGCCGAGACCGATCCGGCGCTGGCCCGAGTCGTTCATACCAAAAGTGCACTGCTGGCTGCCGAACTTGTGCATGCGGTAACCCGCGAGCATGCCGTCACCCTGACAGACGTGCTGGCCCGGCGCGTTCTAGTGGCCTTCGAGCCGGGGCACGGCCTAGAGGTCGTCGACGATTTGGCTGCCGTGGTGGGCGAACGCCTCGGCTGGGATGAGCACCGACGCGCCGCCGAAGTAGAGGGTTACCGCACCTGGCTGAACCACCTAGCGATCCCCAACCCTCAGGGCCCAAGGTCGTCATCGTTTGGCGCAGGGGCGGTCGAGGCGACCAAGCCGGCGGACAGCGCAGCGATCGAGGCGACCAAGGGCACGCTGTGAGCGCTCCGTTACTGCTGGCAATCGACTCGGGGTCGAGCAGCCTGCGCACCGTCGTCGTCGAGCTCCCCGACCGGATTGTGGGTGAGGCTCGCGAGGCCGTCCCGTGGTCTCACCCACACCCCGGTTGGGCCGAGCTCAACGCCGTGTCTTTATGGGGGTCCGTCCGGCGCACCGTCGTTGGTGCACTTGACGCGGCCCGCATCGACAACGACTCCGTGATCCGAGGGGTCGGCCTCACGTCGCACCGTGAGACCGTGGTGGTATGGGACCGGACCACCGGCGAGCCAGTACACGACGCGGTTGTCTGGATCTCCAAACAAACCGACGACATAGTGACCGCCTGGGACGAGAACGGCCTAGGCGCGCAGTTCCGCCCCCGCACCGGGCTGCACAACGACTCGTTCTTCTCGGCCTCCAAGCTTGTCTGGCTGCTGGACAACGTCCCCGGAGCGCGGCGCCGCGCCGAGAAAGGCGAGCTCCTGGCCGGCACCATCGACTGCTGGCTGCTGTGGAACCTGACCGGCGGAGAGGTGCACGCCACCGACCCCTCATGTGCGTCGCGCACTGCCCTGTTCAACCTCGAGCACAGCGCGTGGGACGAAGAGTTGTGCACGATGCTCGCGGTCCCCTTGGCGTTACTGCCAGAGGTTCGTCCATCCGACGGTGACTTTGGACGGGTACGCGCCGATCTCCTGCCCTCGCGGCCGCCCGTGCGCGCCATCGTCGCCGATCAACAGTCGAGCCTGTTCGGCCAGGCCTGTTTCGATCGCGGCGCAGTGAAGCACACCTTCGGCACGGCCGGCGTCCTAGTCGTCAACACCGGCGACAAGCCCGCTCTGTACGACGGACTCACCTCCAGTGCCGCGTGGACTGTGCAGGGCAAGACCGCTTTCGAGGCCGAAGGCGTGGTGTTCCACAGCGGCCAAACTTTGCAGTTGATGCGCGAGCGCTGGCGGTTGCCTATCGCACCGTCCGACGTCGACGCATTTGCTTCGGCTGTGCCGGACAGCGGCGGCGTTTACCTCGTCCCGGCATTCGGCGGGATAGCCGCCCCATGGTGGGATCGACGTGCCACCGCGTCGATGCACGGCATAACGCTGGAGACGTCGCTTGAGCATTTGGTGCGCGCTGCAGTAGATGCGATGGCTTACCAGGTCGTCGACATCGTCGACAAGCTGCGGGCGTCGGGCCTTGTCGTCGACACCATGAAGGTCGACGGCGGCGGCGCAGCCAGCGGTTTGCTCTGCCAACTGCTCGCCGACCTCGCCCAGGTCGAGGTACTGCGCCCCCGAGAACTCGAGCGCACCGTGCTCGGGGCTGCGCTCATCGCAGGCATTGGACTCGGGCTCGTATCCGGTCCGGACGAGGTGGCTGCGTCGTGGAGCCCCGAGCAGAAGTTCCACCCCACCATGTCGTCCGCGCGCCGCGACGACCTCTACGGGGGTTGGCGAAACGCTCTGGCCCGAACCCTGACTAACCCTGACTGACGAATTCTGACTAGCCCTGCGTCACCCTGCGTCACCCTGCGTCACCCTGCCCCTGATATGTCCAACCCGATTCTCGAGGAGTCCTCCATGACCGCTACCGCCCTGAAGCTCATCGAGCACGCCCGCAAGCTTGGGCACGCCGTCGGCGCCTTCAATATGCACAACCCGGAGACAACGCAGGCACTGCTGCTTGCGGCCGAGCGCGCCGACGCTCCGGTGTTCCTGCAGGTCGGTCGTGCCATCATCCCGCACATGGGTGTCCGAGCCGCATACGAGATGACTCGCCGCGTGGCCGAAGAGTCAGACGCGGTGTTCGTGATCCACCTCGACCACGGCAGCGAAGAAGAAGTAATCGAGGCGCTGCGGCTTGGCTTCCGATCCGTGATGTACGACGGGGCGCACCTACCCTTCGAGGAAAACATCCGCACGACACGACGCATGACTGACATCGCCCACGACTTCGGTGCCATGGTAGAGGCCGAACTAGGGCGCATCCCGGACGCCGACGAGCCAGTGGATTGGGATCGTTTTTACACGGACCCAGCCGAGGCCGAGAGGTTCGTTGCCGAGACGGGGGTCGACGTGTTGGCAATCTCTGCTGGGGTGGTGCACGGCGTCCCTACTATGACCCCGCAACCACTAGCGATTGCGCTTGTGGAGAAGATCCGCGACGTGGTGGGCATCCCGCTCGTGCTGCACGGCGCCTCCGGCGTCCCTGACGAAGAAATTCGGATGGCGGTCGGGGCAGGCGTACATAAGTTCAATGCCGACACAGACCTGCGCCATGCCTTCCGAGCGGGTATCGAGCAGAGCTGGTCGCAAGGCGACTGCCAGTTGGAAATCGCCATGGCCCGCGGTCGGGAACTGATGACCGAGGCAACGTTCGAGAAAATGCGGCTTTACGGTTGTGCGGGAAGCGCAACTGAGCTCCGGTCGAAGGTGACCCCCGCGCTACGCCACTGGTAACCGTTCTCCCCCGCCGAATCCAGTGCCGGATTCAACACCATATTCGTTTGCGACGCGACGGGCACAGCCGTCGTGCCCGCATCCCCATTACCGACCAGCCAACTAGGAGAAATCATGTCTGACGCACCCACGCTCACCGGGCTGGACGACGTAAAATCCCTGGTCGCAGCCGAGGACCCTGACAGGCGACTGGCCCCGTGTGAACTTACCGACCTGGTCATCGGTCCGGGAGTGCTTGCCCGCGTCGTTGAAGCGGTCGCAGGCCTTGTACCAGTCGGGTGTAAAACCCCGGCGTGCGTTGTATTGCTGGTCGATGCAACGCCGATTTATCGCAAAGGTGCCGACGTTAAAGCGATCGTCGAGCAAGACCTCGCCACCCGGTTCGACGTGCGCCGCGTCATTCTCTCCGACGGCCACGCTGAGCTACACGTCACCGACACGGTGGTGCAGGCGGCGATCGACGCCACAACGTGGGCCGACGTTGTTGTTGCCCTCGGTGGTGGCACCATTAGCGATATCGGCAAGCTCGCTGTTGCGGCGCGGCCGGGTCTCCCGCTCGTCACGGTAATGACCGCCGCTTCGGTGGACGGCTACACCGACAACGTGTCGGTGATGCTCAAAGATGGCGTGAAAAGAACCGTGCCGTCGGTATGGCCGAACGTCGTAGTGGCCGACGCCGAGACGGTTGCCGGAGCCCCTGGACGCATGAACCGCGCCGGCTACGGAGAGATGACCTCAATGTACGTCGCCCCCGCTGACTGGCGACTCGCAGCGATCCTTGGCGTCGATTCGTCATACCACCACGGACCGGTGGCTCTGCTTGAGGCAATTGGGGGCCGGCTTGACGCATGCGCGCCCGGCGTCCGCACTGGCGACCCGCACGCAGTGCAGGAGCTCACCTGGGCTCTCGCTTTGCGCGGCATCGCCACGGGGGTTGCGGGCACCACCGCCTGCCTGTCCGGCGTCGAGCATCTCGTTAGCCACATGCTCGACCTGCGGGGCGCCGAGCTGCACCTCCCTACTGGGCTGCACGGCGAGCAGGTCGGCGTCGGGTCGGTGATTTCAGCGTGCATGTGGGAGATGCTGCGCGAACGGCTCGAGGTCACGCCAGGCGCACGAGTACAAGTCGAGATGCTGGATGCGCCCACGTCCGAGGTGAGCGTGCGGTCGGCGTTCAACCGGCTTGATCCGTCCGGTCGCATCGCCAATGAGTGCTGGAACGATTACGGGCGCAAGCTTGAACGGGTCACGCAGTGCCTATCCGGGATCAACGGGGCCCTGGAAAATTGGGGGTCCCATGTCGGCGACCTGGCCGCGCTCGTCCGCCCTTCGGACGTCATCGTGGCGGGGCTCAGGTCAGCGGGGGCGCCGGCCCGGCTTGACGAGCTCGGCGCCGACCTCGACATCGACGCGCAGCGGTGGGCCGTGGAGTCGTGCGCACTCATGCGCAATCGCTTCACCGTGGTCGACCTGCTGACTCTGCTGGGTTGGTGGACGCCGGCCGACGTCGACGAAATCTTGGACCGGGTTGACCGGGTCACCGCTACACCAAAGTCGATAGCAGTATGACGACCGCAGATCTCGTTGTTGGCGTCGACTGCTCGACGACGGCGGCCAAGGCCGTGGTGTGGGGGCCCGATGGCAGGGCGGTGTCGTCGGCACGCGTCTCGTTAGAGCTCAGCCAGCCCCGACCGGGCTGGGGTGAGCAGAATGCCGAAGATTGGTGGTCCGCGGTGTGCGGGTCGGTGCGCCGCGCCGTGTCAACCGTCGACGCCTCGCGAGTGGGGGCGATCTGCGTGGCTCATCAGCGCGAGTCCTTCGTCTGCCTGGACCGCAACGGGCAGCCCCTGCGTCCGGCCATGCTGTGGCTTGACGGCCGCGCCGTCGAAGAGGTCGACCGGTATGGCACCGATGATGTGCACCGGATCACGGGGAAGCCGGCGAACCCGACACCGGGCTGGTACAAACTGCTGTGGCTGGCCAAGCACGAACCACAGATGATGACGCGCGTGCATAAGGTCGTCGATCTTCACGGCTTCTTGGTGCAGCGCCTCACCGGCGAGTGGCGCACGTCGGTGGCGAGTGCCGACCCGCTCGGGCTCGTCGACTTAAGTACCGGGAGGTACGACGACGCCCTGCTCGCGGCGTGCGGTCTCGATGTCTCGCACATGGCCGAAATGGTGCAGCCGGGCGTACCGCTCGGGCCCCTTCTGGCGGAAATTGCCGACGATCTTGGGCTGGCTCGCAGCACTCTGGTTGTTGCGGGAGCGGGCGACGGCCAAGCTGCTCAGCTCGGCACGGGCATCACCGAGCCGGGCACGGCGTTTCTTAATCTCGGCAGCGGGATTGTGTCGGGCACCGTGAGCGAAAGCTACTCATACGGCCGAGAGTACCGCACGCTGTTCGCCGCGACCCCGGGCCGTTACAGCCTCGAAACGTTCATGGGAGGAGGCACGTTCAACCTCACGTGGTTCGTCGAGCGTTTCTCCGCCGTCGACCCCCGAGCCCTCGGCCTCGATGTCTCCGCCGAATCGATCCTCGAAATGGCGGCCTCGCAACTGCCACCCGGAGCGAACGGCCTGCTCGTCCTGCCGTACTGGACAGGCGCGCTTGCGCCCTACTGGGATCACAATGCCCGCGGCGTGATTCTCGGGCTTACCGGAATACACGGGAAGTCCCACGTTTACCGAGCGCTTCTTGAAGGTATTGCCTTTGAGCAGCGCTTCCTCACCGAGGGGGCGGAGGCGGTGCTCGCCGACCCGGTCGAGCGGCTCGTTGTGCTCGGTGGTGGGTCGCGCAGCCCAGTCTGGTGCCAAATCATTTCCGACGTGCTGCGCCGACCAGTCGACATCGTGCGGGAGCCGGAGAGCACGTCGCTCGGTGCTGGCATGCTCGCGGCCGCAGCGCTCGGCCTGCATGGCTCGATCGCCGATGCCGCAACCGCAATGAGCGCACTATCGCGTCGCCACGAGCCCGACGGCCGAACGGCGGACCAGTACGACGCTCTGTTCGGCGTGTACCGCGACATATACCCGTCACTCGCGTCGATCTTCGGCCGCCTCGCCACGGCAACAGCGCCAACAGCGCCAACAGCGCCAACAGCTGTGAATGGCGGCCACGCATGAGCATTCCCGGTGGTCCGGGCCTCGGGTTCGCTACCCGGCTATACGACGGATACCTGTTCGACCTGGATGGCACCGTTTACCTCGGAGATGCGCTCCTGCCCGGCGCACACCATCTCATCACGACGCTGCGCGAACTCGGGCGCCAGACGCTTTTCCTGTCGAACAACCCAACCAAAGACCCCGAAATGTACGCCGAGAAGCTGACGCGCCTCGGACTGCCGACGGATCCTGGGCACGTCGTGAATCCACTTGTCACGCTGGCGGCGTGGCTGCGTCGCGAAGCACCCAGTTCTCGCGTATTCGTCATTGGTTCCGAACCATTACGCCGAGCAGTCGTGGGTGCAGGGTGCACGATTTGCGAGGACCCCGAGCTCATCGACGTGATCGTGGCCAGTTACGACACCAGCTTCGATTACCGCAAGCTGCAAATCGCGTTTGACACGCTCTGGATGAACAAGCGCGCCCGGCTGGTAACGACCAACCCGGATGCGTACTGCCCGATGCCGGGCGGGCGCGGTGAGCCTGACGCCGCGGCCGTGGTGGCGGCGATCGAGGCATGCACCGGCGTGCGCTGCGAGGCAAACTTCGGCAAGCCCGATCCGTCGATGCTCCGCACTGCCCTAGCCGTGTTGGGGCTGGCGCGGCAGGACTGCGTGATGGTCGGCGACCGGCTGTACACCGACATCGCGATGGCCGTCGATGCTGGCATCGACTCAGCGTTGGTACTCACGGGAGAGAGCACGCCGGACATGGTCGCCAATCTCGATCCGAGTCGCCGCCCGAGCTACGTGTTTGACCGCATTGACCAGCTGCTCCCAAGTGGCCTTGACCACAGCGCCCAAAGTGTGTCAGCATGTTAACCCACGGATCAAATATTTACCCACACGAGGAGAGTAATGTTGCGCGACACCGTCACCCAGCTGGAGATGCAGCGACGCATGCTACGCATCCGCCATTTCGACGAGCGGGCCTCCAAGATGGTGAAGCGGGGGCAGATTCCCGGCACCGTGCACACATCGATCGGCCAGGAGGCTCAGGTCGTGGGCGCGTGCATGGCGCTGGCCGACGGCGACTACATGTCGGGCAACCACCGCAGTCACGGGCACCCCATCGGCAAGGGCTCGCCGCTGGGCCCGCTCATGGCCGAGCTGGTCGGCAAGGCCACCGGGGTCTGCGGCGGCAAAGGTGGCTCGCTTCACCTGGCAGACTTCAACGTGGGCAGCCTGGGTGAGTCGGGCATCGTGGGGTCGTCCATCCCGATCGCGACGGGTGCAGCACTGTCTTCGAAGGTGCTCGGCAACGGTCGGGTGTCGCTGGCCTTCTTCGGCGACGGCGCCGCCAACCAGGGCTGCCTGTACGAGTCGATGAATCTCGCGGGCGCATGGGATCTGCCTGTCGTCTTTTTGTGCGAGAACAATCAGTACGCGCTCTCCACGCCGGCCCACACCGTCACCTCGGGCGTCATTGCCGACCGGGCTGCTGGCTTCGGCATGGAAGGAATCCGCGTCGAGGACGGCCAAGACGTGCTCGCCGTCCACGACGCCACGACGCGCGCGGTCGACCGCGCCCGTCGCGGCGAGGGCCCGACCCTGGTTGAAGTGGTCACCTACCGTTTCCGAGAGCACTCTGAGGGCCTTCGCCTGGGCACCGACTACCGCGATGCCGCTGAGAAGGCGGACTGGCTGCAGCGTGACCCGATCGTGTTGTTCCGTCGTCACCTGGTCGAGGCGGGGTTGGCGACTGAGCAGGAGCTAGACGAACTCGAGGCCTCGGTGCTCGGCGAGGTGGAGGCCGCCGTTGCCTTCACTGACGCGAGCCCGTTCCCCGATCCATCTATCGCGTTCGCTGACCTTTACACCGAGCCGACACCGATGCGTGTCGCCGC
>JAYVSS010000200.1:0-4091 GCA_043775075.1 Acidimicrobiia bacterium
CGCCGGACGGCGCGCACTATTGGTCCGGATTACAGCTCGACGAAACCGCTTTACCCGTCATCCTCGCCGCCAAGCTCACGGAGTTGGGGGTACTCGGCGAGCACGACCACGGCCCGTTATGCCAGATGGTCACCGCCGCCGTGCGGTACCTCATCGCCAACGGTCCGTTGAGTAACCAGGATCGATGGGAGGAATCCGCGGGAGCGAACGCGTTCACTATGGCGGCGGCTATCGCGGCGCTCGTCGGCGCCGCTTCCCACGGCTTCCTCTCGCCTGATGATGCGGCGACTGCGCTGGCCAAGGCCGATCTCTGGAACGAATCAATTGAAAACTATCTCTACGTGTCCGCCACTCCTCTCGACGTGGAGCACGGAACGACCGGTCACTATGTGCGCATAGCTCCGCCGGGTGAGGGGAAGAACGGCTTCGTCGTGGTGGCGAACCGCGATGGCCTCGTGGTGCGGGCAGATTGCCTTGTGGGGATGGAGTTCCTCACCCTGGTCCGCTACGGCCTTCGCTCCGCCCTCGATCCGCGCGTTGTTGATACCGTTCGGATTGTCGATGCCGTGTTGCGTCAGGACCTCCCGGGCGGGCCGCTCTATCACCGCTACCAAGATGATGGCTACGGCGAGCATGACGATGGTTCGCCATTCAATGGCTCGGGGATCGGACGGCTATGGCCTCTTCTATCCGGTGAACGGGGTCACTATGCGGTGGCTGCGGGCGGGGATCCAATGCCTTATGTGCGGGCGATGGCGGCATCGGCCAGCGACGGCGGACTCCTCCCCGAGCAGGTCTGGGACAGTGCGGCGATCCCCGAGCGTCGCCTCGCTCCGGGTCGCCCTTCGGGCAGCGCCACACCACTGGTCTGGGCCCACGCCGAGTTCCTCAAGTTGCTTTCGGCCACAA
Organism: Acidimicrobiia bacterium; assembly: GCA_043775075.1. GTDB lineage: Bacteria > Actinomycetota > Acidimicrobiia > Acidimicrobiales > JANYDT01 > JANLQX01. The sequence goes on from JAYVSS010000200.1 coordinate 910, forward strand.
CGACTGGTGTGGTCGCCGATCAACTGAACTGCGTATCTGCTCGGTACCTCACCTAGTGGTCTGCTCACCGTGCGGCCAACCGTTAGAAAGCCGGCCGGGGCTCAAGCTCGATCACGTCGGCCTTCGTCTTGGTGAGGTAGAGGACCACGGCGACGATCGTGGCGAGGAAGGCTGCGCTCACCACGGTCGTCCCGAGGTTGAGGCCCCCCTCGTCCTTCGCCGCCGAGAGGTAGTCGCCGATGGAAGCTCCGAGGGGCCGAGTGACGATGTAAGCCAGCCAGAAGGCGAGAATGCCGTTGAGCTTGAGGACGAAGTGGGCGAACGCCACAACAGCGATGAACGCCGAAAACGCCAGCCCGGCCTTCCAGAAGCTTTTGAAGACTGATTCTCCGAGATAGTCCCCTGCCGCCGTGCCGAGCGCGAAGCTGCACAGGATGGTGAGCCAGTAAAACGCTTCGCGCTTCGTGGTGACGATGGAATGTATGGAAAGTGTCTTCTCGCTCGCGTACCAGGCGGCAAAGCACATGATCAACGCAATCGAGAATCCAATCGTCAGCGGACGTAGTTCAACCCCACGGCTGTCGTGCAGGTAGTCGGTAATAAGCGTACCTACAACACTGATGAGGACGACGACGAACCAGTACACCGCTGGCACATAGCGACGGAGCCGAAACTGGATGACCAACGCAACGATGAGGATTGCCGCCATCACGAAGAACGTCCCCACCAGGCCAAAATTGAGCGTGGTGTTGAAATAGTCGGAGACCGTCTCACCGACCGTGGTAGCCATGATCTTCACCACCCAGAAAAGCAGGGTCGCCTCGGGAACCTTGTTGAGCATCTGTCGGGTCACGGGCATGGCGGGGGTGTTCATGAGGGTCCTCTCGTTGGCTCGGGCAATCGTGCGCTGTCGATGCTGAAGAAACCCTGAAGTCCAATCGGTGTCACCTATTCCGCTGCCTCCACGGACCTCAGTGCGGGTATCCGGACGACGAAACGCGCGCCGATGGTTGAAAGGGCAACGTTGACCGTCCCGCCGTGCGCATGCACGAGATCGGCGACGATTGCCAGACCGAGGCCACTTCCGCCGGCCTCGGCGGCGCGAGCATCATCAAGGCGACGAAATCTCTCAAAGATCACGGAACGAAACGGGTCGGGGATGCCCGGCCCGTCGTCTTGGACGATCATCTCAACCATGGCGTTGTTTGTTGTGTTGGATGAAGAGGAGCCATTGGAACGATGCACGCTGACGACGATGGTCGAGGTTGAGTGACGTTCGGCGTTGTCAACAAGATTGCGAAGTACGCGTACTAAGGCATCTGCGTTGCCGTTGACCAAAGCATTCTCGGCGTCTACGCGGCGGGTTAACCCTGTAACGGGCGGTCGCTTGTTCATCTCGCTCCGAACGAGGTAACCGAGGTCCACTGGTTCGGCATCCACCAGTTCGTGATCGTCGTGGCGGGCGAGGAGCAAAAGGTCACGAATGAGGCGTTCAAGGCGTTCGTGGTCAGCGATCATCCCGGCGACGGTCTCGCTCCATCCGGGATCGGTGTTGTCGAGGGTCGATACTTCCAGTTGATTCCGCAGCGAGGCGAGGGGGGAGCGAAGTTCGTGGCTCGCGTCCCCGACAAATCGTTGCTGGCGCAGACTGGACGCGTGCAGACGATCGAGCATGTCGTTCATCGTTGTGGCGAGCCGACCGATCTCGTCATTGGTTCCGGGGTGGGGGACCCGCCCGCGGAGGTCATTGCTAGTGATCGACGCGACCTTGGTCCGGATGGCTTCGACCGGCCGCATCGCCCGGCGAACGACGAGCCACAGTACGGCCGCTGCGGTGAGGAGGAGTGCGGGAAACACCAGGAGAAGTACCTTGACCACATTGCGGTCGGAGATATCAGCGAGGTCGAGAGGGCTCGCCGCCAGAACGGTGAACTGTTGGCCGTCGCTCGTGATGGGAACGAACGCCACCGCAACGGCTTCGCCGGTGTCGATCGGCAACCCCGACAGCCGTTGGACGGCGGTGTTGTCCGAGTGGGGAAGCTTGGCAAAGGGTTTCGTAAGCCGACGGACATTTGTCGTGAAAGCCACGACGCGGCCATCACTATTGATGACTTGGACCCATTGAGGCTTCAATCCCTCGGAATCGAGCACACCACTGAAATCACCAGTCTTGACCAGTGCCGCAACGCCCAGTGCTCGGGTCAGTGTTTGATTGCTAATCGAGGTGTAAAGGGAGTGGCGGAGTTGGAGTCGTAGAACGGAAGCACCGGCCAGTAGTGCGACCGCGAGCGCTGCGGTGGCTCCAAGAACGGTCCGGGACCGCACGCCGAGGCGTCGAGTTGTCGCCGTCTGGGGGACGGTCATGAAACGGCAGGGCCGGGTTCGTTTGCGCTGATTTCGTAGCCTACGCCCCACACAGTTTTCAGGTTATGTCGGCCAAATGCAGCGTCGATTTTCTTGCGAATACTTGAGACGTAGACTTCGACGATGTTGGGATCTCCATCGTAGGCAAAGTCCCACGCATGTCCTAAGATGTCCGCTTTGGTCACCACCTGCCCGGTTCGGCGCATCATGAACTCGACAATATTGAACTCTTTCGGCGTGAGGGCGATGGCCGTACCGGCCCGTTCGCAGCGCCGGCGCCCGGGGTCGAGGGTGAGGTCGTCGACGTTAAGGACTATGGGGCGTTCCGTTCCACCCCGGCGACCCAGCGCTCGTAAGCGCGCAGACAACACCACGAGGGAGAATGGTTTGGTGAGGTAATCGTCGGCACCCGTGTCGAGCGCTTCGGCGATGTCATGCTCGCCATCCTTGGCCGTGAGCATCAGAATCGGTGTCCAGTTGCCTTCGCGACGAAGGGTGCTGCACACGTCGTACCCGTTGCGTTTCGGCAGCATGATGTCGAGAACAATGGCGTCAAAACTGTTGTTCTGCGCCATCCACAGCCCCTGTTCACCGTCGTTGGCGACCTCCACAACGTGCCCCTCGGCCATCATTCCTCGACGCAGCGATGCCGCCAAACGCTGCTCGTCTTCAACGATGAGAACCTTCACGTTAGGAGTTTCTCATCGCTCACGTTGCTCATATCTTCACGTCGCAGCCGTTGTTGTTCGCGCCCGCCGATACGACTGGAAGTTCGTGGTCGACTGTTCGGCGTTTTTGGGCGAGCAGAGCAAGGATGT
>JAYVSS010000201.1:0-2789 GCA_043775075.1 Acidimicrobiia bacterium
CCGGCGACACCGAGTCCTCGAAGCTCGCAGAGGTGTGTCCGTAGTAACCAGCTACGGACCACACCTCGTGCAGCGGTCCACATTCCACCGTACAGACGACACATCCCAGGGGAAGAGGTGTGCTGCCCGGTCGGCGGTTGAACCCGTTCCTCACTGCGCCAATCGGCCGAGGGGCCCCTTCGTCGCTGGTGAGTTGATTCCACTGTACGGATGTGATTCTCGCGGAGGGGTGGCGGGAACGTCGCGAATCGCTGACAAAACGGTGACGCGGCGTTTACCGGGTGGTCGATACACCGCCGATGGGTCAAGATGCGGGGATGGGTCCGTCGGTGTTGTTCGTGGAGGACGACGATCAGATCCGTCTCACGCTCCGGTTGAATCTAGAAGACGATGGTTTCGAAGTCACTGAAGCCTCCACCGGAGAAGAGGGCATCACGCTGGCCCTGTCGACGCCGATCGACGTCGCCATCGTCGATCTGCTTCTGCCCGGGATCCACGGGTTCGACGTCGTGAGGGCCATACGCGCGCAGAGCAAAATGCCCATCGTGATCCTCACCGCGCAGAGTGACACCCACGATGTGGTGGCGGGTCTTGAGGCTGGCGCCGACGACTACCTCATCAAGCCGGTTGCGGCGAAGGAACTCGCCGCCCGTCTGCGAGCGATGGTGCGCCGCAACACCGTCCTGTCGGTGACTGAGGAGCCCGACGGACACGCTCCGGTGCTGCGCGTCGGGCCGCTGGTGATCCGTCCCTCATCGGGGGATGCGACGTGGAACGGTCAGCCGTTGCCGCTGACCCGAACCGAGTTCAAGATCCTCTGTGAACTGGCCATGCACCCCGATCAGATCGTCAGCCGCGAAGACCTCCTCGATCGCGTGTGGGGTTACGACTATCTGGGCGATATGCGCCTCATCGACAGCCAGATGTACCGGCTGCGGGTGAAGTTCGAAGACGATCCCTCCGACCCGCGTCACCTCGTCACGGTACGCGGATTGGGTTACAAGCTGGTCCCGTGATCTCGTGATCGGCCGGGGACCCGCCAGCCTCGGACTCCGAGCCCGCTCCAGCATCGCGTTTGGCGTCCTGGCTTTGTTGTTGTCGAGCGTATTGGCCGGCTTCACCTACAACCGCTCACGGATCACCCTCCTCAAGCAACGAGAGCAGGTAGCCGTCGCGCAGGCGGGATTCAACGCCCGCCTGCTGGCCAACGCCCTTCGCGCCTCACCCGATGGAGGGGCGCGCCTGCTCTCCTCAGTGATCAACGTGTCGGGATCGCAGCCAATGCTGTTCCACAACAACACTTGGTACGTCACCTCGGCGAACATCGCCCCTGACGACCTCCCGTCGGAACTCCTCCGCCGATCGCTCGAAGGGGCGCCGACCCGGCAACGATTCGTCTTGCGCGGCCAGCCGCAGCTGGCTGTTGCGGTGCCCATCACCACGGGGGCAAGAACACCAACCATCTTCATCGCCACAACGCCGCTCACCGAGCTCCAGCGCACGCTGTCCACCCTGGCTGCGACCCTTGCTGCCGGAGCAGCCGGGGCGACGATGATCGGCGCCGTGCTCGGCCTCTATGCGTCGCGGCGAGTGCTGCGGCCGCTCTCCCGGATCGCCGACACCGCCGAGCGCATTGCCGCCGGAGACCTCGACGCGCGCCTCAGCGGACTCGACGATCGTGATCTGACCCGGCTGGTGGCGACGTTCAACGCGATGACAGACTCGCTCGAGGGGCGGGTGCAGCGCGAGCGTCGTTTCGCATCGCACGTCAGCCATGAGTTGCGCTCACCACTCACCTCGTTGCGAGGCGCAATGGATCTTGTGCGTGGACGCGGCGTAGAACTCCCGGAACGAGCTCAGCTCGGAGTCGAACTCCTCGATCAGCAGGTCAGCAGATTCGAACGGATGGTGCTCGACCTTCTCGAAATGGCGACCATCGAAGCCGGCGCGGCCAACGTCGACCTCGTCGTGTTATCCGTCGCTCCGTTGGTTGAGGCAACGATGCTCCACGTCGGGGCCGGCACCATCCCGATTGAACTTTCGACAGACGCACAGGCCGCACGAGTGAGCGTCGACGCCCGACGGTTCGAACGCGTCATCGACAACCTCATCGGCAACGCCGACCGTCACGCCGGTGGGGCAACGTGTGTGAGGGTCACCCGCGACATCGCCGCTCATCAGGTGAAGATCCATATCGACGATGCCGGCCCCGGTGTCGCGCCGAACGAACGAACGCGAATCTTCGACCGATTCGCCCGTGGGGCGCAAGGTCGACATCTCGCCGGCGCCGGTCTCGGTCTCGCCCTCGTCCAGGAACACGTCCGCCTCATGCACGGAACCGTGCATGTCGGTGAAAGCCCAGACGGCGGGGCACGCTTCACCGTCGAACTCCCGGAGGCGCGAGCGCAGTGACCCGCCATCGCTCAGTCTCCGCGCGTTCCTCGTTGCTACGAATATTTGCCGTGTGCGCGTTGCTATCCGGTGCGAGTTGCGGCGTGCCGAGAGACTCGAAGGACCGTCCGCTTGCACCGAACGAGATTGCCTACTCACCACAGCCGGAACGGACGACTACCACGACGACCGTGAGCACGACCACGACCACGACACCGCCCGTCACCACCGTCGACCCACCTCAAACATCGACGACCATTACGCCAACAACGGTGTTCATCGCGTTCCCGCTCGACGTGTATTGGATAGACGGCGCGATGGTCCGACCGATCCGACGCAACGATGTCAAAGCCACGCTCGACAGTGCGATCGAAGCGCTCCGGGCCGGCCCGCTGTTC
>JAYVSS010000202.1:0-1500 GCA_043775075.1 Acidimicrobiia bacterium
CCAACGATCGCGCCGTCGTGAGCCACCGTGGTGTCTGCCCCGATCACGACGGTACCCGGGGCACAGCTTGAGGCCACGTGGAGGGCCTTGGTTCGAGCGAGGCGCACAACGTAAGTGCGCGGATCTTCTCCGTCCAACTCGGCTTCGTCGATATCCGCCGCACAAACATCGAAGCTCAAGCCGAGGGAGGCGAGTAGCTCTCGCCGACGGGGCGAGCCACTGGCCAGGACCAACCGATCAGCCACCGGAGCCACCGGCGATCTCGGCATCGACCGAAGGCGGCGTTGGATCGTCTCGGTCGTCGAGATAGCCATGGGGGAGATGTACGGGGCGCGGCCCGTTTGTATGTCCACGTTTGAATCGGCGCCCACCTTCAACGAGTTCGAGCAACGGGTCGAGCTCGGCGAGCAAATCGTCGAGCTCCGGCAACGATGACACCATGCCGAGCCGGCGGCGCATGTCCGGCCCCACCGCATACCCGGTCATGTACCACCCAGCATGCTTACGAAAATCGCGGATGCCCTTTCCGTTCCCCACGGCCAACGCTTCGGCCGCAGCAGCGGAACCTGGCTCGGGCCCGCGACGGCGCGACAGCACCATCCCGTCGAAGTGCTCGACGAGCAACGCCGCATGTTCGCGCATCGTCTCCATCACTTCACCGAGCCTTGGTGGCGGCGGGATCTCCTTGCCTTCGAACGCGGCCACGAGGTCCCCAAACAACCACGGCCGACCAAGACACCCACGCCCGACGACAACACCGTCGCAACCTGTTTGATCGACCATCCGCAACGCGTCTTCAGCCTCCCAAATATCCCCGTTGCCAAGGACCGGGATCGACGTGACGGCCTGCTTCAATTCAGCAATCGAGTTCCAATCGGCGTCGCCCGAATAGAGCTGCTCGGCCGTGCGGGCGTGGAGCGACACGGCGGCCACACCTTCGTCTTCACCGATGCGACCGGCTTCAAGAAACGTGAGGAGATCATCGCGGATCCCTTTGCGGAACTTGATGGTGACGGGCACCCGACCGCCCGATTCGGCCTGCGCCGCCTGCACCGCGACCCGTACGATCGAACGAAAGAGCGCCCGCTTCACCGGCACGGCAGCGCCACCGCCGTTGCGCGTAACTTTCGGGGCCGGACAACCAAAATTCATATCGATGTGATCGACCTCGCCGGCTGCCACCAGCCGACGCACCGCCTCGCCTAGAGACACCGGCTCGGTACCGTAGAGCTGAAGCGAACGCGGGGTTTCGTTGGCCCCGAAGTGAATCATGCGCATGGTGCGAGGAGTCCGCTCCAGCAGGGCACGAGCCATGACCATTTCGCTCACATACAGCGCCCCACCGTACCGACGGCACAGCTGACGGAACGGCGCATTGGTAACGCCGGCCATCGGAGCCAGCACCACCGGGTGCGAAAGGGTGAGCGCACCGATCTGGAGCGGCGTGGGCGTAGTCACCCGACCATTCTCGCCGATCAGCTGACGGGTTCGTTCGCCATG